>JAYVOE010000151.1:0-7400 GCA_043758065.1 Spartobacteria bacterium | reverse complement strand
CAAGGTTCCACGCAGATAAACGGACCGCCGTCTGACCACAAAGTTAGATACGGCGCTTCCGAATAATCCAACGTGGACTGGCGGCCATTCACGGGATCGCGAACGACAAAAATCCGGTTCGTCACTTCCGCTAGATCGAGCAGAAATGAGCCGGGCAATTCGCTCACCGGAAAAGGCATCGGACCTCCAGCGAAATCGATGATTTCAGTCTCACTCGAAAGAAAATTTCCCGGAGCGAAATGTCTTTTGTAACGTCCCGGCGGAAGCAAAATTTCCATGCGAGTTACATCCGAACCTGCGAAACCGGGATGCAATCCAAACGAAACGTGCGACTCCAAATCTTCGCGATTTTCAAAACGGAAACGCACGACGAGCTGTTCGTCTTCCAGCTGGTAGCAAATGGAGCAATCGACCTTGAATGGATATTCGTCGGGTAAAAATTCTTCCGCAGCAATTCGGTATTCAACGCTGGTCTCCGTGGTTTCTGGCGCAGAAAATATCTTTCGGCGCAGGAAACTATGCGTGCTCCCGCGAATTGCCCTTCCACGATATTGCGTTTGCTCATTCAAAATCCGATGGACGTAGAATCCCATCAAAGTCGAATGATTATTCCAGCCAGACGCGTTCTTGCTAACATCGCCATCGCGATACAAAAATCCGTGCCAAGCTCCGGCAGCATCGCGTCGCGCGAGACTGACCATTTCCGCACCCAGTCGACTAACCGTGATGCGTAAGTCTCCGACGGTTAGCACGTCCAGCGTGTGGCCTTCGCGTTGCACGATCTCGATCATTTTTTTTCGCTAGTTTCAAACGCCGCGCGAGTGGTAGGCAGATTAGTTAGTATCCCCGATCCTACGGACACGACGAAGGGTTCCTCTGCCAGTCGCGCATAAACGATATCGTTCTCGGTCTTTCCAAATTGCACCGTGGCCAGTGACGTTTCTCCTTTGGCAGCCTCCGCCGTATTTTCACTGGAATAACTGCTCAGCCGAATGGTTAGTACCGGCTGATCCAATTCATAGGGCTTCAAATCCGCAGCGGTGTCGTCCACATAGGCTTTTGTCTCCGTGTTATTCAACACGTCGATCAGTCGCACAACCTCGGACTCGACGACTGGTTGCTTGTTTTCCAGGAACGTCCAGGTCTCTTGTTCCCGAGCTAAAACCAGCGTTGGTTGACCCGGTTTTTCGATGGTAATACGGTCAACTAAATCAAAATTGATTCGAGTTAGCTTGTTATCACGCAGATCGTTTGGCTTCACGCCGAGTGCTACGCCGATGTTCTTTGGCACCACAAAAATCGACGGACGCCCTACTACTCGAATATAAATTTTGTCCGCGCTCTTTTCCGTCGGCGAGCCGATCTGAATGGTTTCCCGATCGTCACTAGCTTTCGCCTGAAGCGAGATCGAGCCACGTGGTTCCGCCAATCCATATTTTGCTAGATTGGTATCTTCGGCAGCCACAAATTCTTCCACCGCGATGTTGTTAATGTTAGAAATAAGATCCTGCACGCGGCTATCGGCTGCTCGCGCCTTGATCGGTGTTTCCAGATTCCAATGATCGCCCGTTTGCGCGACGTTGATTTCGCCCGCTGGTGTTTTGATTTTCACCTTGGAAACGTTGCTAGTTTCCAGTCGAGTTAGATGCTTATCGCGAAACTCGGAAACGTCCTTGATCAACAGATTGCGCAAGTCCGATTTGACCACGGAAATGTTATCGTCAGTCTCCAGCCGCGCGTAAATTTTCCCCTCAAAAGCGGTGTCCTTTCCGAAATTCATTTCAGATGGGGCACCTTCTCCTAACAATTTGAGACGCACCTTCGCCTTCTGAACTCCGTATTCCTTCAGAGCGTCGCGTAACTTGCCGCCTTTTCCAAGATGATCGACCACGCCGGTGCGTTGCAAATCTGCGGCCAATGTTAGGATCGGCGTGATGCTCGCAACGTTAGCACGGTCCTCGAACGGCTTGGTTAACACCCACTGATCGTTCTTCTTGCGCAGCTGGATCACGACGTCGCCGTTGGTGATGTCCAGGCCGGTGATTTTCGTGCTGTCAAATTGCGCGAGCGACATGGAATTCTCATCCTTTTCGCGAGTGGACGGACCGTGGCGTTCGAAGAGAAAAACGTAAGCCGTAAATGCAGCCACGACTAATAGCAGCAAAATCGTAGAGCGCGTTTTCATTCGAGTTAGAACCTAACGTCGGCGCGACCAACAGACACTAAACCCTAACAACGCCACAACTGCCGGAATAACGATGAGCACATACAAACTAAGCTTGCTCAGTTGGTCCTGATTGAGTCCTAACTTGAAGTTCTTCTTCTCGACTGGCGGAATGGAAATAAGCTCTTCGCGGCTCACCAGCCAATTCATGGCGGCAATGGAGAAATCCAGGTTTTGCGAGACGATGTGTTGGTCGTTGAGGAAGTCCGCATTGGCCAGGCAAACCATTCGTGCAGAATCGACTTTCACTCGCGCGTCGTTTACCGCGCCTTGCTCGATGGCGACGGCGAGAACGAGCGGTCCTTCGTGGTCAACTCCTTTGTCGAATTTCAGAGGCTCGTCTTCACCGGCCAGGTAATTGGTTTCCCCCCAATAACCTTCGTCAGCTTTCAACAACGGTGTTAGGCGTAGTTGCGAAGTTCCTGCTTTCGCCTGATCCATTTTAAGCGATTCCGTTGGGCCATCCAGGCTGGTGCGAACTCCTTCGAGCTCTTTGGTAATCGGATGATTGGGCAAGAAGTTCGAAATCGTGTTTTTATAAACTCCTAACAAACCATTCCCGAGATTTTCAGTTTTTTTAACGCGATCATTTTGCACAGTAACACCTAGCTCACCGAGCCATTTGATCAGGTTGGGTGTGCTCTGATTGGGGTCGAGGAAAATGAAGATGCGCCCTTTCTTGCTCCAATACTCTTTTAGCAACGTGAGTGCCCTGTCAGTCGGATCATATTTTGGCGCGGTGATCATTACAGCCTTGGCGTCGTCAGGAATCTTCTCGACGTTCAATAGATTCAATGAAGCCGAGGCCAGGTTTTGCCGCTCCAGATAAGTCATGAAAGTCTTGTTGTAAGGCTTGCCGACGAAATCGAGGCCGCCCATTCCCTCGACAAAATAGACTTTGCTCTGGCTCGGCTCGATGACTCCCAGCAATCCCTGGGTAATGACTTGTTCGCCTTTGAAAGCCTTGAGCTCTGGGGACGAGATAGCATTCTCACCCGACTGAAATTCCAGCATGTCAGCGATCTTGAGAAACTTCGTGCGTCCTTTATAGTCGATGATCAGCAAAGCTTCCGCCGAGCCGAATTTGTATTTCTGTTGCAGCTCCTTGGCGCGATTCAAATCCTGATACGGATTGATCGTCTCGATATCGATCTTCTTCCCCTGAGATTTTGCGTTGATCTGATATTCCGCCAGTAAGTCTTTGATGTCCGCAGCCACTGGCGTGGCCGGTGCAACGAGGACGAAGATTTTCACTTTTTCCTCTAACTGTCCGATAATTTTTTTGGTTTGCTGCGAGATGGAACCCTGGTGCGAACGCGTGTGATCCCAACGTTTGAAATGATTGAATGCGAGATAGTTTAAAAAGCCGAAAATCACCAGCCCGAGGATGACTTGCAGCGTGACGTTAAAACCGATGCGAACGCGATTGATATGGTAGGTCTCTTCAGCCATGGGAATGCCAGTAGGTTAGGACTTCCATTTCCGTCGTTGGAACACGTGGTAGGTCAGGGCTAGAAACAACATCGTCATCGATAGATAAAAGATTATCGGCCGTGTATCGATGATGCCTTTTGAGAACGTATTCATGTGATCGATAGCGGAGAAATAGGAAAGCAGGTCGCGCAGATTCTGATTCATATCGAGCGCGAAAAGCGAGATGACTCCCATGAAGAAAAAGAGCGCCACGGAAACGCCGGAGATGACGGCGGCGATGATTTGATTGTTAGTCAAGACAGACGCAAAGCAACCGACGGAAATGTAGAACATCCCGAGCAAAATAATCATTCCATACGAGCCCCAAATTGAGCCGGGCGAAACGGCAGCGCCGGTATGAGTCACGGCTTGGAAGATCACGAAGTAAAGCAGACTTGGAATCCAGAGAATGACATAAAAAAAGAATGCGCCAGCAAACTTCGAGAGCACGACTTGCAGGTCCGTGACGGGCGAAGTCATCAGTGTTTCGATCGTGCCCATTTTAAATTCCTCGGCAAAAGTCCGCATCGTGATGAGCGGGAAAATCAAGACGAACGGAAACCAGAAGAAGAAGTTGTTAAAGAAGCCTTGCACGATGCTGACATCGGTTGGCGCGCTATTGATTAGAGTGACCACCCATTGGAAATTCCAGCCGGTGGCTAGCAGGAAAAAAAAGAGAACAACGTAGGCGATGGCCGATTGAAAATAGGAGGAGAGCTCCCGGTTCCATAGTGTGAAGAATTTACGCATGTTAGTGATCGGCGTGGGTGAGTTCGACGAAGACGTCTTCGAGGGTGCCGCGCATCCGGGAAAGCTCTCGGACCTGCCATTTTTCCTCGCAAGCTAGACGAAAAATGTCTTCGCGCGGATCGGCGTCGGCATCGAGACGGAGTTGGAATATACTCCATTCGTCCTCGGTTTTAACGGTCACGTCTTTCACGCCGGGCACGTTTTTCAGTCGAGTTAGAGCGCTCTCTGCATCGGCTTTGGCTTCGAGCAAAATGCCGCCCGCCGTGCGCATGTGTTTGACCAGATTTTCCGGCGTGTCGGAGGCTTCGATTTTGCCTTTGTTAATGATGATCACCCGGCTGCAAGTCATCTCCACTTCGCTGAGGATATGGGTGGAAAGCAGGATGGTGTGCGATTTGCCGAGGTTCTTAATCAGGTCGCGCACCTGCCGAATTTGATTCGGGTCCAAGCCCGCTGTGGGCTCGTCGAGAATCAGTAAATCCGGCTCGTGCAAGAGCGCGTCCGCCAGTCCCACGCGTTGACGGAAGCCACGCGACAACGTGCCAATAATCCGGTTTTCCACTTCCTGTAAATTGGTGAGCTCCTTGGCAGAACCAATCATCTCGCGAAGTTTGCGTCCGCCGAGTCCTTTCAACGAACCGCGATACCGTAGATATTCGTTCACCCGCATGTCGGTATAAAGCGGCACGTTTTCCGGCATGTAACCGATGCGGCTGCGGGTCTTGAGCGAGTCTTCGAAGACGTTGTCGCCGCCGATCCACGCGGTGCCGCTGGTCGCAGGCAGATAGGACGCGAGGATTTTCATCGTCGTGCTTTTTCCAGCGCCATTGGGCCCGAGAAATCCGACGATTTCGCCCTGACTGACCTCAAAAGAAATGTTATCGACCGCCGTGCGACCGCCGTAACGTTTGGTTAGGTTTTCAACTCGGATCATGTGGGGAGCTATCAAGTGGCAAACGGTTATGGACTTGCCGCGCAAATGCAAGCGTCATCATAAGCTGCCGCGCTTTCGACTACCCGGGATATTTGTCGAATTTCGTCGTCGCAGGACTCGTCACCGTCCAAGGCAGCGCGTCGCACATCCAGACGTCCATCGTTGGCTGGTAGCCGCTCGGATCATCCAGGCTGGCCGCACGAATCGCCACGATTTCCGGCGCAGGATCGGGCGTGGATACGATGGGCGAACCACATTCCAGACAATAACCGCGATGATTTTCCCCGCCGCCTTCGCTCGGTGAATCGTAAAAATGCGGTTTCCCTTTGGTGAATCGGAACGCTGCCTTGGGGACGACGACAAACGACGAAAACGGTCCCCCGCTAGATTGCTGACAATCGGTGCAGTGACATTGCAACATCGCGGCGGGATTGGCCGTTGATTCGTAGCGAATGGCGCCGCAAGAGCAGCCGCCGGTGAAGGGAGATTGGATGGTAGACATTAGGAAGAATGATAGCAGCGGATGGCCCGCGCGGCGACGAAGAAACTACTCCCGTTTCCGCGCAAGGAACGGCATGCGCAGGAGGGCGGACAACGATTGATGCCGCTCCCCGGAAAACTCTTGCAGGCCAAACTGAATCGACTGTAAGTCCGCTCGTAATTTAAAGCTTCGAAACAGGCGGTCCCAGATCGAAAAGAGGGCGGTGTAGTTGGAATCCGTCTCGGGCTGAAGATCGGAGTGGTGGACTTTATGCATTGCGGGCGTGGTAATGAAGAGGCGCAAAAACCAGTCGAGTCGTGGCGAAATGCCGATGTTGGCGTGGTGAAATTGCACGACGACGAGCATGAGCGTTTCAAACACGGCCAACTCGCCCATTTTGCAGCCGATGAGGAGCACCAACGGCACGCGCAGGATGGCCGAGAGTGCGATCTCACCGAAATGAAAACGGCTCGCCGTGGTCACATCCATCTGCGCGTCGGCATGATGCACGCGATGGAACCGCCAGAGAAACGGGATGCGGTGGTTGGCCCGATGCCAGGCGTAGGTCCAGACATCGAGAAGCAGGACAGCGCCAACCAGGTGCAGCCAGGGCGGGAGCGGAAAAACATTGAGCAGACCGAAATGATGGGCGGCGGTCCAGTGGGTGATCCAGACGAGCAGGCTGAGGAAACCCAGAGCGGGAAGGATGGTGCTGGCCAGGCCGACGAGGAGGTTTTTCACGCCGTGCCAGAAACGTTCGCGGCCGTGCTGACGGAAAAAACCGAAGAACGGCACCACCGTTTCCCAGACGAGCAGGAGGACCAGCCAGCCCACGACAATCGGAGTGCGGACCCGCGCGATGGTTTGGAAAATATCTTCCATCGCACTGTGAGTTACGGCTGGACCGGAGGCACGTCGGCCCGATGGCTTTTATCGAGGAGCGTGCCCCAGACGGGGTTGAAGGGATGGACCTGATTCGTTGGCTCGCCGTCGTGGACCAGCGGACGGTTTTCGTTCGCCCAGGCGAAGATCGAGCCATCGAGGTTGCGAACGTTTTTGAAGCCCGCCTGGAGCATTTTCTCGCCGAAATCGCTGGAGCGATAGCCGACGGAACAGTAGGTGACAATCGGCGCGTCGAGCGGCAAATGGAGCGCGCCGGGTTTTGATCCGGGTTCCACTCGTATCGCGCCGTCGAGGTGGCTGACGGCGTATTCCGCTGGGGTGCGGACATCGAGGAGGATCGGCGGTGGGCGGTGTGCATCGCTCAGCCAGGCGGCGAGATCCGCAGTGGAAATCTGGCCCACGCCAGGAAAGGCGCGGTGTGTTTTCATTTTCACCACCGTCCAGCGAAACGCCTGGCAGGACAGCACGCCGCCAAGCACGAAACCAAGCACCCCGATTCCACCGAGACTCTTTAGCAAACGGGGATGCATAGTTATTTTCATTCTAAGGAACCGCTGATTTAAGTGAAGGTTTGCAGGGGAGATTTGATTAGGGCGAAGATTGTGGATAATCACTTCATTTTCAAGGTCGCAGCG
>JAYVOE010000150.1:0-2539 GCA_043758065.1 Spartobacteria bacterium | reverse complement strand
GACGCCGATCTAGTGATTTTTGATCCGAGTTACAGGGGAATCATTTCCGCTGCAACGCAGACGATGAATGTCGATTACAGCGCCTTCGAAGGTTGGGAGTTGAAGGGTCGTCCTAGCATCGTTACGGTGCGCGGCGAAGTAGCCGTGCGCGATGGAAAATTCGTCGGCACCGTGGGTCGCGGGCAATTGTTAGCTAGACTTACGAAAAGCTAGCTAGGTTTTCAGCCGAGTTAGATCAATATCCCGACGACTGCGGTGGTCACATAACAGGCTAACACGCCGCCGAACATGGCTTTCATGCCGAGCTTGGCAAGGTCGCCGCGGCGTTCCGGAGCAAGTGCTGCGATGCCGCCAATCTGGATGGCGATACTGGCGAAATTTGCAAACCCGCAGAGTGCGTAGCTAGCTAGTGTTAGCGATCGCGGTTGCAGTAAGCCGGGGTTTTTCACCACGACTTCCGAGAGGTGCAGGTAGCCGATGAATTCATTGAGCACGATGCGTTCGCCAAGGGCTTGTCCGATGAGGTTGCAGTCTTTCCATGGAACGCCCATCAGCCACGCAAACGGCATGTTGATCCAGCCGAGGATTTGTTGAAAACTCAGCGGTGAGGCGAGTCCCAATGCACTCTGCGGCCAGGCAATGAGTGCGTTGGCGAGCGCGACGACTGCGGTAAAAGCTAGGAGCATCGCCATGACGTTGAGCGCTAGCGTGAGTCCTTCCGCGGCACCCTGGCAGAGCGCATCGACGCTGTTTACGGCGCTGCGTTCTGTGCCGAAATGGCAGCGTTCTCCGGTTTCGCTAACTTCGGTTTCCGGGAACATGATTTTCGCCACAAACAAGCCTGAGATAGAACTCAACACCGACGCGGTAACAATGTCGCCCGCAGTCATTCCCGGTAGGCCTGCGTAAACCACCATCACGCCGGTTGCGATCGTGGAAAATCCGGTAACCATCAGGACGTTCATTTCGCTCATGGTTAGTTTTGCCAGGTAAGGCTTGATGACTAACGCAGCTTCCGTTTGCCCGAGAAAAATATTGCTGGATGCGGCGAGACTTTCGGAGCCGCTAGCTTTCATGGCGCGTTGCATGATCCAGGCGAGTGCGCCGACGACGCGTTGCATGACGCCCCAGTGATAGAGCAATGCGGAAAGCGCGGCGATGACGATGATCGTGGCCGAAATCGAGATCGCAAACACATAGGAGTTAGGGCCGAATGTCTTTCCGAGACTTACAGGATCGCCGAGTGGTCCGAAGATGAGCCGCGCGCCTTCCACCGCGTAAACGTTGAGTTGATCGACGGCATTTTGCGCGACGCGAAACGCACCCAGCCCGAAGCTGGTTTTCAGGATCAGAATGGCAAAGGCAAACATCATTCCGAGCCCGGTCAGCGTGGCGCGCCAAGGGAATCTTTTGCGATTGTTAGACAGCAGCCAACAAAGAATAAGCAATACTAACAAACCCAACACACTAACAAGACGGTCGCTATGCATGGGCCGCAGCCTAGCTAGTGCGCGGGTGCCGAAGCAACGCTTCTTGCCGCGTTCAGGTAAGCAACGAGAGCGGACTTGCGGTCGTCGGATAATTTGGTGCGCGGAGCCATTTCGTCGACGATGTTTTGCCATTCGGTGGTGGAGTATTCCGAGATAGGACGCGCTGAGTGGCACGCCGTGCAATTACGAGTAAAAATGGTACGTCCCTCATCGAGTTTCGTGGGCGAGATTCCACTGGAACTCAAATCAGAAACTAACGGCGGCTGATGGTTAGTCACCGCACAACCGGCGAGTGCGAGACTGAGAAAAAGGACGCTGCGTTTCATGTTAGAAGTCGTAGCCGAGAATCACGCGACTTTCCACCGCAGGCTCGCCGTTTACATCGGTCACTTGCAAGAGCCCGGCTGCCGTGGCGTAAAACTGGCCGACGCGCACCGAGGCATTGGGTCCGGCGAAAACGATCGACTCCTTCGCCTCGCTCCAATCTGGCATCGCAATCTCGTGAAACGCCTCTAACCCGACTGAAAAATTCGGCGTCACCTCGTAGCTAACCCCGAGCGTCTGGGCAAATTCGCCTTCGCGCTGGTCGAGGTTGTCACCTTCCCATTTGCCTTCGAGCACGAGGTTGTAGGCAACCACCCACGGGCCGAAGTTTTTTTGCAGGAGCAATTTCCCTTCGAGCGACGCAACCTCATCACCAGCCAAAGCCTCGAAATAAAGCGCCGACCCGAGAAAATCGGTCGTTGGATTGGTCAGGTTGTAGATCAGCTCGACGCCGGAATCTGCGTAAACTGCGCCGGCCATATCGCTGTAACTCCAATCAGCGACGTAAACTCCGAGTTGCAGGCGGTCGGTGACGCCGAATTCAAGTTCGTGGCGGAACTCGAAGGAATTCTCTTCGCCGTTGCCGTGTTTGAAGGTGACCCAGTTTTCAAATTCGACCGCGCCTTTGGGAGACGTGGTCGCTTCGTAACTAAAAACAAACTTCCGCTGACCCGCCTCGGCGGCGGCAGGAAACAGCACAGCGACCGCGGCGAGCGTGAGTAATG
>JAYVOE010000149.1:0-19389 GCA_043758065.1 Spartobacteria bacterium | reverse complement strand
TTTTAGCGTTCTTCCCTCCTCGGGCCATTTGGATCTACGTCAGTGTGAGTACCGCTTTTTCCGCCGCAGTTTGGTTGTTGTTCGCGTTCATGCCCTTTCAAACCGGCTATTTAACAATGCGGTTAGCCCTCGAACGTTCGCTGTCGAAGAAAGGCAACTCCGAGAGGGGTTGAGCACTGAATCCGATGGAACTCGGATGGTTATTTTTTCTCTGATGTCTCCGGGAGTTTGGGGACGTTTAGTTCTTTGAAGAGGAAGGCGTAGACGTCGGCGTTTTCTTCGATCTCGGTGCTGAGGGCGGTGCCCATGCCGTGGCCAGCGCCGAAGTTGACTCGCAATAACACGGGGTGCTCGGAGGCGGTGGCTTCTTGCAGGGCGGCGGCGAATTTCAGGCTGTGCCAGGCGGCGACGCGGCCGTCGTTGAGGCCGGTGGTGAGGAGGATGCTGGGGTATTTGGTTTTTCCGACGACGCGATGGTAGGGGGAGTAGGCGTGGAGGGCGTTGAATTGGGTGCGGTCTTTGGTGGTGCCGAATTCGGTGATGTTGAAGGCGCCATTGGGTTCCAACTCGGTGCGTAACGCGTCGTAGAAGCCGACGTAGCTGACGACGGCGCGGTAGAGTTCGGGGTGTTGGGTGAGGGCGCCGCCCATCAAGAGGCCGCCGGCGCTGCCGCCTTCGATGGCGAGTTTTTCCACGCGAGTGCGATGCGTATCGACGAGAAATTTCGCGCAGGCGGCGAGGTCGTCGATGGTGGTTTGTTTGTGGTCGAGGTTGGCGGCTTTGTGCCAGGCTTCGCCGAATTCGCCGCCGCCCCGGAGGTTGGCGATGACGTAGATGCCGCCGCGCTGGAGCCAGAGTTTGCGGGAGAAATCGAAGTTCGGCTCCATATTGATGCCGTAGCTGCCGTAGCCGTAGAGGATGGCGGGGGCATTGCCGCCGGCGACGAAGTTGGCGGAGCGGATGATGTTGAGTGGGATGGAAGTCCCATCTGAACTTTTCGCGAAGGTGCGTTCGACGGTGATGCCGGAGAAATCGACGGGCGAGGTGGCGGCGAGTGCGGTTTTGTGAGGTTGTGCGGTGGAGGGCGCAAAATACCACCAGGCGGTGGGCTCGGTGTAGCTGGAGAGGCGGAAGAGGAGTTGGCCATTGTTTTTTCCCTCGTGGAGGACGAGCATTTCGCGAACGCTGGTGACTTCGGGTGTGGGGATCGTTCTTTCCTGTCGATCGGCGGCGATGAAGCGGATGCGCGACGGGCCGCCGATCATGTCGCGGAGGTAGAGTCCATTGGAACTCGGCTCAATATTTTGCACGACGGCGTCGCTTTCGGGAACGAGCAGGGCAGGCTCTTGATTCAGGGCGCTGGCGGCGAGGGTGAGGACTTTGCCGCGCGGGGCGTCTTTGCGGGAAAGGAGGTAAAGGGTTTTTCCATCGGGGCTGGGGGCGACTGACTTGACGAGGTCGCTGAATTGCGTGATCTGGGTCCAGTTTCCCATGCCGACGCGGAGAATGTAATGGGCGAATTCGCCGCCGTCGCCGTTGGCCACCGTGGCGATGACGAGGCTGCCGTCGTGGCTGGTGGCGAGCTCGATCTCGGCGATGCGGGGGAAGTCTTTTCCAGCGGAGTAAGAGTCTTTTCTGGGGTCGTCGCCGAGCTTGTGACGCCAGATTTGCTGGTAGAAATGTTCGTCGGCGGCGGGGCGTTCGCCGGGAGCGGGGTAGCGGGTGTAGAGGAGGAATTTGCCGCCGTCGATCCAGCAGGCGCTGCCGCCGCCAGTGGGGTATTGGACGCGCGGGATGGAGTCGGCGAGGGGTTTGCCGGTGGCGACGTCGAAGATGCGGAGGGTGCCGTCTTCGGAGCCGTTCTTGGAGAGCGAAACGGCGAGGAGTTTTCCATCGGGCGAGGGCACCCACCAGTCGATGGCGGTCGCGCCGGTGGCGTCGAGGGATTGGGGATCGAGGACGATTTTTTCCTGCTCGGGCGCGTCGGCGGAGGGGAGGAGAACGATGAGCGGCTGCTCCTTGGGCGGCGCAAATTTATTCCCGAACAACCCCGCAGGCGTCTCGACGAGGCCGGAGTAGTTTTTCGAGAGCTTCGCATACCAGTCGGTGAGCGTTTTCTGGATTTCGGCGCGCTCGGGAATGGCGTCGAGGAACTTCCGGGTGCGGTCGTTTTGCGCGTTGGCGAAGGCTTTTACCGTCGGAGCGTCGAGGTTCTCCATCCACTGGTAATTATCGAGAACATCGACGCCAAAATACGAGTCGATGACCGGCTTCTTCTCGGCCTCGGGATAGGGCAGGACATCGGCTGAGAATGCGCTGTAACTCGACTGAAAAACGAGTGCGAGAAAGATTTTGCGAGCGAGGGATCGTGTCATGGGGAATGTTTTCGCACATTGCGCTTGCGAGGGCGAATCCTCCTTACTAAAACCAGCGTATCTTACCCAAATGGCTACCGTAGAACTCGAATCTCCAGACACTCTCGCCCGCACCGCTCAGCACTTGGAAAGCAGTGAAATCCTGGGTGAAAAATTGACCCTCAACATGGGGCCGTCGCACCCGGCCACACACGGCGTTTTGCGCATTTCACTGGAACTCGACGGGGAAGTGATCACGAAGGCGGTGCCCGACATCGGCTACCTGCATCGCGGAGACGAAAAGATCGCGGAGAACATGCAATACAACCAGTTCATCCCTTACACGGATCGGCTGGATTATCTCGCGCCGCTTGCCAACAACGTCGCCTATGCCTGCGCCGTCGAGAAATTAATGGGCTGGGAATTGCCCGCGCGCGGGAAAGCGATTCGCGTGATTTGCTGCGAACTCGCCCGTATTTCTGCGCATTTGCTCGGGCTTGGGGCCTTCGCGATGGACACGGGCGCGATGACGGTTTTCCTCTACACATTCACGGAGCGGGAGAAAATTTATAACCTGACGGAGCTGCTCACTGGGGCGCGTTTTACGACGAGTTACACCCGTATCGGAGGTCAGGTGCGCGACTTGCCCCCGGGGTTTATTCCGTTGCTGGTGAAGTTCCTCGATGAGTTTATCCCGAGCTTGCAGGAGACGGATGATTTGTTGACGCGGAACCGGATTTTCATCGATCGCACGCGTGATGTGGGCGTGATCACGAAGGAACAAGCCATCGCTTTTGGCCTGACCGGTCCGAACTTGCGCGGCTCGGGAGTGGATTACGATGTGCGCAAGGCGAATCCATATCTCGACTACGAGAAATATGACTTCGATGTGCCGGTCGGCTCGGTGGGTGATTGCTACGATCGGTATCTGGTCCGACTCGAGGAAATGCGCCAGAGCGTGAAAATTCTTCGCCAAGCCATTGCGAACCTGCCGGAAGGCCCGATCAACTACGTCGATCCAAAAAACATGGCGGCTCCCAAGGCTCAGGTGATGACGAAAATGGAGGAGCTCATTCACCATTTCATGATTCACACCGAGGGCATTGATGCTCCTGTCGGCGAGGTTTATTTCGGCGCGGAAAACCCCAAAGGCGAACTCGGTTTCTATATCAACAGCAAGGGCGGCGGCGTGCCGCATCGGATGAAAATCCGCGCCCCGAGCTTTGTAAATCTGAGTATTCTCTCGACGATTTTGCCCGGCCACATGATGAGCGATGTCGTCGCCATTCTCGGCTCGCTCGATTTCGTGATGGGCGAATGCGACCGCTAGATTCTGCTTTGATTTAAGGGAGACAACCTACCATCCATGCGAAAAATTTTAGCGGCGAGTTCCATCCTAATCACGGGGTTCCAGACGGTGAACGCCTTCAACATCGCGTTCGATTACTCCAACGACAGTTCGCTTTTCTTTAATAACGCCACCGCCAAGGCGACTCTGGAAAAAGCCGCTGCGGACTTGAGCGCCGTCATCACTTCGACACTGTCGCCGATCACGACGGACGTTTATACCGGCACCAACGGCAGCACGACCGCGACATTCGATTGGAAGTTGACCTACACCAACCCGACCAGTGGTGCGACCGTGACGCTGAATACCTTCACCGCAGCGGCGAATACGTTCACGATCTATGTCGGTGCTCGGCCGCTGCCCGGGACAACTCTCGGCACCGGCGGGATTGGCGGCAGTGGTTTTTCCTTCGGCGCATCGGGATTTGAATCGGAATTTACGGGTGCGGTCGCTGCTGCAGAAACCGCCTCGAACAATGCCATGCGGCGCGGGACGAACATGACTTTTAGTTCGTTCACCCAGAACACGACATTTGGGACGACGACCACCAGTTACACCGTCAAAACCGCCCCGATCATCGGAAATTTGTGGTTCGATAACGATACGAACAACGACGGCACCATCGACGATCTCGCGACGTTGAATGCCCATTGGAATTTCGATTTCGCGAACACTACCTTCGCTGGAAAAGACGATTTTTACTCCGTTGCCCTGCACGAAATCACGCACTCCCTCGGTTTTGGTGGTTCGAATAGTTGGTCCAACAATCACTCCGGCACCACCTGGCTGGGATCGAGCGCGGTGGCTTTAAACGGAGGCAGCGGCGCCGGCCTTTTGGACTCCGATCAAGCCCACATCGTCTCCAGTTACATGAGCACCCGCGTCGATAATGGCGCGGCCCAGGAAGCGATCATGGACCCAAGCCTCACTCAGGGCACTCGGAAATACATCACGCGGATGGATTTGGCGATCTTGCAGGACATGGGTTACCAGACGGTCCCGGAGGTGAATACGGGCGCCCTGTTAGCTGTCGGTCTTGGCGGAATATTCTGGCTGCTCCGCCGCAAAGTCGCTTGATACGACTGCAACTCGGCTCACTTTTTGCGCCGTTCGTTTTCATCGGAGTTAGAGCGGATTCTGGAACTTTTTCGGCGGTGACTTGTTCTATGCTTTGGAGTAACGTCGCGGCTCCCATCCCTTTTCCTGAATGACTTTGATCGAACCCCTCACGCAAGTCGCGGTGGACTCCCATTGCGGCGACGCCGAGGCCTGTCGGACGGCGTTGCGCGAGGCGGCGGCTCAGCAAAAATCGCTCGTGGCCACGGTTCTCGATGGCAAACTGGCGGACGAAACGCCGTTTCTTCAAGGCGTCGCGAGCTGGTTGAAAATGCCTTGGTGGGGCGAATCGCTGGAAACGATTTCCGCTCCGTTGCGCGATAAGGTCCCAGCTCGACTCGCCCTCCGGCATCGGATCGTTCCCGTGAAACACGAGGCGGACGGCCTGACTTTAGTGACGTTCGATCCATTCGATCTGCTGGCGCGGCAGACGGTGGCGCGAGCTGTCGAAGAGCCGATTCACTGGGCCATGGCGACGCGCACGCAGATTTTGCAAACGCTCCGTCAAGGCTACGGTATCGGAGCGGAGACCTTTGAAGAAATCATGGAAGGCCGCGATGTGGAGGATCTCGCGTTCGACATGCGTGAGGAAACGCAGGTGCTCGACATGGACGACTCCGAGGCGTCGGTCGTGAAATTCGTGAACCAGATTTTGCGCGAAGCATTGGAAGAACGCGCCACGGATATTCACGTCGAGCCGTTGCAGGACGATTTGCAGATTCGCTATCGCATCGACGGCGTGCTGCACGACATTCCTGTGCCGCCGAAAATCAAAGTCTTGCAGGCGTCGGTCATTTCCCGCCTGAAAATCATGGCGCATCTCGACATCGCCGAGCGCCGATTGCCGCAGGACGGACGCATCCCGTTGGAACTCGAAGGAAAACCGATCGACGTCCGCGTAGCGACGATTCCGTCGGTGTCGGGCGAGAGCGTTAGTTTGCGTTTACTCGGCCAGGAACAATTCGACTTTCGCCGCCTCGGCCTCGATCCGGCGAGCGAAGAAAAAATCCGCGCGCTGCTCGCCATGCCCAACGGCATCGTCCTCCTCACCGGCCCGACGGGTTGCGGAAAATCGACGACGCTCTACACTTTTCTCAGCAGTCTAAACACCAAAGAACGGCGCATCGTCACCATCGAAGATCCGGTCGAACACAAGATTTCCGGTGTAGTCCAGATTGCGGTAAAACCCGAGATCGACCTCACTTTTGCACGCGGGTTACGGGCGATTCTGCGCGGCGATCCGAACGTCATCATGGTCGGGGAAATGCGCGACGTGGAAACCACTGAGATCGCCATTCGCGGCGCACTCACCGGGCATTTGGTCTTCTCCACGTTGCACACGAACGACGCCATTGGCGGCATCACGCGACTGATTGATATGGGAGTCGAACCATTTTTGGTCGCGGCTTCGGTGCGTTGTTTTATCGCCCAACGCCTCGTGCGTCGGCTCTGCCCGTTTTGCAAAAAATCTTCAACCCACTCCCATGCGTATCTGGCGCAGGTCGGTTTCCCGATGGAGCACGCCGACCACATTTTTTCCGCGAATGGCTGCGACCGTTGCCGCCACACCGGCTACGAAGGACGCACCGCTATTTTTGAAATTGCGATGGTTAGCGAGCGGATGCAGGACCTGATTACGCAGCGAAAATCCTCGGCCCTGATGAAGAGTATGGCCATCGAGGAAGGTATGATTCCGCTGCGAAAATTTGGCTGGGAAAAAGTCATCGACGGCACGACGACGGTCGAGGAAGTGCTGCGCGTGACCACGGCTGACGTGGATATTTTGGACGAATAACCCAATGCCGAAGTTTGCCTATCAGGCCGTCAAAACGACCGGAGAGCGCATCTCCGGCGAGTTCGACGTGGCGAGCAAATCCGAGGCTTACAAACGTCTCGACCGCGAACGTTTGCAGCCGATTTCCCTAAAACAAATCGGCGGAATCGACTCTAACTCGACTGAAAAAAAAGTGAGCGGAGTTGCAGTCGAATCTTCGGGACCGATCCGACTTTCTCGCAAACAAATCATCATTTTCACCGAGGAAATGGGCGATTTGCTGGAGGCCGGACTGCAACTCGAACCCGCGCTCCGCATCATGGAAGAGCGCGAGGAAGCGTCGTCGATCAAGCGCGTGACGGCGTCGCTGCGCCAGCAAGTGCGCGACGGCATCAGCTTTTCCACCGCGCTGCGCAATTCCTCCACCAGCTTTGGCGACCTCTATTGCAACCTCGTTTCCGCAGGTGAATTGAGCGGCGCACTTCCCCAGATTTTACGGCGGCAAAGTCAGTATCTCCTCGCCATGGACGAGCTCCAATCACGCGTCGTTCAAGCGCTGATCTACCCCGCATTCATTTTCCTCGCCGGTTTCGCACTGCTCTTCGTTTTCATGACGGTGCTCGTCCCGCAGCTGACCGTCCTCTTCAAAAAAACCGATCGCGGACTTCCTTTCGTCACCAAGCTTCTCATCGGCGTCAGCGATTTTTTCGTTCACTACTGGTGGGCAATGCTCATCGTGATCGCCGCGAGCATTTACGGGTTTTTCTACGCGATCCGCCGCGATGCCGGGAAAATCTGGTGGCATCGGACCCAACTCAAACTCCCGCTCGTTGGAAACGTCCTCACCTCGCGCTACTACACCCAATTTTCCCAGACGATGGCGAACCTCCTCGGCAACGGCGTGCCGCTGCTCAACGCGCTAAAACTGATGAACGCCGCCACCGGAAATGTCTACCTCCGCGCCCTGATGACTCGCGTCGTCGAGATCGTCGGCGAAGGCGGTTCCCTGATGCGCGCGATGAAGCGGGTGGGGGAATTTCCGCCGCTCTTTCTCGACATGGTGGCCGTCGGCGAGCAAACCGGCGATCTCGCCTCGTCTCTCGAAAAAGCGGGGAATCGCTACGACAAGGAACTCACAAAAAAAATCCAGCGGCTGACCGCCTTGATCCAGCCCGTGGTCATTTTTGTCATGGCCATCCTCGTCGGCGTCGTGGCTTACAGCATTATCACCGGCATTTTCCAGGCCATCTCCGGGCTGCGGACTCGGTAAGTTTGCGACATTGTCTTTGGCATTGTCTTGTGCCATGAAAAGTCTAGAAACGACCTGTGCGCACCTTTCTTCTCCTCGTTCTTCTTGCTCCGGGTCTGCTTCTGGCGCAATCCGACTTCCGGCTTTCCACCGCAGCGATGCCCAACCTGGAGGACGCGCTCATCCCACTTCCCGCGCCCTTGGCGGATCTCGTAGTTCGCGAAGAACTTGACGCCATCAAAGCTCCTACGCCGAAGCCTGACGAACTCCTCAAGCAAGTCGTCAACGAGCTAAAAACGCGCCAGTTTGCCCAAGCGCTGCCCAAGCTGGAATACCTCCAGAGCATCCGCCCATCGGAGCCCGACGTCCTCATTCTTCGCGGCTGCATCTATGCGGAATCCGGTCACCCGGAAAAGGCCGAAGCCATCTTTCGCAAAGCCATCCTCATCGCCCCGTCGCACCCCTGGGCGCGGCTGAACCTCGCCGAATCGCAGTTTACCCAAAAGAAATTCGCCGACGCCGAAGCCACCCTCACCATCCTCGCATCGACCCGGCCAGAGAGCGAAGTCGTCCGCTTCAAACTCATCCTCGCCGAGATCCTGCAAAAGAAATTCGAGCTCGCGGAACAGGAATTGCACTACCTGGAAGATCATGTCGCCACGCCCGCCTACTATTACGCCCAGGCTGCCCTCGCTTTCGCGAAAGGCGACCCGAAAACGGCCCAGAATCAAATGGAACTCGGACGTAAAAACTACGGCGAAGCGCAGTCCGGCTATTTCTACAACGCCCTCGCCGCACAGGGCTGGGTCCCGCCGGCTCCGTAGTGGACATGGCATCGGCCATGGCCGATTCCGGGATTTCGCGTTAAAATCCAGTGCGCCATGAACGTCTCGCTCGGCACCGGTGAATTCCTCGTCCTGTCCGATCTCCACATCGGGCATCAAGCCTCCGCCGTCCAAAACGTCGACGCCCTCGCGTCGCTGATGAAACCCGGCCGCACCATCCTCTTCAACGGCGACACCTTTGAAATGCGCCGCGCAACCGACCGCGCCAAAGCCGTGCAAATCGTCGCCGACCTGAATGCACTCTTACTCGAATCAAAAACCCGCAGCGTCTTCATCAGCGGAAATCACGACCCCATCGTCAGCGACCTCAGCTTCGTCGAGGGCGACGGCGTCCTCATCACCCACGGCGACGCCCTTTTTCACAACGTCGCCCCATGGAGCCTCAACGAAAAACATTACAGCCGCGCTCATGCCCGAGAGATCGCGAAACTCACCGCAGCCGAACGCACCGATCTCGCCAGCCGACTCGCCGCCCTGCGCCGCGCCACCACCAGCTACGACATCTCGCATCCGACCGTAAAACCCGGCCTCACCGGCGCCCTCGTTCACCTGCTAGAAACCACCTGGCCGCCCTGGCGACCGCTCTCCATCTTACAAAGCTGGGCCGAAGTCCCGCATCGCGCGGAAACCTTCGCCCGCACCTATCGGCCCGACGCTTCGACGCTGATTATCGGCCACTCTCATTTCGCTGGAACCTGGATGAAAAACGGCCTGCGCATCATCAACACCGGCGCGGCGATGACCGGATTCCGCCCGCGCGCCGTCCATTTCGAGAACGGCCGGATGCAAATAAAACGCCTCGTCTGGAACAAAAACAGATTGGAGTTAGGCCCGACTCTGGCCGCATTCGACCTACCCGTTCGCGAAACGTCAGTAGCCGACCTTCACGAGATACAGGCCCTCAGCGGGCGCTGATAAACTCGATTTCGCCGACGTCGGATCGCGCAGAAAACGCTCCAGTTCGTCCATGTTTGACTTCCCCTGTCCGACTCGAACGATGTTCGCCGTCAGCATCCGCACCATCTTGTAGAGAAAGCCTTCGCCGAAAAAATCCAACGTAATCAGCGGTCCCGATTTCTTCAGGGAAATCTTCCAAATCTCCCGAACCGTGGACGTTTCTTTCCAGCCGCGATTCGCGCAAAACGCCCGGAAATCATGACGCCCGACTAACATCGCCGCGGCCTTTTTCATTTGAGTTAGATCCAAATCTTTCGGCACGTGCCAAACCCGTTTAAGTTCCAGTGGATTCAGCCAGTTTTCATTAAAAATCCGGTAGCGATACGACTTCGACCTGGCTGAAAAACGCGCGTGCCACTCAGCGGGTTTCAATCGCAAATGCGTCACGCGAATCTCGTGCGGCAGATGCGCGTTGAGCGCCAGCGCCCATTGTTCCAGCGGCACGCTATGAAACGGCAGATCGAGGTGCGCCGACTGTGCCAACGCGTGAACACCCGCATCGGTTCGACCCGCTCCATGAACCGCCGTTTTGTGGCCGACGATCTTGCTGGCGGCGCGCTCCAAATGATCCTGAATCGCGTTGCCCGAACGTTGCGATTGCCAGCCATCGAAGAGCGTGCCGTCGTAGGCGACCAGGATTTGAACACGTCGGAGTTCCATTCGCCGGGGAATTTGCCACAGAGAACACAGAGATCACAGAGAGAAAAAAACTCCGTGTTCTCTGTGCCCTCTGTGGCTAAAACGAAAGCCCCGAAGCGTTGACTTGCCAGTAAATGCCACTACCATCTAGTCCTCGATTTCACCTGTGAAAAACGTCCTCTTTATCTGCACTGGAAACATCTGCCGCAGCCCGATGGCTGAGGGGCTTTTTCGTCAATTGGTGCGTTCTCGGAACGACATCACAGTCGATTCCGCAGGAGTTGCAGCGATGTCTGGACAGACTCCGAGTCTGAATGCCATCGAGGCGTTGAAGGAAAAGGGCCTCAACATTTCCAACTACCGCAGCCAGCCGATTTCGGACGAATTGATCGCCCGATCAACGCACATTTTCACGATGACTCAGGGGCATCTCGAAACCATCGCGATCTATTTTCCCGAGGCGGTGGAAAAGACGTTTCTCCTCACTGATTTTGACCTGAACGACCCCGGCCGCGACATCGGCGATCCCATTGGAATGGGACTCGCCGCTTACCGCGAATGCCGCGACGAAATCCGATCCACGCTCCCCAGTTTACTGCAAGTCATCGACCACATTCACGACCAACCCAACGCCATGTCCACCATCACTCCGCCGTCTAAAACCCGCCCGCTCACCATTAGCCTCGGAGCCGATCATGGCGGATTCGAGTTGAAACAAAAAATCCAGCGTCACCTCAATCGCGTCGGCCACATTCTTCATGATAAAGGCGTTAACGGCCCCGACTCGGTGGATTACCCCGATTACGCCGATCAGGTTTGCCGGGAAATCATCGATGGCCAGGCCGAATTCGGCATTCTTTTCTGCCGCTCCGGAATCGGTATGAGTATCGCCGCGAATCGTTTTCCGCAGATTCGCGCGGCACTCGTCAATGATGAACACACGGCTCGCACCACGCGGCATCACAACGATTCCAACGTCCTTTGCCTCGCCGCCGACAATCTCGATGAGGGGACTGCAACTCGCATCGTGGACGCCTGGCTGGAGACGCCGTTTGATGGCGGACGCCACCAGGAACGTATCGAAAAACTTGAGCACCTCGGCACGAGCGAAGGCGGCCGTTCACTCGCCGAAACCGACCCTGAAATCTACGCGTCCATCGTCCTGGAAGAACGTCGTCAGTCGGAAAACATCGAATTGATCGCCAGCGAAAACTTCACCAGCCGCGCCGTTATGGAAGCACAGGGTTCCTGCCTCACCAACAAATACGCTGAGGGTTACCCGGGCAAACGCTGGTATGGCGGCTGTGAAAATGTCGATGTCGTTGAGACGCTCGCCATCGCCAGGCTGAAACAACTTTTTCCCGGCGCAGATCACGTCAACGTCCAGCCCCACAGCGGGTCGCAGGCAAATGCGGCGGTCTATTTCTCCGTGCTCGAACCCGGCGATAAAATTTTGACGATGGACCTTTCCCACGGTGGACATCTCACGCACGGGATGAAAATGAACTTCTCGGGCCGCCTGTATCAGGTGCTTCATTACGGTGTAAGTCCGGTGGATTTTCGGATTGATTACGACGCGCTCGCCAAGCAAGCCCTCGAATATCAGCCCAAAATGATTACCGCTGGAGCGTCGGCTTACCCGCGCATCATCGACTTCCAACGCATGCGCGAGATCGCCGATTCCGTCGGCGCGTATCTCTTCGTGGACATGGCCCACATTGCCGGCCTCGTCGCCACGGGAGTGCATCCGAGCCCGGTCGGTATCGCGGATTTCGTCACTTCCACCACTCACAAGAGCCTGCGCGGACCACGCGGCGGCATCATTATTTGCAAAGAGAAATACGCCAAAGCCATCGACAGCCAGGTCTTCCCCGGCGTCCAGGGTGGACCGCTCATGCACGTCATCGCGGCCAAAGCGGTGTGCTTCCACGAGGCGTTAAGACCGGAGTTCCAATCGTATCAGCGCCAGGTCGTCTCCAACGCCAAAGCCCTCGCCGCCCGCCTGACGATGAACGGCTACACCATCGTCTCCGGCGGCACCGACAATCACCTGCTGCTCGTCGATTTGCGGCCAAAAAACATCACCGGCAAGGACGCTCAGGAAACCCTCGACGAAGCGGGAATCACGATTAACAAAAACTCCATCCCATTCGACACCGTCTCCATCGTGAAGTCCGGCGGCATCCGCATCGGCACTCCGGCGGCCACCACTCGCGGGATGAAAGAAGAAGAAATGATGGAAATCGCCGACCTCATTCACGAAGGCCTGCAAAACGTCGGCAACGTCGAAGCGCTCCATTCGATTCGCACTCGAGTGAAAAAACTAACCGCCCGCTTTCCGCTCCCGCGCTAATCGAGGTTCAGCAAATCGGCGACGGCGGCGTGGATGTCGTCGGCGCGCATGAGGGTCTCGCCGACCAGGAGTGCGTTCGCACCCGACTGAAAAACGCGCCGGGCGTCGGCGTTGGTTTTGATGCCGCTCTCGCTGACGAGCGTGATGTGCTCGGGGACTTCTTCGCTGAGTCGTTCGGTGGTGGCGAGATCGACGACAAAGGTTTTCAGGTTGCGGTTGTTGATACCGATGAAAGTCGCATCTGTTTCCAATGCGCGTTCCATTTCCTCTTCGTCGTGGACTTCGACGAGGACATCGAGCTGGCAGGTGTGCGCGACGTCGAGGAGATGCAGCAAATCGTCCTGAGCGAGCGCGGCGACAATGAGCAAAATGGCGTCGGCCCCGGCGACGGCGGCTTCGTAGATTTGCACCTGATGAATGATGAAATCTTTCCGCAAAACCGGCAAAGTCGTCGCCTGGCGGATTTCCATGAGGTAACGCAGGTGGCCTTGGAAATACTGTTCGTCGGTGAGGACGGAGAGGGCGTGGGCGCCGGCGCTTTCGTAGGCTTTGGCGATGAGGACGGGGTCGAAGTTTTCCGCGATGACGCCGGCTGACGGCGAGGCGCGTTTCACTTCGGCGATGAGGCCGAGGGCGTGTTCGCCTTGATGCACGGCGGCAGCGAATGGGCGGAAGTCGTTGCGGGCCAGGGCGGCGGCGCGGAGGTGATCCTGCCGGTGGAGAATTTTACGAACTTCGTCTTCCTTGGTGGCGAGAATCTGGCGGAGGCGATCCATCGGAGTTGCAGTCGATTCTTAGTAAGGGCCGCGGATGTGAGCGGCGACTTTCGATTTGTAAAACTCCGACAACTTGCGATGCAGCGGACGGGTGAGTGGTGGCAAGGTGGACGCGGTGGCGTTCGCGACGACTTGATCCGAACGACTCGCGCCGGTGATGACGACCGATACGGCTTCGTAATCGAGGATCCAGCGCTGGGCCATTTGCGCCATGGTCATGTCGTCCGGGACGAATTCTTTCAGCTCGTCGGCGAGAGTCACCCCTAACTCGTATGGAAGTCCGGCGAAGGTTTCCCCGACGTTGAAGGCAGCGCCATCGCGGTTGTAGTTGCGATGATCTTTTTCGGCGAATTGCGTGTTCAAAGTCATCTTGCCGCTGAGCAATCCGCTGGCGAGCGGGAGGCGGATGATCAGCGCGACGCCCTTCGCCTTGGCGGCGTCGAAGAGCGCTGTGATGGGTTTTTGGCGGAACAAATTGAAGATGATCTGCAACGACGCGAGCCCGGGTTGTTCGAGGCAAAGGAGCGCTTCGTCCATGGATTCGACGCTGGCGCCCCATTGGAGAATCTTGCCTTCGGTTTGCAGTTTGCGGAGGACATCGAAGACGTCGCCGCGTTTTAAGATCGGAGTTGGAATGCAATGAAGCTGGGTGAGGGGCAGCGCGTCGAAACCGAGTCGAGTTAAGGAGGATTCTGTGGCTTTGCGGATGTTTTTCGTCGTGTAGCCGTCAGGAAACAACTCGGCGGTGCGGCCGAGTTTCGTGGCGACGAAGACCCTTTCCTTAGACTGCTTGAGGAATTTTCCGATCAGACTTTCGCTGCGTCCGCCGCCGTAAACGTCCGCCGTATCGAAGAAATTGATGCCCGCAGACACGGCCGTGGAAAGAATTTCGAGCGCGCTTTTATCATCGACCGCGCCCCAATCGGAGCCGCCAAGTTGCCAGCAGCCGAGGCCGATTTCTGAGGTGAGCTTGCCGGTTTTGTCGAAGGGACGTTGATTCATGCCGCACTAATACACCGATTCGGTGGCGCGTGTGCGATTCAAAAAGATTTGCGAGAACGTGAAGAGGATCACGAAAATGATGACCGATAGCGCCGCGGCCCAGCCAAAGCGATACATGGAAAACGCCGCTTTATAGACGTAGGAGACGAGGATGTGGGTGGAGTCTGCCGGTTCGCCGCCGTTGGAGATGAGGTAGATGACGTTGACGTTATTGAACGTCCAGACCATGCCGAGCGTGATCGCGGGAACCATCACGGGACGCAGCAATGGCGCGGTGATGGTGCGGAATTGTTGCCACGCAGACGCGCCGTCAATTTCCGCCGCCTCGTAAAGCTCCGTCGGGATGGATTGCAACCCGCCGAGCGCAATCACCATCATGAACGGGAAACCGAGCCAGATATTGGTGAGAATCGCGGCGGTAAATGCCTGCGTCGGCGACGTGAGCCATTCCACAGGCGAGAGATGGAGGAAGCGGGTGAGAACGATATTGATCGAGCCGTATTCGTAGTTAAACATGCCGCGCCAGGTGAGGGCGGTGATGTATTGCGGCAACGCCCATGGGAGGATGAGCAGGATGCGCCAGACGGGTTTTCCGACAATGAATTTCTGGTTGAGAATAATCGCTAGGAAGACGCCGAGGACGACGTGGAAGATGATGTTGATCGCAGTCCAGAGGACGGTTTTGCCGAAGATGTTCCAGAAGAGCGGCTCGGCGAAGACGGCGCGGTATTGCTGGAAGCCGATGAGTTTCCAATCGCGGATGTGGTAAATGTTGGCGTTCGAGAGGGAAAGCAGGGCGTTGTAGAGGAGGGGATATGCCACGACGAGCCCGATGATGAGGAGGGCCGGGCCGAGCATGAACCCGAGGAAAAGGCGGACTTTGAGACGATCGTTCATGAAATTTTTGAGTCGAGTTAGAGCGAAATCAAAGGTTGGAATCGACGATCTTTTTTTCGCATTCGAGTTGCATACGTCTCGCGCCTTCCGCAGCGGAAATCGCGCCGCTCATCACGAGTTGATACGGCCCGCGCATGCCGTCCCAGATTTGGCGCATCTGCGGCTGGATCGGCATCGCTCGCGACTGGCGCATTTGCACGAGACTCGCCTGAATCGTGGGATCATTGGCGATGGCTGGCGTTTCCAAAGCTTCGATCAAAGTCGGGAGGACGAGGACGGTTTTGACGAGGGCGGTTTCGGCTTTGACGCTGGTGAGGAACATTAGCAAATCACGCACGGCGGCTTTCTTTTCGGGCGCGAGGTTAACGTTGATCGAGTAACCCTTGGCCGCGACCATCGAGGCGCAGGCTTTGCCGTTGGCGGAATTGATCGGCAGCGGAAACACGGCGGATTTTGTGGGAACTCCGTAGCCAGCCCAGGCCCATGGGCCGTTGATGATCATCCCGGTGCGGCCTTCCTTGAAGAGCATTTCAGCGATTTCGTAGTCACCTTCCTTCGGGATAATTTTATATTTGTCGCGTAAGTCCAAGACAAACTGTAACGCCGCGACGGTCTGCGGATTATCGAGCGACGGATGGCCGTTTTTATCCATCACCCAGCCGCCAAATGCGGTGAGGAACGGGATGAAAAAGAACGGCTCGCGGTAGTTCCAGTTCAATCCGTAATGATCGATCGTGCCATCGCCATTGGTGTCGCGGGTGAGGGCTTTTCCCATGGTAATCAGTTCATCCAGCGTGCGTGGCGGAGTGGAAATTTCACTCGAGTTACAGACCAATGAGAGCTGGACGATTTGATCTCCTAACATCCACGGGTGACCTTTCCACGAGACGATTCCCTCGGGAATAAACTTAGCCAGATATTCTGCTGGCATCACTTCATCGATCGGGATAATCGTTTTTGTCGTCTCGAAAACGCCGACATTATCTGCCGCGCCATAGATCACATCGGGGCCTTGTCCGGCGACTGACGCGATGATGTAGAGGTTGCGCATTTCCTCGCCTTCGCGATAGAGCGTTTCGATGAAAAGCTCGGGATGCGCGGCGCTGTATTCCGCTAGTAAATGATCGATCGTGGCGCGTTCCGCACCGGTGCGTTCCTGCCAGAGATAAATGTGCGTGCGAGTATCGTGTTTCGGTTCGCACGATGTTAGGAGGACGGCTCCTAACAAGAAAAAAAGTGAGCGGAGTTGCATCCTATTCTGCGGATGTTAGCACCACGCCAGTGAGCGGTGGAAGAGTGATGGCTAGTTTGCCGTTTTCCAATTTGTAAGAGACATCCTCCGGCTTGCCTTCGGTCTGGAAGGTTAGCTTCGCCGATTTCCATTCGAGTGGGATCGATATGTTTTGCGCGGCTTCGTTGCGATTGAACAGAACCACTTTCGTGTCAGTATCCGCCTTTCTAACAAAAGCAAAAACATCGCTCTCATCGGGCGTGGCGATAACACTGAAACTCCCACGACGGAGTGCTGGCGAATCGACGCGCAAATGAACCGCGCCTTGATAGAAGGCGAAAATTTCCTTGTCGAAATTCACATCGTTTGGTTCGCGGGAATTGCCACGTGGATCGGTAGCTTGCGGTTCCATTTTCAAGTCTTCCCAAGACATCGGCATGCGATCATCGGGATCGTGCGCGCTCCACATTCCCGCCTCGTCGCCGTAGTAAACCATCGGCGCGCCGACATAGATCATTTGGAAAAGCGCGACTAGTTTTTGGATGCTGCGTTCGCGTGAGTTTGGCTTGCGAATGAGATAGCCGGGCTCGAAACTTGGACTGTTATTGGAGTTAAATGAAAATCCGCTGCGGTCGTCGTAGCTCACACGGCCTGAGTTCACAATCGTCGATGCGACGCGCTCGGTGTCGTGCGAGTCCACGAGGTTTTGCATGACGGCGGCGACTTCGGGCGGAAAGGCTGCGCGACGCTCGTTGAGCAATAAGCCAAAAGTCGATGGCGGAATGACTTTGTCGATCAGAAATCCTTTTACCGGCATGGCGAATGCGAAGTAACTCATGCTCGCGGAAAAGCCGCCTTCACGAATCAACTCCGCTGGGTTTTTCCAGATTTCTGCGACGGTGTAAGCCTCGGGATTGAGCGACCTAACATGCGCATTCCAGTCGTGCCAGAATTTCGCCGGACGTTCATCGGCGACGTCGAGCCGCCAGCCATCGATGCCGTCGGTTGGCTTGCCGTCCACGACCGGGCGCATCCAGCGTTTTGTCGCTTCGAAGACGTAGGCCTTCGGACCGGGCGCCATGTCGCCGCCATCGGGTGTCGCAGCGAAAACGGGGAGCGTGTTATGTCCCCACCAGCCTTTATATCGGAATTCCACTCGCTTCGTTTTTGGGTTGTCGAAGGTGTCCACCACATACCAGTTTTTGTATTCGGATTTGTCCTGTTTGATTCGCAGATCTTTGAAAGCGAAAAAATCGCGTCCGGTGTGATTAAAGACACCATCAATGATAACCTTTAAACCTTGTGCATGGGCCTTGACTAACAATTCCAAAAACAACTTGTCGGCCGCAGTCCATTGCCAGGTTTTAGAGTCACTGGGTTTCTTTCTCCATGAGCGCGAAATCACCTTTAGGATCAGGTCCGAAATACGGATCAATGTGGTGATAAGAGTTACCGTCGTATTTATGGAGGGAACGTGAGTAAAAGAGTGGATTGAAATAGAGTGCGGTGACACCTAACGATTTGATGTAGTCCAGCTTGTCGATCACACCTTTCAGATCGCCGCCGTAACGCCGGTCGAACACACCCTCGTAAAAGCTGCTGGTGAGTTTTCTTTCCCAGCCATCCTGCGCATACCAGTCGCCTGTCCAGGGAGTGATCTTCCAATCCGTGTCGGGCTTGAGCGGGAATTCCAGCGATTCCCGCGTCGGCTGATTGTTTGGATCGCCGTCGCGAAAGCGTTCCGGGAAGATTTGATACCACACCACGTCGCGCGCCCAATCGGGTGCATTTGACTGTAACTCCGCTGAAAAAACTGAACTGTGCAAAAAGATTAAACAGCCGCAAAGCGTTAAAAAGCTCCGCGAGATCGAGCGGAGAATATTAGTTTTTGCAACGCTCGACGCGGGGATGGACGGGGAGATCACTCTTCCAGTATCTTTTTCCAGCGTTAGCAAGTCAACCCCCTCACACATGGACAAACCCCGTCTCTCTTTTTGGCAAATCTGGAGCATGAGCTTCGGATTTCTCGGCATTCAATTTGGCTTCGGCTTGCAGCTCGCAAACATGAGCGCGATCTATTCCAAGCTCGGAGCTGATCCTTCGCAAATCCCGATTCTCTGGCTGGCTGGCCCAATGACTGGCCTGATCGTGCAGCCGATCATCGGCTCAATGAGTGATCGGACTTGGACCTGGCTCGGAAGACGACGTCCGTATTTTTTTAACCGGAGCGGTTCTTTCTAGCATTGCGCTGTTCTTCATGCCCGATGCGCCGACGCTGTGGATCGCCGCCGCCATGCTCTGGGTGCTCGATGCTAGCATCAACATCAGCATGGAGCCGTTCCGCGCGTTCGTGGCGGATAAATTGCCCATTCAACAACGCACCACCGGCTTCGTGGTGCAGAGTTTCTTCATCGGCATCGGCGCTGCCGTGGCGAATGCGTTGCCGTCGATTTTTCAACACTTCGGCGTCGTCGGTAATGCACCCAATGGCGTGCCGTTGACGGTGCAATATGCCTTTAAGTTAGGTGCGTTTGTTTTTCTGCTTGCCGTGCTTTGGACCGTTATCACCAGCAAGGAATATCCGCCCGAAGACATGGAGGCGTTTCTCGCTGAAAAACGTCAGCTGAAAAGGATGTCGGTCAATCTCCCGCTTGTCACCGGCCTTGCCATTTTTGGAGCCGTACTCGGCATCAGCCGGGGAATGTTAGTCGATCATCATCTCAGTTTGTGGCATGTCCTCGCGGGTGCGGTTTTGGGCATCATCATCGGATTGGTTTTGAGCGGACCGGAAGTCGGCGAAGCGTTCCGCGAAATGCCAAAAACCATGAAACAACTGGGAGTCGTCCAG
>JAYVOE010000148.1:0-19626 GCA_043758065.1 Spartobacteria bacterium | reverse complement strand
GTGCAACTTGGGAACGAGGGAAAAACTGCCGGGACAAGTGGCGTCTTTAAGTGCAACTTGGAAACGAGGAATATGCGCATTCTGCTTCTGATACTATTTGCCGGGCTCGCCGGGTGCCAATTTGATCGCCATACGGCGGTTTACACGACGACGGAACCCAAGCCGCAGGACTTGGTGGGCACCTACGTTCTTGATTATGCTTCAAACAAGTTGATCACAGAAGAGGGCCACTACGCGAAGGCAGAAACGTCCATCGTTTTGGCAACGGATGGTTCCATCACCATCGAAAACATTCCCGATTGGTGGCTGACGGATGTTGGTGATTCAAAGGAGAAATTCGATTCTGGCCATGGCAAGTGGAGCATCGACAAACATCAGGATTGGTGGGTGCTTTCAGTGGAGTTCCATTCGACTGAGCAGTTTGCTTGGCAGCGACAGGCCTGGTCCAACGGCTTTTTTACGGAGATGTTTCTGATCGGGGAGAAGCCGCCCTACAATATCTATCTAGGTATCGGCGATCCCGACGAAAATCGAGGGATGGAATTTGAAAGAGTCCGTTGAGATTTTCTGCGTCGCAATGTGGCTTTGAACCTTACTCCACCCGGCCGCGGTTTTTCTTCGTGTCGCTGCGGTGTTTCTTGGCTTTCAGGATGCGTTCTTTCAGGCCGCGCGGCTTGGGGCGGTTGGTGCGCCGGAGTTTTTCGCGTTCGTGTTTGAGTGCATTCCGCGCGGCGGTGCGTTGTTCGCGGATGGTGGCCACCAATCGTTCGCGAGCGAGCTGGCGGTTGGCCAGTTGCGAACGGTGGTCCTGCACGGTGACGGCGGTGCCGCTGGGGCGGTGAACGAGGGTGACGGCGGTGCTGACTTTGTTGACGTTCTGCCCGCCGGGTCCGCTGCTGCGCGCGAAGCTTTCCTCAATGTCGTCGAGGCGGAGTCCGAGCTTGCGGAGGGCGGCGGCAAAGTCGGTTTCCATCGGAGTTAGGGTGAAGTCTGCGCGGGACGAGAGATTTTGGGAATTGGCGGTTGACGCTCTCCGTTACGATTTCTAGTGTCCCAATCCTACTTCGATACGTCTCTAAGTCCCGTCACTTTTCCATGAACATCCACGAATACCAGGCCCGCGAACTTTTTGCGAAATTCAACGTCGCCACTCAACCCGGCAGCGTGGCCTCGACGCCCGCAGAAGCGGAAGCGATCGCGGCGAAACTCGGCGGGAAGATTGTCGTCAAATCGCAGATTCACGCGGGTGGTCGGGGCAAGGGTGTTTTCAAGAATGGATTTAAAGGCGGCGTCCATTTGTGTGCAACTCCGGTGGAAGCTGGCGAACTTGCCGGCAAAATGTTGGGTCAGGTGCTGGTGACGCATCAGACGGGGCCGGAGGGCAAGGAGGTGAGCAAGGTGTTTGTGGGGAGCGCGGTGAACATTACGCGGGAGCTGTATTTTGCGATTTTGCAGGACCGGGCGACGAGTGGTTACACGATCATCGCGAGCACGGAGGGCGGGGTGAATATCGAGGATGTGGCGGAGCATACGCCGGAGAAGATTCACCACGAATCGATCCACCCGACACTCGGGTTGCAGTCGTTTCAGAGCCGGAAGCTGGCCGCGATGTTGGGGCTGGACGGCAAGCTGATGAATCAGGCGGTAAAGCTGTTTGGGAATCTGTATCAGCTGTTTATCGAGTGCGATTGCGCGATGGTGGAGGTGAATCCGCTGGTGGTGACGGACACGGGGGAATTACTGGCGCTGGATGCGAAATTTGGGTTCGACGACAATGCGTTGTATCGCCACCCGGACATTTTGGCGATGCGCGACAAGACGGAGGAAGATCCGCGCGAAGTGGCTGCGTCGGAGTTTCAGTTGAACTACATCGGACTCGACGGGAACATCGCGTGTCTGGTCAACGGAGCCGGGCTGGCGATGGCGACGATGGACATTATTCAATACGCTGGGGGCAATCCGGCGAACTTTCTCGATGTCGGCGGCGGCGCGACCAAGGAGCAAGTCGCAGCGGCGTTTCGGATCATTCTGGCCGACCCGAAGGTGGAGGGGATTTTGGTGAATATTTTCGGCGGCATCATGGATTGCGACATCATCGCGCACGGGATTTTGGCGGCGGCGGCGGAGACGGGTCTGAGCATACCGTTGGTGGTCCGACTCGAAGGCAACAATGTCGCGGCCGGCAAAGCAACGCTGGCGTCCAGCACGCTGAAAATCATCGGTGGCGAGGACATTCTCGATGCCGCGAAGAAAATTGTCGCCGCCGTCGGCGATGCGAAAAAAGCGGCCTGAGTTCCATATGACTCTGCGCCAATTCTACGACTGGCAGACGCTCGGAGGCGCGAAGGATGTCTCCCGTCTCGTTGCGGCGTTGGAGGATCGTGAAATTTCCTGGTGCATGATTGGCGGGCTGGCAGTGAATCATTGGGCGAATGAACCGATGGCCACTGCGGATGTGGATATGGTGATTGTTTCCGACAAGATCGAGGAGTCAGCGGAAGCGTTGAAAGGACTGGGATTTACCGAGAATCGATTTCCGTGGTCGATCAATTTCAAAGGTGAGTCGAAGGTTTCCATCCAGATCAGCACCGAGGCGATGTATCTGGATTTTCCGAAGCGCGCGGTGCCCGCAAATGTTCACGGCATCCTCATGCGGGTCGCATCCTTGGAAGACACTATGGCTGGGAAATTGAAGGCGTATCAGGAGAGCCAACGCCGCCCCAGCAAACGTCAGAAAGACCTCTCAGATATCTCCCGTCTTCTCGAAGCCCACCCCGCAATCCAATCTCAGATTCCGCAGGCTGTGTTGGACCGTCTCGAGCGATAAGCTTCTCAAAAAACCGGGGCACATCCCACTCCAACTCCACTCAAAAACTTTCCCATGTCCATCCTCGTCACGCCCTCCACCAAGATTCTCATCCAAGGCATCACCGGCAGCTTTGGCGCCCGGCACGCGCAACTTTCCCTCGACTACGGCAGTCTGGTCGTCGCCGGTGTCACTCCCGGAAAAGGCGGCCAGATGTTCTCCAATGTTGTGCCGATTTTTGACACCGTCTCGCAAGCCGTTAAGGAAACTGGGGCGACGGTTTCGGCGATTTTCGTTCCGCCGCCGTTCGCTGCAGATGCGATCCTGGAAGGCGTCGATGCCGGACTCGATCTCGTCGTTTGCATTACCGAAGGCATCCCGGTGAATGACATGGTGAAGGTGAAACACGCCATGCGCGGCAGCAAAACCCGCCTGATTGGGCCGAATTGCCCAGGGATCGTCACGCCCGGCACTGGCGAAAATTCCCATGGCGGCTGCCGCATTGGCATCGCGCCCGGTTACATTCACAAAAGGGGCAACGTCGGCGTCGTCTCGCGCTCGGGCACGTTGACTTACGAGGCGGTTTTCCAATTGACCACTCGCGGCTACGGTCAATCGACTTGCGTTGGTATCGGCGGCGATCCGGTCAATGGCACCAGCCATCTCGACATTCTAAAAATGTTCAACGACGACCCGGAAACCGAGGCCATCATCATGATCGGCGAGATCGGCGGCACCGCTGAAGAGGAAGCTGCCGAATGGGCCGGGCAATATTGCAAAAAACCGATCGCTGGATTCATTGCCGGAGCCACCGCGCCTCCCGGACGCCGCATGGGCCACGCCGGAGCGATCGTCAGCGGAGGCAAAGGCACCGCCGCCGCGAAGATCGCCGCGCTGGAAGCTGCCGGGATCGCGGTTTCGCCGACGCCAGCCGAAATGGCCGACACGCTCTTGAAGCATTGGGGCAGATAACACCCTAACTCGACTGAAAAGTGGTCGAACCCATCCCGCATTCGGCACCGAGTCCGGCCAGCGTTGCCCCTGCAAAAGGCGCGCGCCTAAACCACATCTTCGTCGATTACGAAAACGTCCACGAGATCGATCTCGCGCTCGTCGTCAGCAAGCCGGTCATTGTTCATCTCGTTTTGGGCCAGCAGCATAAAAAGCTGGACGTCGAGATTGTTGAGCAACTCCTCAAAGTTCCGCAACAAGTTCGCCTCATCAAAGCGGGCAAATCCGGCAAAAACGCACTCGATTTCGTTCTCGCCTACCACGTCGGCGTCGAATCGCAGAAGGATCCGCAGGCCTACTTTCACATCGTGTCGCGCGACACCGGTTTTGACGCGCTGATCCTGCACCTGAAGACGCTGCACATTTTCGCCCGCCGCGACGAATCCTTTGCCAAGGCCTTCGATCTGACGACACCGATCCCCAGCGATCCGGGAAATTTCGTCCAGATGGTCACAGCCCGCCTTCGCAAAAACGCAAAAAACCGACCCAAGCGTAAGAAAACTCTTCTCTCCCAGATCAACGCCTACTATCAGAAGAAACTGAGCGAAGCTGACCTGGAAAAGATTGTCCAGCAGCTGACGGTGAACAAAGTCATCGCCATCGGACCCAAGGGGGAAGTCGTTTACAAAATCTGAGACGAACGTTTCCAGAGAAAACTTGCGTCTTAGACTCGCTTACCGATAGATAAAACGGGGCTCTTTTACTGTGGCTCTGTTACTTTACTTAAAATCACTCATCCATGCCCATTATCTCCAGAGGACTCGAAGGAATCGTTGCCGCAGAAACCCGGATTGGCGATGTGCGCGGCGATGTGGGGCAGTTGATTTATCAGGGTTACGACATCAATGAACTCGCCGGGAAAGTTTGCTATGAGGAGGTCGTTTATTTGCTCTGGCACGGGAGTCTGCCGAATCGGATGCAACTCGACTCACTTACGACGGCGTTGCGGGCGGAGAGGGAGTTGCCGCAGGGCGTGATCGATTTTCTGACGGCTGCGCCAAAGACGGCCGCACCGATCGATATCATGCGCACGGCGGTGTCGATGCTGGGGTGTTATCCCACGGGGCGTCACGATCTGGCGGTAAGCGAGAACCTGGCGAATGCGATCAAACTCGTCTCACAAATCGGGATTGTGGCGGCGTATTTCCATCGGGCGCGCCAGGGGTTAGCACTGCCGCCGATCCGCAAAGATCTCAGCGAGGCCGGGCATTTTCTGTGGTTGATGACGGGCGAAGAGCCGACGGCGGATGCGACGGCGACGCTGGATGTGGCGTATGTGCTGCACGCGGAGCACGGGTTCAATGCGTCGACGTTTACCGCACGCGTGGTCGCTTCGACGATGTCGGACATTTATTCCGCAGCCAGTGCGGCGATTGGGGCGCTCAAAGGTCCTTTGCATGGCGGCGCGAACGAAGGCGTGATTCACATGCTTCAGGAAATCGGCGAGATGGATAAAGTCGACGCCTACATTGCGGATGCGCTCGCCCAGAAGAAGAAAATCATGGGCATCGGCCACCGCGTTTACAAAGTGCTCGACCCGCGTGCGCCGCATTTGAAGGCGATGGGGATCAAGCTTTCCAACGAACTCGGCGAGCCGAAATGGATCCAGATGTCGGAGCGGATTGCGTCGATCATGAAGGAGCAAAAGGGGCTCAATGCGAACGTGGATTTCTATTCGGCGACGGTTTATTACAGCCTGGGAATTCCGACGGATTTGTTCACGCCGATCTTTGCGATTGCGCGGATGAGCGGTTGGACGGCGCATATTTTGGAACAACTCGGCGACAACCGCCTTTTTCGTCCGCTCAGCGAATACACTGGCCCGGCGGTGGGGCGCACGGTGGTTCCGATCGAGCAGCGTTAAATCCAAACGCCCCAAATCGCTACCCGCCGATGGGCTCGATTTGCGAAACGGTCACCATTTCATTGTGACTCGGCTCTAAAACTGGAAACGGCTGGTTGACGATGTCGATTTCCGCTCCGAGACCGACCACGCTGTAAAGGTGGACGATGTCGGCCGACCGCATCCGAATGCAGCCGTAGCTGGCCGGCGTGCCGATGCGCCATTCCTCGGGCGTGCCGTGGATGTAAATCGTCCGGGCAAAGGAATGGGCGTTGCGAGCTTCCATCCCATCGAGCCAGAGGATGCGGGTGACAATCGGATCGCGCCCCGGTGTGTTTGGCCGCAGGACTTCCCCCGTAGGCCGACGGCTTTTAAAGACCGCACCGAGCGGAGCGCCATCGCCGATCTTCTTTTTGATCTGCAATTTTCCCAACGGAGTTGCATTGCTACCGTTGCGATCGCCGAGCCCGAATTTGGAAGTGGAAACCGGATATTCCGCAATCAAACTTCCGCGTTCGTAGATCCGCATTTTTTGATCCGGCACGCTCACCAGCAGTTTGTGGTCGCGATCGCGATGCGAACAGCCCGCGAGCCACGAAACAACTGTTCCAATCAAAAATAACGGAACAAATCGGCGATTTTTTAGGATTGGTTTCAGAAAAATGAGAAAACCCCCACGTGTGGCAACTATTGTGCTTCTCAATAATGAGTGGCCGAACTTCATGACTCCGAATCATAGCACAACTTCGAAATTTTCCACGGCCACAGATGCGACTTATCGCAGCATCGTCGAGCACGCGATCGAGGGGATTTTTCAGACCACGCCGGACGGCCATTACCTGCTGGCGAATCCGGCGCTGGCCCACATTTATGGCTATGGCAGCGTCGACGAATTGCGCGACGGCGTGAATGAAATTGCCAGCCAGCTCTATGTCGACCCGGCCCGGCGCGAGGAATTTATCCGGTTGATGAATGAAAAAGACGCCGTCTGGGCTTTCGAATCGCCGATTTATCGGAAAGACGGGAGTATCATTTGGATCTCGGAAAATGTGCGCGTGATTCGCGACGAAGCGGGCGAAGTTTCTTACTACGAAGGAACGGTCGAGGACATTTCGGATCGCAAACGCGCCGAGGAACAACTGCGTCGCGCAAAGGAAGTCGCCGAGGAAGCGAGCCGCTCGAAGAGCCAATTTCTAGCCAACATGAGCCACGAATTGCGCACGCCGCTCAATGCGATCATCGGTTACAGCGAACTTTTGCGCGAAGAAGCCGACGAAATGGGCGAGGCCGGATTCTGCGAGGACCTTCAAAAAATCGAGAAAGCCGGAAAACATCTTCTCGATTTGATCAATGGCGTTCTCGATATTGCGAAAATTGAGGCGGGTAAGATAGAACTCCACGTCGAGGAATTCGACATTGCCGAAATGCTCAGCGAAGTCGGCAGCACGATCACGCCGCTCATCGAAAAGAAGAATAACCGCCTCCAGATCAACATCGGCCCGAGCCTCGGCACGATGCAAACCGACCTGACGAAAGTGCGCCAGTCGCTTTTCAATCTGCTCGGAAACGCGGGGAAATTCACCGAAAACGGCGTCGTCACGCTCTCCGCTCGCCGCGAAACTTACGCGCAGCACGACTGGATCGTGATCGACGTGACGGACTCCGGAATCGGGATGACCGATGAGCAGGCGGCGCGCATTTTCGAGGCGTTTACCCAGGCGGATTCGTCTACCACGCGGAAATTTGGCGGCACCGGTCTTGGACTCACAATCACGCGGGAATTCTGCCGGCTGATTGGTGGGGAAGCGACGGTGCAGAGTTCACTCGGACTCGGATCTACTTTTACCCTGCGCTTGCCCGCGACTTTTTCCGCGACGCAACCCGTGCCGGTTCCGTTTTCATCCGAGTTGCAATCGATTCTGCTGGAGGAAGACAGCTCGCAGCCGCTCGTGCTTTTGATCGACGACGACCTGACGATTCACGACTTGGTCCGGCGTTTTCTCCATAAAGAAGGCTTCCGCACCGTCTGCGCGCAGAATGGCGTCGATGGCTTGGAAATGGCGCTCCGTTTGCAGCCCGCGGTCATCGTTCTCGACGTCATGATGCCCACGATGGATGGCTGGTCCGTTCTCTCGCGGCTGAAAGGCGATCCGCAGCTCTCGGACATCCCGGTCGTCATGCTCACGATGGTGGACGACAAAGCAATGGGTTACACCTTGGGCGTCGATGACTACATGCTGAAACCGATCGAGCGCGTGGACTTTGTCGGTGTGCTACGGAAATTTTGCGATCAATCCAATCCCGGCACTGTGCTCGTGGTCGAGGACGACGACACTTCGCGCGAGCTCGTTCGCGACATGCTGCAAAAAGATCACTACCACGTCATCGAAGCGCGCAACGGCATCGAGGCGCTCGAACGCGTTCAGACGAATGCGCCGGCGTTGATTTTACTCGATCTGATGATGCCGGAAATGGACGGCTTCGAGTTTGCATCCGCCGTGCGAAAACTTCCGCATATGCTGCATGTCCCCATCGTCGTCATGACCGCAAAAGACATCACTGCGGAAGATCATTTACGTCTCAACGGCCACGTTTCGCGAGTCATGCAAAAAGGCATGTATCGCCGCGACGACCTCCTCACCGAGATTCGTTCCCGTCTCGTCCGTCTCACCGCGCCCGCCGCAGCCGCAGCTTGATCCGAGTTCCATCGATATGGCAAAAATCCTTTTAGTCGAAGACAACGAAATGAACCGCGACATGCTTTCACGTCGCCTCCAACGGCGCGGCTTCGAAGTCCTCATGGCCGTCGATGGCGCGGAAGGCATTTCCTCAGCCATGGAAAATCTGCCCGACCTCATCATCATGGACATGAGCCTACCCGTCCTCGATGGCTGGGAATCGACGCGCCAAATCAAGGCCAGTGCAAGCACATCGCACATTCCCATACTAGCGTTAACCGCACACGCCATGGCTGGCGAACGCGATAAAGCGCTCGCGGCTGGCTGCAATGATTACGACACGAAACCGGTCGAATTTACGCGGCTCACGGCGAAGATCGAAAAACTTCTCGGCGCGTAAACGAACATGACTTCGAAACTCGATTTGCCCGCGCCATCTGACTTGCAACAGGAGTTGCACGATCTGCGCACGCCTCTCAACCAGATCGTGGGTTTCAGTGAAATGCTACAGGAAATGGCCGAGGAAGAAGGCCGTCATGATTTAATCGACGGCCTCACCGCCATCTGTTCTGCGGGCCTGGAATTAACGACTCTGCTGGCCGACACGCGGCTGATTTCGCTCAGTTCTGCGGATGGGCAGGAAACCTGGACGATGATCGAGGCGGCGCGTTCGCCGATCAGTCGGGTGATTGGTTTCGCCGATTTGATCCTGGCTGAGCCGCCTGAATCCGGGCTGGCAGTTTACCTGAGCGACATTGGAAAAATCCGTGACGCCGCGCAGCATTTCCTGGCAAAAGCTCGGTCGAGTCAGATCGTTATCAAGATCGAATCCGCCCGCGATTGGTCGGCTTCCAGCACGCGCCCGCCGAGTGAAAATGCCGGTCGCGTTCTGATCGTCGACGACGAAAATCTGAACCGCGAAATCCTTTGCCGCCGATTGCTTCGCGAAGGCTACACCTCGATCGGCGTTGCCAGTGGCCGGGCGGCTCTCGAAACGCTCAAACAGGAGACGTTCGACATCATTCTCCTCGACATCCAAATGCCCGGCATCGGCGGGATCGAAGTTTTGCAAAGCCTCAAAAACGACGAAAATCTTCGTCATCTTCCCGTGCTCATGCTTTCCGCGCTGACCGATGTGGATCGCGTGGCGCGCTGCGTCGAGCTTGGCGCCGACGATTATTTACCGAAGCCGGTGAATGCCGTTTTGCTCCGTGCGCGCCTCGGGGCCTGTATGGAAAAGAAACGGCTGCGCGATCAGGAACAAGCCAGTTTGCGCGCGCTCGACGCGGAAAAAAATCTCCTCAGCGTCACCCTGCAAACGCTGGTCAACGCCGTCGTCACGACCGATGCGGAAGGCCGCATTGTTCTCTTTAACCGAGTCGCCGCGGAACAGACCGGACTGACAGAGGATTTTGCGCGCGGCCAAGCGTTCGCCACCGTTTTCCCGCTTTTTGATCGGAGTCAGAACCAAATGGCACCCGACATCGCGCTCGAAGCCATGCGCCTGAACACCACGATCGACGCCGCATCCTCCTCGATGAAAACGCCTCGCGGCGAACGCATCATGGCCACGCATGCCGCGCCGATTCCCGGACCTCAAGGTGAACTGCTCGGCACCGTCGTCGTCATTCGCGATGTGACGGAAAAAGAGAAAATCGCCGAGGAAGTATTGCGCTCCAGCAAGCTCGAATCCATCGGCGTCCTCGCTGGCGGACTGGCCCACGATTTCAACAACATGCTCACCTCCGTCATGGGCAATCTCTCGCTCATTCGCCACAGCATGGAGCATTCGCCGGAGGTGCTTCATCACCTGAACGAAGCCGAGGAAGGTGCCCTGCGCGCCCGCGATCTGACGCAATATCTCCTCACCTTCTCCGAGGGCGGCGCACCGATGAAGAAGCTGGTGGAAACCGGCGGCATCCTGCGTGAAACCACCGAGTTTGTCGTGCGCGGGTCGCGAGTGGACTGCGATTTCGATCTGCTCGACGACCTCTGGAAAGTCGAGGCCGATCCGGGTCAACTCAGCCAGGCCATTTCCAGTATCGTCATGAACGCTTCCCAAGCGATGCCCGAGGGCGGCACGATATTTCTAGCGGCGGAAAATCTTCGTCTCGAAGAGGGCAATTCCGCTTTTTTCCCTCCCGGAAATTATGTCTCCATCACGATTTCTGACACCGGCAGCGGCATTTCCCCGGAACATTTGCCACGCATCTACGATCCGTTTTTCACCACGCGAAACCAGGCGCGCGGACTCGGCCTTGCGGCAGCGTATTCCATCATCAACCGTCACGGCGGCCTCATCGAAGTCGAGTCCACACCCGGCTTCGGCACGAAGGTTCACCTCTTGCTTCCGGCCAGTGATAGCGTTCCAACTCCACTGGAAAACGCCGACGTCGCGACCGAAGCCAAGGAGCCTTCCCGCCCACGGCCGCGCCGCGTTCTGGTGATGGACGACGAGGCTGCGATCCGCGAAGTGTGCGAAAACCTCCTGCTCCTGCTCGATTACGAAGTCGTCACCACCGCCGACGGCAACGACGCGCTCGCCGTTTTCTATGAGGCAGAGCGCAACGGCACACCCTTCGACCTCCTCATCACCGACCTCACCGTCCCCGGCGGAATGGGCGGCGCTGAGATGATTCGTCGGTTGCGCGAGGATGGCTCCGACGTGCTCGCCATCGTTTCCAGCGGCTACTCCAATGGCCCGGTCATGAGTAATCCCACGCAATACGGCTTCGACGGCATCCTGCCGAAACCCTATCGCCTGCACGACCTCGAAGCCGTCTTGGACAAAGTCGCCGCCTAGCCCGCTTGCGAAATGCCCCCGCCCCGCGTAAATAGGGGCCGCATGAACATCCCATTGGAAGACGGCTTCACCGATGTCATCGCCAAGGCCCAGCGCGGCCTCGGGCTCGCCGACAGCCAACTCGCGGAAAAATCCGGCGTCCCACTCGCCGCGCTCCAACGCGTGAAAGAAGGCGCAGTCGACACGTCCATTCTGGAAAAAATCGCGCCCGTTTTACAGTTGAGTTCCAGTGCACTCACGCGACTGGCCAAAGGCGAATACCGGCCAGTCGTCGAGCCGCCGCCGGGACTCGCCTGCTTCAACACGCCGTTCGAGGACATGACCGTGAATTCCTATCTAGTCTGGGATGAAAAAACACGCGACGCCATTGTTTTCGACACCGGCGCTGATGCCACGGAACTACTCCACACCATCGTCGTGAATGGACTGCAAGTCCGCTCAGTTTTACTCACCCACACGCACGGCGATCACATCTTCGACCTCGATCGCGTGGTGGAAAAAACCAAGGCGCAAATCTTCACGCCCGCGCGCGAACCACTCGAAGATGCGACGCCGTTTTCCGCAGGCACGACCTTCGAATGTGGCTCGCTGCGTGTTAGCACTTTCCTAACCAATGGACATTCTCCCGGCGGCACGACTTTTCTCGTCGAGGGCTTGTTAGCACCCATCGCGATTGTCGGAGATTCCCTATTCGCCGGCTCCATGGGCGGCGCAGCGAACGCGTGGAATCTAGCGCTGACTAACAATCGCGAAAAAATCCTAACACTCCCATCGGGAACGATCATTTGCCCCGGACACGGCCCGCTCACCACAGTAGAACTTGAGCGGACTAACAATCCATTCTACGCATGATCCGGCACCTCTACGTGCACATCCCGTTTTGCCCGAAGGTTTGTCCGTATTGCTCGTTCTACAAAGAAGCTTCCGACCGAAACAAAACACAGCGTTTTCTCGATGCCGTGCTCGCAGAGTTGGATGCAACTCCGCTGAAAATTCAACCCGAGACGATCTTTTTCGGCGGCGGAACTCCCACAGCGTTGAGCACGAATCAGCTCACGTATCTGCTCGAAGGTTTGCGCGAACGCCTCGACCTCACCCATCTCCGCGAATGGACGCTCGAAATGAATCCAGCGACAGTTTCCCTCGAGAAAGCCGTGCGATTACGCGAGTTGGGAGTCAATCGCGTGAGTATGGGCGTGCAAGCTTGGGATGAGCCGACTTTGAAGGCACTTGGCCGCGTGCATTCGGCGAGACAGGCATGGAACTCCTATCAAATTTTACGCGAAGCAGGTTTTACTAACATCAATCTCGATCTCATTTTCGGCACGCCTGGACAATCGCCGGAAGTCTGGTTTGAGAACCTCAAAAAGACAGTCGAGTTAGAACCGAATCACATCTCGGCTTACTGCCTGACTTATGAGGAGGACACCGAGTTTTTCCGACGATTTCAAAGCGGCGAAATGCTGCAGGATGAGAACGCCGACGCCGATCTTTACGAAGGCAGTATCGAATTGTTAGAAGACGCCGGATTCGTCCAATACGAAACTTCCAACTACGCCAAAAACGGAGCGGAGTGTGAGCACAATCTAGCTTACTGGCTCGGCAAAGATTATCTTGGGCTCGGCCCCAGCGCGTTCTCCACGGTTGGTCCCAACCGATGGAAAAATCTGCCCGACACGAGCGCTTATTGTCAGTTGATCGAGAGTTGCGGCGAGGCAAAATCGTTTCACGAAACCGTCACGCCGGAAATTCGATTGAGCGAAGAAATTGCATTTGGGTTGCGCACAAATCGCGGCGTTTCAATGACGAACCTAGCTATTCCACAAATCGACCGCCTCACCGCAGATGGGTTTCTAACTCAAATGGAAAATCGCGTTTTCCTAACCAAACAAGGCCGGCTCGTGGCCGATTCCGTCGCCGAACTCCTGATCTAACAATGGCGGCGCAATTCGACCTCATCGTAGTCGGAGCAGGACCGGCAGGCGCGGTTTGCGCAACGGTCGCCGCGCGAAAAGGATTGCGTGTGCTCGTGATTGATCGCGAAAAATTTCCGCGCGACAAAGTTTGCGGCGACTGCCTGAACCCGGCGGCGTGGGACGTTTTGCAGCGGCTCGGCATGGAAGCCCGTGTGCGTGAATTGCCTCACGCTCCGCTGAAAAAACTGGAGATTGCCACGATCAACGACCGCGTCTTTGAGTTCCATCTTGGCGAAAGTGATCGCGGCGAAATCGGCATCCGCCGACGGGATTTAGATTTGAGTTTGATGCAAATGGCGAAGTCGGCAGGCGTGGCATTTCTGGAGAATTCCGCCGTCACTTCCGTGAAAAAATCCGGCGAACAATGGCAAATCGAAGCGGGCGGACGAAGTTTTACTGCGGACAAACTCGTCGCCGCCGATGGCCGAAATTCGACGGTCGCGCGATTGTTAGGAATGATGCCCGATCAGAAAAAAGATCGCGTCGGCTTGCAGACGCATCTGCTCGTTTCGCCGGAACAAATGAATCTCGTTCGCATGCAACTCCACCCGCAAGGTTACAGCGGCGGTGCGCACATCGGAAACAACCTCTGGAATCTCTGCCTCGTCGCACGCGGCGACCAGATCGATGCGTTGAAATCCCGCGCGACTGCGCTCTGGAAATTGCCATCGACGTTGCGTTGGAAAAGCCTCACGCCGCTCTCGCGAAAGACGTTGCCGGCCGTTCGCGACTCGCTGATTCTCGTGGGCGACGCAGCGCGCGTGGTCGAGCCTTTTACCGGCGAGGGAATTTATTACGCATTGGCCAGCGGTGAGTTGGCTGGAACTCACATCAACGAGCCTGCGATCTACCAGAAGAAGCACGCCGAACTTTACCGCGGCCGACTCTGGGTGAATCGCCTTTCGCGTCTCGCGGTGATGCACCCGCGCCTCACAAGTTGGGCCTTGGAGAATCTGCCTGCTGAGAAAATCCTGCATCACCTCACGACGAAGGTGACCGGTTTTTCAGCGGAGTTGCAGCCAAATGAACCAATTAATACCCGTGCGAAGGCGCGGGTGATTCAGCCTTATCAGCCGGATGGACCTCATGGGAGCCGCTTTTCGCATGTTTCGCATGCCCCTCATGAAGCGGTGCAGTCTCCTCCGCAGAATGACGTTCACAGGCCGTAAAGAGGGCGACGACGGACAGGGTTAGCAAAAAGAATTTCATCCCGCAGGTTCTACAGTGCACTGCGACTCCCGTGAAGTTTCTTTCTTGAGAAAAGTGATCGGACTTCCATCGCACTCTATTCAAACCTCAGCGCCTCCACCGGGTCCAGCGCGGCGGCTTTGTGCGCGGGATACATTCCAAACCCGATGCCAATCGCCGAGCAGACAAACAGCCCCAGCATCGCCCAGCCCCACGGGAAATAGACCGACGCTTTTAGAAACACCGCCAACGCATTGCCGCCGAGTGCGCCGAGAACGATGCCCGCAAGTCCGCCTAGCTCCGACAAAAACAAACTCTCCAGCAAAAACTGCCCCAGAATGTCCCCTCGCCGCGCACCCAGGGACTTCCGCACGCCGATCTCTTTCGTCCGTTCCGTCACGCTGACGAGCATGATGTTCATAATCCCCACGCCCGCCGCGATCAACGCGATCCCACTAATCACAAACGCCCCGACCCGAATCGTTCCTGCCACCTGCGTAAACGCCGCCGTCAGCGAGTCGTTCGAGTAAATATCGAAGCTATCTTCCTCCTCCACCCGCAGCCCGCGCACCTTGCGCATCGCGCCGACCGCATACCCGAGCGTGGATTCGTAGTTCGCCTGGCTTTGCGATTGCACCGAGATATTCAAGCTCCGGGCGCTCTCGCCGAAATCCGCAAAGAACCGCGTGATCGGTATCGCGCACTGATTATCGTTCGACCCGCCGAACCCCTGCCCTTTCACCTCGAAAACACCGATCACCTGGTAGTTCTTCCCGCCTATCCGCAACATCTTCAGCAGCGGAACCTCTTGCGGAAAGAGTTTCTCCTTTACGTCGCTCCCAATCACGATCACCGCCCTCGCCAGGTCCACGTCGCTCGCGCTCAGCATCCGCCCCGACGCGATTACCATGGAGTTCGATTGAAGAAAATACTCGTTCGTTCCCACCACATCCTGGTTCGGATTCGTCTTGCGCCCGCCATGGACGCCCGACGCGCCGTGCTTGAAGACTTTTAGGCAAACCACCCCGGTTTTCTCCTGCATCAACCTCGCAAACTGCACGCCCTGCGCGTAAGTGATGTTCGGCCGGTTGCGGTATTTTTCGTTGTCGTTGCTTTGAAAGATAGGCGTCCGTGAGAACTGGAAGATGTTCGAGCCCAAAAAACTGAGTCCGGTCTCAATCGAACCTTCCAGAGCCGAGATCGCCGTCATCACTCCGATAATCGAGAACACTCCGATCGTAATCCCGAGCATCGTCAGCGCCGAGCGCAACCTATTCGCGCCCAGGGAGCTCAGCGCCATGCGAAAAATGTCGGCGCGCTTCATTTATTCATACCTCAACGCATCGATCGGATCAAGCCGACTTGCCGACCACGCAGGCGCGAAACCTGAGATGATCCCCGTCGCCACCGAGACGCAGAGTGCGATCAAAGTCAGCCCAAAACTAAAGCTCACCGGGAAGCTCGGCACGGCCGACGCCAGACCCCAGAACGCCAGACCCGACAGCGCGATGCCCACCAGCCCGCCGATCACGCAAATCGTCACCGCCTCGGTCAAAAACTGCAGCAAAATCGACACCCGCCGCGCCCCCAACGCCTTCCGCGTGCCGATCTCGCGCGTCCGCTCCTTCACCGACACAAACGTGATATTCATAATCCCAATCGCCCCGACGAAGAGCGACAGCCCGGTGATGAAAATTCCCGCCAGCGCGATCCCGGTTTTGATCGGGCCGATCGTCGAGCGAAACGCCTGGTTCTCATTGATCGAAAAGTCGTCGCGCTGCTCGGGCATCAGGCCGCGCAACCGCCGCATGATCCCGGTCAACTCCTCCTTTGCCTCCAGCAGCTTGAGTTTTGATTTCACTTTCACTCGAATGGCGGCGTCCTCATCCGACACGAAGTATTTTTTAAACGCCGCCACCGGGATCACCACCTGTTGATCCCACGAAAACAGCCCGAGAAACGACCCCTGCTTCGCAAACACGCCGACCACTCGAAAAGCGTGGTTCCCGATTTGCAGCGTCTGCCCGAGCGGATTCTCCGAGGGAAAGAGCGAAGTCGCGATATCCAGCCCGATCACGCAAACGGAGAAGCCGCCGCGCGATTCCGGTTCCGTCAGGAAACGCCCGCGCTCGCAATTTGTCGTTGAGGTGCGGGTAAATTCGTTCGTCGTGCCGAGCGTGTAAACCGCATCGACCTTCCGCTGACCGCGCGTCACGGTTTTGAAAACCACGGGCGCGGGCACAGCGATTTCCAATTGAGTTGCAGGCCTATCAGCGATGATCCGGTTGATCCGATCCGCGTAAGCCGTGGCGATCTTCCGCCGGTTACGAAAATTGGCGAAGTCCTCACTCGGCCCCCACGGGTTCTTCGTCACATAGAGCACATCGTCGCCCAGCAACGAGAGCGAACGATCAAATCCGGTGTCGATCCCGTTGATCGCCGTCCCCATCAACGTCACCGCAATGATGCCGATGACAACGCCGAGTGCGGTCAGAATAGATCGCGTGCGGTTGGCCGCGATTTGCGACCAGGCCATCTGGACCGACTCGGAAAACTCGGAAAACAGACGCTTCATCGGATGGAAGACCGGCTAGGCCCAGGGTCGGATGGAGCCAACTCGGGTTCGGACAGAGCCTCACCCTCCCGTGAGCGCGAGGCTCCGTAAGAGCACCCGCGAGTTGCGGTTCCTCGTCCCCAAGTTGCGAGTCCTCGTTCCCAAGTTGCACTTGGGAACGCACTTGGAAGCGAAACTGTGTTTCGCAAACGTCGCCACGACTGAGGCGAGCCGAGCCCGGCCAAGGCAACACAGTTGCCGGGACAAGCCCGTTCCCAAGTGCAACTTGGGAACGAGGAAGTATGAGAATCGCAAAAGGCGGAACCATGCCGTGAGCACTCAAAATGATACCGCAGACGCTCAGAATTCTTTCTCGAAGAGCCAGAATAATAGCTCGAGCAGGCAGAATAACAGATCGGACAGAAGGAATAATGGCCTAAACAGAAAGAATAATTTTCCAAACAGCTCCCGTTCGCACCTTTGAGTCGCCTGTTTGCACTATTATTCTGCGGGATCGAGCCATTATCCTTGCTGTTCCCGCCATTATTCTCACTGTTGCCACTATTATTCTTACTGTTCGAGCCACTATTCTGCCTTTTGGAGGCATTTAGGGGTGATTTCTCAGGCGTGAGACGCATAAAGAGAGGCGAGTTAGAGCAATATGTCGCTTTCGATCAGCCCGTCGCGCAGGCGCACGACCCGCCGGGCGTGCTGGGCAATGTCTTCTTCGTGCGTGACGACGATGATGGTGTTGCCCGCCTGATACAACGTCTCAAAGAGTGCCATGATTTCCTCTCCGGTCTTCGAATCGAGGTTGCCGGTCGGCTCGTCGGCGAGGATGATCGAGGGGTTATTCACCAAGGCCCGGGCGATGGCTACGCGCTGGCGTTGGCCGCCCGAAAGTTCGTTGGGCTTATGGTCCATTCGGTCGCCAAGCGCGACGGATTCGAGGGCGGCGGCGGCTTTTTTAGCGCGTTCGGCTTTGTTGATTCCGGCGTAAACCAGGGGCAGCTCGACGTTGGCGAGACTGGTGGCGCGCGGGAGGAGGTTGAAGGTCTGGAAGACGAAGCCGATCTCTTTGTTACGAATGCTGGCGAGGTCGTCATCGGACATGGCAGCGACGTTTTTGCCGGAGAATTCGTAGTGTCCGGCGCTGGGCGTGTCGAGGCAGCCGAGCATGTTCATTAAAGTCGATTTGCCCGATCCGGACGGGCCCATGATGGCAAGGTATTCGTTGCGATGGATGCGGATATTTACACCGCGCAAGGCTCGGATGGTGGTGTCGCCCATGACGTATTCGCGGGTGAGGTCGCGAATGTCGATGACGAGCGGCCCCTGCGGGCGGGTGGTGCGTGGAGGGTGGATGGGTTGGGCAATGGCGCTCATATCACTGGAAGTCGGATGAAAATGTTACCGCGTTGGCTCGTTTTTCCTCGGCTTTTCGGTCTCGACGGACGTGCCGTCCTTGAGGTCGCGGCTGATGGCGGCGTAGCTGCCGTTGATGATTTCGTCGCCTTCGCTGAGGCCCTCCTGGATGGCAATGTAGGCGTTGTCGCTGAGGCCGGTGACGACCTTTTTCATGGTGGCTTTTCCGCCGTTCTTGAGGAAGACGACGCGCTGCAGTTTCTCGCGATCCGAATGGCTGGTATCGACGCTGGCGCTGCCGCTTTTCTTCCGCTCTTCGTCGCGTTGGGCGTTGATTTCGGACATGCTTTTACCGTTGTCCTTCGTCCGAACGGTGACGCTTTGGATCGGGACGGCGAGGACGTTTTGCACGCGGGCGGTCTGGATGTCGGCGGTGGCGCTCATGCCGGGGCGCAACGGAACGCCGGGCGCGACGATCTGGACTTTGACTTCGAAATTGGTGACTTCCTCGGTGGTTTTCTCGGCTTTGACGGTGGCGGTGCTGGCGATGTGGGTGACTTTGCCGGTGAATGCGCGGTCGGGGTAGGCGTCGATGCTGACTTTCACCGGGTCGTCGGGGTGGACGTTGACGACGTCGTTTTCGTTGACCTCGGCACGGACTTCCATGTCGTCGAGGTTGGCGACGCGCATGATTTCAGTGCCAGTGAATTGGCCGGTGGCGACGACGCGTTCGCCAAGCTTGCTGGTGAGCTGGGAAACGGCGCCGTCGGTGGGTGCATAGATGGAGGTCTTAATGAGTTCCTTGCTGATCTGCGAGAGCTGGCCCTCGGCGCGGCGGATGTTGAAGGTGGAGGCGTTGAAGTTGGCCTCGGCGACGGCGCGATTGGTCTCGGCGTCGGCGATTTCGCTCTCGGAGCTGATCTTTTTCGTGAACAACTCGCGCTGACGGCGGAGGTCTTGCTCGGCTTTGAGGAGCTGGGCTTTGCGCTGGAGGTTCTCGGCGCGGGCGGAGTCGAGGGCGGCTTGTTGCTGTTCCACTTGAGCTTGATAGGTATCGGCTTTGATCCGAACGAGGAGGTCGCCTTTCTTAACGGCTTGCCCCTCGATGACGGGTAGCTCGATGATCTCCCCGGCGACTTCCGCGGAGATCTTGACTTCGAGCGCGGGCTGGATCTTGCCCGTGGCGGAGACGACCTGGATGATGTCGCGGCGGCGGACTTTTTCTGAGGTGACTTCGATAGGTTTCTCGCGCTTGCGGGCGATGACCGCGCCGATGATGAGCAGGAGGACAACGATGGCGACGATCCAGATCCAGCGCCGGCGTTTCGGAGAGGAAGCGGTCAGATCAGGCATTTTTCGGAAAAAGAATTATTTGTGCGGTGGCGCGGAATCCGCTTTTCTG
>JAYVOE010000147.1:0-2599 GCA_043758065.1 Spartobacteria bacterium | reverse complement strand
GATTTCGACCAGACGGTCATCCCCGAGCGCATGACGCGGCCGTGACTGGCCCGGCCCTATGGTTCGATTGCGCGGTAGCAGCGGCGCGACCGGCCGGCCGCATCCGGGCCGGCAAAAGCATGAAAACTGAGGGCGATTCCTTTCGCCTCGCTGCTGGAGTTACTCCAATCGGTTGTGTGAAAAGAGAGAACGCCGCGTCTCGCTACTGCTCACTAGGGCCACGCCTACTTTGAGGAAGCTACTTTTCCGTCCTCAGTCTTAACTTCTGCCATCTTTTTTTGGTGATACATCTCGCTCATGAAATTGAGCAATGAGATTGCTTTTAGACTGTTTAGCTCAGAATCGTAATTGAGATCCTCTCCGTGCAGGACTGCATGCCGATTCAAAATGGCCGGACGATCCCGGAGGTTTCTTTCTTTGGAGTTAGCTCGCATTTGTCCCTTGGGGATGAGGGCGCGCAAAGCAGATTCCAGGAAATCATCCCCTGCTAATTGTTGAATCAACTTCGCAGGAATATCCTTACTTCTTCCGTAACGGAAATATTCCTCACCTAAAAACTCTTTTGATATACCATCAATCTGAGCGAGAAAGATTGGGATCGAGAAAACGTATTTTTGGGTGCGCTGTGCCTCAAACGCTTCCGACAAAATCCTTCCTCGACTCGGATTTTTCGTGACTAGGCCGGTTTCTATCGCGGTCATCTGCTCGCGAAAATGTTCGCTCATCTTACGGTCCAGCTCATCTCCATTTGTTGAATGAACGAGATTGGCGAGGTTAAAAAACGTATCGGCCCCCATCGCTGGGTCGAAGAACCATCCGTAGTCAACCATTTGGACAAAGACCTTCTCCTCCGCGTCGCTGGTGCGTTGCTCGACTAATGGGAGCGCCTTAATAAAGTCGGCGACGAACGACGTGATCGCTGGGAGCCGTGCCTCCAGCGCTTGGAGCGCTTGAACATCACCATCCCAATTTTCCAATAGTTGCCCGATAGTCATTTGACGCCGGCCCCATTAATGCTCTGCCCGGGCGAGAATCTGATTACCCGGATTTCGCCATTGTCTGCCACATAGATGTTTCCCGTCGAATCGGCTGCGATGCCACTTGGCCCAGCAAATTTCGCCTTTTCAAGCGAGACGGCGGCATGGTTGTAAGAGTCGGGCGCAAAGGCTCCACCTTGCTGGCGTTTTCCTGCCACGGTGGTGACAAAGCCATCGCGGGTAATTATCCGAATCACTTCTGAATCTACCACGTAAACGTTCCCGGCATTATCGACTGCGATGCCCTGAAGCGTATCGAATCTCGCATCACTTCCTTGAGCATCGATGACGCCAGATTCACCGGGCTCGCCCGCAAGCGTGGTGACCGTCCCATCTGGGGTGATCTTCCGAATCGCATGGGCATACTCTAGAACATAAACATTCCCTCCGTTATCGACCGCAACCCTCGAAGGATTGTTAAATCGTGCACTACTGCCTTTGCCATCAGCGCTGCCAATGGCCCCACGGGTTCCAGCAAGGGTGGAAACGATACCGTCGGGCGTAAGCTTTCTTATTGTTTGGTTAAACGAGTCGGCGACGTAGAGATTGCCTGAATCGTCCACTGCAATGCCAGAAGGAGAAGAGAATCGGGCTGCGCTGCCTTTGTCGTCGAGATAACCAGACTCAAATTCGCGGCCGGCGATCGCAATCACGGCTCCGTCTGGCGTGATTTTGTGGACGGTCTGTTTTTCCGGGTCGGTCACATACACGTTGCCCAGTTTATCGACGGCGAGTCCGCGAGGACGATTGAATCTAAGCGTAAGACTTTCATTTCGCGCGGGCTCATCCGTCCCGATGCCTGCAAGTGCCGTCACGTCGCCCTTTGGCGTAATCTTTTGGATTTGGCCGCACCAGCGCCGTCCATTTGGTGACGTTGCCACATACACATTTCCTGCGTTGTCTGCCGCGAGGGCGCAAAGTGGCGGCAAACCAAACCTAAGCCGTATCCATGCAGTAGGAAACCGATTTTGAGGTGATTTTTGCGTCGGTGCGCTAGGCCAGGACGGGGCGAGTGCCGACTGCATTGCAGTTGGGATTGGGCGAGAGGAGTTTCTCCCAAAGTCCGCGCCACCAATCGCGTTCGTGCGCCGGGACGGCGAGTTTGATCGTCGTTTGGCCCTGCGGGCGGCTGATGATTCCGGCGGTCACAAACAGCCAGTAGCGCAGGCTGCCCAAGGTCACCGCCTCCAGCCAGCCGAGCTTGCGTTCGAACAGCACGATCAGGTTGTGCGCGAGCACCCCGAAGCTCAGCGCCGCTTCCGTCGCCCAAAAATCTTTGCACACTAAATCCGGCAGGCCGTAGCCCGCATCCAACTCCTTGATCACGTTTTCGCAGGCGGCCCGGCCGTTGTAGTCGCGCCAGACTTCCATGGGCGGCACCGCGCGCGGCAGGTTCGTCACCAGCACTTGATACAGGTAACCGGGGCAGTCGATGAGCAGTTTGCCGCCGGCGCGGCTGCGTTTGTCTTTGATCCGGTGGCGAATCGCGATGAAGCGCGCGGTGGCCGGCACGTCCGCGTCTGGATCTTCGAGTTCGGCCACTTCGGTGCCGTCGAGGCCGG
>JAYVOE010000146.1:0-43270 GCA_043758065.1 Spartobacteria bacterium | reverse complement strand
CCGGCGGGTTGTTTAACTACGCGCGCGCCACCGGAATGATTCCCGCCTGATTTCAGTCTGACTCGACTGAAAATCCAGCCGTCTTTTTTCACATCCGTAAATCGTTGTGGGGCGAATTGTCCTCGCAACCATCCTGAACATGAAAACTCTTAACGAACTCTCCGTCACCAAAGAAAACCTCAAGACCGCTTCCGATCTGTCGCTTTTCCTCGGCTTCCTTTCCATCTTCGCCTCGATCATCACCTGGTATACCGCCAAGGATGACGACCGCGCCCACGGCGAACGCTTCGGCATTTTTGTCGGACTCTGGGTGCCGAGTTTCTTCATTCTCTCCAACCGGCTCGCCCGGAAAGCGGAAGAAATGAAAGTCGCCGAATAATTGGGAAATCGGTTCAGGTTTTCCCCTGATCGCCGTTTAGCGGGCTCCATTTCTGGACAAACCGAGCCTGCCAGAGTTTAGTCGTCAGCATGGGACACGAAATTCAGTTGAGCGGCGGTGATATCACGATGATCAAATCCATCGGCCTGTCCGGGTCGGCCATTTCCGGTGGCATTCTGATTACCCGTTGTATGGGCATGGGCGACGCTGAAATTATTGAATCGCTGAAAGATCTCATCGCGCTCGGATATGTCGTTGCCGACGACGAGGATTTCCACACCGGCAGCGACATTAACAAAATCCAGTTCCGCGTGAACACGTCTTACGCTCGCGACCTGAAAGAAGCGCTCGATCCGCAGCCGAAAAAAGTCGAGCGCCGCCAGCGCCGCACGTGATTCGACTCGCACTCGCCTGCGTTTTTACGGCGATCCTTCTCCTCGCCAATACGCACGCCGAGCGCGTCCTCTCCGACGAATCCAAGGTCACTCTCTGGACCATCGGCCCGGGCGACGAACTCTACGCCGCCTTCGGCCACAGCGCTCTGCGCATCGTCGATCCGGTGCTCGGCCTGGATCGGATTTACAACTTCGGCACCTTCGATTTCGCGACGCCGAATTTCTATTGGAGATTCATGCACGGCGACCTCGATTACTTTCTCACCGCCGCGATCACGCCGGAATTGATGGCGGAATATCGCGCGCATCATCAACTCGTCATCGAGCAAGAATTGAATCTAACTCCGATGGAACGCGACCGGCTTTTCCTCGCCATGGAGAAAAATCTGGAGCCGGAAAACGCCGCCTATCGCTACGATTTTGTGCGCGACAATTGCACCACCCGCATCCGCGACGCCGTCGCCCGAGTCGTCTCCATCGACTGGCGCGCGCCGGAAAAAACAGACCGGACTTTGAGGCAAATGGTCCAGCCCTACGTCGCAGATCGCCCCGCCATCAAGACCGGCATCAACCTCCTCTTCGGAGCAAATACCGACAAAATCGTCACGTCACAAGGTGCCATGTTTTTACCGGAAGAAATGAAACTCGCCTTCGACCAAGCCGTCATCCGCGACGGCTCCACATCCAAAAAACTCGTTGCCAAAACCACGACGCTTCTCGACGGGCCGAAACTCCACACGCCCGCATTCAACTCGCCCGCGCTCCTCACTTCCATCACTGCTGCGATTGCCCTTCTAACACTTCTGACTCAGAAAATATGCTGGCCGCGTTGGGTCGATGTTTTGCTTTTGAGTTGCATCGCGATGGCCGGCTGCCTCGTCGCGTTCCTCTGGTTTGGCACGCGCCACTGGGTTTTGCAAAACAACGGCAACCTCTTCTGGCTCTGGCCGACGCACCTTGTCATCTGGTTTTTTTCACGCGAGTTCCAGCGCTATTACTGGTCCATCTACGCCGTCGCAGTCGCCATTTGTCTCGCCGCGAATCTCCGATTCGGATGGAACTCGGATCAAATTTCCATCATCGGCCTGCAACTCCTCGTCCTCTGCCGGGCGTTGGACTTGCGTCGAAACTTTGACAATCGACGAGCCCAAGCCGCTCCGCTAGCTTCTCCCGGATGAGCACCCCGAGTTTTCAGAAAGTCACTCCGCGGGACGAGCACGAGGACGATCTTACGCCGGAGGATTTGGCGGCCCATAAACGCAAGCGCCGCTGGATCATCGCCATGTGCGTCATCATCGTTTTGGGCGGGATCATCGTCTTCAACGCCCGCAATATTTCCCACGGCATCAAAGGCTGGCAAGCCGAACGCGCCGCGAAACAATCGGAGCAATTTCTCGCCGCGAAAGATTACAAAAACGCCCAGGCCAAACTCCAGGACGCACTCGCCCTCAGCCCGCAAAACCTCGCCGCGATGCAGGCGGCCGGACGTTTCCTCACGACAGTCGGCAACCATCGCGACGCCATCGCTTTCTGGAAACAAATCGAGGAAAAAGGCCCGCTTTCACAGGCTGATCAACGTCAATACGCCACGTCGATCCTCGCCACCGGCGACCTTCTCTCCGCGAAGAATCGACTGAAACTCGCATGGCCTTCCGATCAGCCCGGCACGCCTGAAGACTGGATGCTCGCGCTCGGTTTGGCCCTGCAAAATCGCGACCAGGCCGAGGCCACGAACCTCGCGGAAAAACTCATGGCCGCCGAAACCGCGACGCCCGATCAGCGCTTGAAAGCCGCCACTTTGATGACGTCTTCGCCCGACGCCGACAAACGCAGAATCGCCTGGAACTCGATTGAAAAACTCAGCCAGCAAAAGGACGAAACCGCCCTCGAAGCTCTCGTCACGCTGGCCCGACGCGCTGCCGCCGCACATTCGACTGCAACTCCGATGGAAAAAACTTCATCGCCGAAAGAAGTGGCGGACGCCATCGACGCCAACCCCAAAGCCGCCGCGAAACATCTCCTCTTTGCCATGGACCTGCGCCTGATCGCCGAGCCGTTGCGCAAGGCGGAACTGATCGCCGCCGCCGAAGGAAAATTCACTAAAACCGACGACGACATCGAGTCGTTGACCGCCTGGCTTTATGGGAAAGGCGAGTTCCGCAAAGTGCTCGAACATTTGCCGGCGGATGTGGCGACGCACCGGCGTTCGCTCTTTTTGCAACGCCTCGATGCCATGGCCTCGATGGGAATGTGGGCCGAGGTCGCAGATGAAATTACGTCGGCGAATTTTTCGTTGGATAAGCTGACGGCGGAAATGTTTCTTGCCCGTTGCGCGAAGGAACTCGGCCAACAAGCGGGCTCCGACAACCACTGGCAATCGGCCCTCGACGCTGCGAACGGCAACGCGCAGCAGCTCGTGCAAGTGGCGGAATACGCCGAAAAAGCGGGCAACATTGCGATCGCCAAAGCGGGATATCAAGCCGCCACCGAGGCGCGCGGCGATTTCCTCGGTGCCTATCAACGCCTCCTCGCCATCGGCCAGGCGCAAGGAAACACAGGCGAGCTCAATACGACTCTGCGCCGCATGGCCGCCCAGTGGCCCGACGAGGCCGCGGTGAAAAACGATCTCGCCTACACGAATCTTTTGCTCGGTAAAGACGTCGAGGAATCCACTCGGACTGCGGAGGCGCTTTACGCGAAGGAACCGGCCAGCTTGCCGCATCGGATCACCCTTTCACTGGCTAAATTGAAAGCGGGAAACCCGGCCGAGGCGCTGAGTTTGTTGGAAAATCTCACCGGCGACTTTGGTTCGTTGGAAGGCCGCAAACGGGCCGTTCATGCCGCCGCTCTCTGGGCGAATGATCGTCAGGAAGACGCCAGGGCGACCTTAAAAGAGGTAAAACCCGAGCAGCTTCTCCCCGAGGAACGCGAGCTGGTGAGCGGAGTTCGATAGGATTCAGCCCGGCTGGTGTTTACGGCATCCCCTTTTTACTCCGTGATTTTACTGAAACCGGCGGCGGCCCGCTACATGAATTCCCGTCAGTATCGGGAGATGCAGCGAGAGCTGCTGCTTTCCTGGGTGGCGGTTTTTTGCCTGTTGCTCGCCGGGGTCGGAGTGTTTTTCGGTGCGAAACTTTACGACCGCTGGACGGTGCATCGCCAGATGGTCAGTGCGAAGACCAGTCGGCAATCGGGAGATTTCGCCGCCGAGATCGGCACGCTGGCAAAAGTCGCCCAGGCCAAGCCCGACCACCTCATCGCGATCCGCATGTTGGCGGAAGCTTTGGAGCAAGTGCGTTCCCCGGAAGCCATCTCCTTCCGCGAAAAAGCCATCGGAGTTGCACCCGATTCTATCGAGGATTTGTTCCACTTGCTCAATGCCAGCCTCTCCTTTGAAAATATCTCCAAAGCCGAGATGGCGCTGGGGTTGCTTCGGAAAAATCCCCAACTGCCGTCCGCCGCGCTGCATCCCTATTTAGCTCGGCTGGCTTTGCTCAAAGGTGACCCAAAAACTGCGGACGCAGAATACGCCGAGTGCCTCCGCCTGGAGCCGAAAAACACGGGCTACATCCTCGCCGCCGCCAGCTTGGCAAGCGGCGGATGGAAACGCCGAAAACCGCGAAGCAGCACGAGCGGTGCTCGAGCGTTATCAAGCCGATCCGCAGTATCGCATTGCGGCGTTGCGTGGGCTGGTTCAGGCAGGCATCCGCGACGCCATCGAGAAGCGGGACGCGTTTACCGCCTACTCGTTGGCAGACGATTTGGTGATGAATAAAAACGCCACCTTTGACGATCGCCTCCTGCGGCTGACTCTCTTGCGCGAGACGAAAGATTCCTTCCGAGATTCCTATCTAACTCAACTGGAAAACGAATCGCAGAAGAGCTACGCATCGCTCAATGCCATGGTGAAATGGATCGTCGCTCATCAAGCCGCCGCGCAGTGCAGCCCCTGGCTGGAAGCGTTGCCCACACGTTTGTTGAAAAAACCACCGTTGGCGAAATCGACCGTCGAAGCGTTTTTGCAAGAGGAGAAATGGGAAAAAGCCGTCGAGATCACTCTCGGCGAAGACTGGGAAGATCTCGACTGGATGCGTCTCGCGTATCTTTCCATCGCCCAGGCGGGCAGCGGTCGCGCCACGTTGTCGGAGACGACCTGGCGGAAAAGTGTGGATTCCGCCCAGGACGATCTCGGTTCCCTGACGACTTTGTTAGATTTGGCCACGAAGCAAAATTGGCCGGATCAGCGCGTCGATTTGCTCTGGAAGCTCTCGGAAATTTCATCCGAGCCAGAGCCGATTCTGACCACGCTGCTCGCCGAACACCTCCAGCATCGCGACACCGCGCGGGCCTATCGAGCGTGCAGTCGGCTGATCGAGACGCACAGCGCCACGCTGCAAAACCAATGGGCGCGTCTGTCTTTGCTCCAGGGAGAAAACACCGAAAAAGCGCTCGCCTTTGTCCGCACGCAACATTTGGAAAACCCGGACGCGCTCGATGCCAGACTCGTGCTCGCCATGGGTTACCTGCGCGAGCGTCGTTTTGCCGAAGCATATTTTTTGCTCCGCCAGCTTCCTGCGGATCAATTGCAGGAACCGCGCGCTGCGACATATTTTGGCATCGCCTCAGCCTGGCTGGGGATGATCGACGCCGGGCGCTATCTCATCTGGGCATCGAGGCCGATTTGTTTCCCGAGGAAACGGCCATGGTGCGACAAGCGCGCCGGGCGATCCAACAAGACTGGCTGACGGACGGAAATGCGCCCGCGATACCGATGCAACCCGCATCATTTCCGGTCTACTTCTGAGCGACCGCCTTCGGGAGAACGGCAGGGAGAATGCGTTCCCTCACTTGCTCGTAAAACTGGGCCGCCGCTGCAAGATCTGCCGGGTTCATCCGCTCGGCATGGTTGACCACCATTTGCACGCGGTAAGTCGTCGTCAGACCGCCCAATTGCTCGCGAAATCGCTCCAATAGATTCCGCTTGGCGAAGGCATTTTCCATCCAATGACCTTCCTGATCGATCGTGCTATACCAGAGCGCGAGTTGGTAATCGTCCTTCTGCAGCATGACTTGCTGGTAGGGAGATACGCCTGCAACTCCGGTGAAAAAACGCAGCTCGCTCTCTTGCGGAATGCAGCCGTTTCCCACGTAACAAATCTGCACGTCGTGATATCCCGCGAATGGGTAGTCAAAGGAAACGGTCGCCACCATCGAGTCCTTTTGGAATTGCCAGACTTGGGAATTGATTCCACCAAATGCCTCGACTTTGAGCATGGCGGGTCGCGCTGAGGAGAGACGCTCCCACCCGGCCAATTCGAATGGCATGTCGATCTCCGTGCCGCCCGGTAATTCCTTGGACCCATGCTGCACGGTATTTTGCCCGGCATGATGGTGTCGCCAGCCCTGGCTCACCTGGAACAAGCCGACGACGGCAAAAAGCGCGGGCAGAATGAGCGATGTCAGCCGCAACGCGCGTGGAGCGTTAGCCGTTTTTTCATCGGAGTGCGAGTGAACTCTGGAAACAGGGCTGTCGTTTTTTCCATCGATCCGGCCCCAGACAAAGTCCACGAGCACAATGAAAGCTAGATAACTGGCGAGCATGATGACACCCGCAACCTCATGGCGTGCGCCCGTCAAAATGTTGATCTGGCGAAAATATTCCAGCCACGTTCCCGAGACGATTCGGGCAATGTTTCCGGCCATGACGAAGCTGAGCACGAGGAAAACGGAGATGACGATTTGGTAGGGTTTGCGCCGCCGCCAAAAAGCAAAAAAGAGGCAGGCTGCGGTCATAAACAAGACCGATTTAATCCCGCTACAGGCTTCTTCCACGAGGAGGCGGTGCCCCGGAATCTCGATCACGTTGCCCATCAGTCGGTGATGCACGCCCAATCTGGCGAGCACGTGGCTGCTGCCGATGCTGGTCAGGTGTTGCAGCCAGAGGGTGAATTTTTCATCCAGCTTCAATGGCGGCAGGATGATCGTGAGCAGCAGGATGCCGGCAGGTGCGAGTTTTTTAAACAAGGGCCAGCCGCCCATCGCCAGCGTCAGACCGGCTAGCAACGGGAGCAGGGCAATGGCGCCGACCCAAGGCGACCAGAGCCAGCTGGCCACGCTTTCCAAGGCGAAGGCAAGAGTGAGAACGGGCAACGAAAAGCCGAGCGGAGCGGGCCGGAAAGGCCGGGGAGTTTCCGCCCAGCCGCGATAGGCGAGTAAGATCACTCCACCGATGGCCAATGGAAAAAATTGATACGCTTCGCGCGACCAGAGATTGGCCAGATAGTTGATCAGCAGGGGGAGAAACAACAGCGCGACCAACGCACACATCCAGAGTGCGATGGAACTCCGCTGTGTTTTTTCTGCGGGAAGTTTGAGCGACGTGTCTGGGGAGTTCAAAGGGCGAAAACGGTCGTTAGGAAAAAACAAAATTACAATAAAACTGGGGACCCAGTCACTTATTTTGGCCCGCACCCCGATCCTCGCGAATGGCCTGGAGTTGCAGCTTATCGATCAGTTGGCTGCCCAGTGCCACGCGCAAACGGGAATCGGCCTCAGCCTGCGCCTTCAGCCAACGCGCCCGGTAAGCCGGTTGGTGCGGATCTTGTCGCTCCCCGACTTGACTGGCAAAATCGTCCTGCAACTTGGTGAAGAGTCGTTGCTGAGCGGGCTAAAGATGCAAGCTGCCCGCCTCGCGAAAAACCAGCGGCCAGTTGGGTTGTGTTTCGTGCGGAATGTTCGTTCCAACTGCCAGAGTCGGAGCCGCCGAAGTTTTCAGTCGAGTTGGATTCGACTCGGGCTCGAGCCAGGCACGTGAATCCACAGGAGTGGAAACAGGCAGAACCCGAGAGACTGTCTCAGCCACGGGTGAGACAGGGTTTGCCGCCGGTGCCGGTTGCTTGCAGCAAAAACCCGCGACGAGCAGGCAGGTGGCGGTGGAGGCGAGGAGCCCGACTGTAATAGCAATTTTCATCGGAGTTAGAATCGATTCAGGAAAGACTTTGACTGAAATGAAAAGACCGCTGCCACTGTTTCCAATGGCACCGGTCTCATCAAGGTCGCCACCGTTTAACGCAACGCTGCGGCCGCCTTGGCGCGCTTGCGCAGTAACAGCCCCAATCCGCCTAATGCCAGTGCCGACAATGCCATCGAGGACGGCTCCGGGACCGCTGTGGGACTAAAGGTAAGGGTGTCGCCGACGATGGTGAACACACCTTCATTCGTCACCGTTGTCTGAAGGGCGCCTTGAGGAATACGCCAGAAATCCAGTGTCGATGTAGCGACGGGAGCATAAGCCTGGTTCAGGTTTGTCGTCCCAAAAGGACTCCCGGTGCGCCGATCGTGCCGTTGTTGACGCTAGATTCGGTAGTATTGGAGATAGTCCCCAAGGCCAATCCATTGGAGTAGTAGTCCACGGCGTTCAGCATATTAGTTGCCGTTCCGGTTTGGGTGCCTTGTTGAAGTGGTGCGCTATCGCCCGTCGGCTTAGTGCTATAAAGAACCCGGATAGGATCGCCATTGGCGGCGGCGTTTTGCGTAGTGCCGAATAAAGTCCATTGCACGTTCAACGCTGCATTGGTGGCCCAGCCGGTGCCGAAGATCGAGTTCAAAGTCGTCGTTAGATTAGTCAGCGTTAAAGTGACCGGAGTTAGGGCGTCACGAAAGGTGCCTGCCGCTCCGACGTTCACGGCAAAATCAGAAGTGGTATTACCAGTCTGGCTAAAGCCGAGATAGACGTTACCTGAGCTATAAGTGCGGGTGGCGTGTGCAAACGTCGCGGTGAACAATGTTAGAGTCGAAAGACTAAGAGCAAATATTTTTTGGAATTTCATGTAAGTGGAAGGTTCAGACGTTGGAGTTAACCATAAGAGTGGAAAACCCCAAGGGGTGTTTTGTTACATTCTGATGACAACGAAACAGACAGAAAAAAACCGATGGAGAAGCACAGTTCCCCATCGGTTTTTTTGATCCGACTTAGAGTCGAATGCTGGTCGGTCGAACTATTTCGCTGTCAAAACACCGCCGTCTTCTCCGCGGGCGACCTTGAAGGACGCATCATCTGCTAAACCAGAGAAGCCGTAGTCAAAGCCTGAAACGCGGCCCGCCAAAAGGTTCTTGAAAATACCTTTGGATTTGATTGGTTCGGTGCCACTGGCTGAATTCACACGGGATGCGAGGTAGTTAACATACTCGTAGTTCCAGAATGGGTAGGCGCCTTCACGAACAACAGAGGCAATCAAGGCGCCGATGCGTGCATTCGTCGTGGTTCCACCAGCGAGAACATTCTTATCGAGGGTAATAGTCGTGCCTGTCGTTGAGACAACCACCGAACCGCCCGCAATGTTGTTACCGCTAACAATCTGACCTGCGATGACGCCGGTCGTATCTGTCAACCCAGTAAGGACTGCGCTGCCTGCCGACGTCGTTAGACTCGCAGGGGATTTTGCTACGCCGTCAAAGGCTTTCACCCCGTTGTAAGTGAGGTAACGTCCGTTGCCCGCGCCATTGCCGGTAACACCACCGCCTACACCGTAGACCGCCGCATAACTGTCAGCTTCACCCACATAAATAATGAACGCTGGGTTGTGCTGGATTCCGTTGAAGACATCCGAAGCTGTATTCGTGGTGTAACGAGCGTAATTGGCCAGAGAACCTCCACTTGTTTCGCGGTTGTTCCCATTCAAAGTCTGAATGTCGATCGTGCTAACGACGTTTGCCGAAGTTCCTGTTCCAAACGTAGCGGGTTTAAATTGCGTGACACCATTTTGGGTGCCGTAACCAAGCTCGGCTAGAGTCGTAACGCGAGTGCCAGAAAGGTTGTCGCGCCCACCTGCATAAATGGTCTGTGAGTCGGTTGCAACTCCCGTGAATTGCGATGCTCGGATCACCCCATTGGTTAGGAGAGATCTAGCCATTTGATGAGTGATGTTCGTGATGCCAGGAATGGCGTCTTTGCCAGCGACCCAAGCGAATGGGATAATGCCGACTTTCTCCTGAGCCAGGGCGTTGGTCGTAAAGGCCGTGGAGGATTGCAAGTTATCTGCGAAGCCGATGTCGGCTTTTGCGCTGACGTTACTCGTAATGCTGGCGCCCGAAGTGCCGCCAGAAGAAATGGGCTGAGTGTCTGGCAAGACACTAACGTTGACAGTGGCTTGGTTGGAGACGGCATTAATGCCAGTTACGGCACCGGTCCACTGTGTCTTGACTGTTACAGGATTGCTCATGCCGCTGATATTGCCAACAAAGGTTTGGTAGGTGGCTCCAGTAAAGCTGGTGCCACTGTAGGCATAACCGGTGAGGCTGTTGCCGCTGGCGGTGAAGACGTTGCGGATCGCGTTGCCGGCGGAGGCGCGGAAGGCGGTCGAACCAGTAATGACGACGGAAGTCTGCGCACTGGCGAAGTGTGCAGTGGAGATGGCTGCTAAAGCAGCGAGGATGATCTGAGTTTTTTTCATATGGATTTAACTTGGATGAGTTTTTTTAACGGTGAATCTATGCGGTTTTGGTTTTGCGGAAGTAGTTAAAGCCGATGTAAGCGATGCCGACCGTTCCGAGGAACAGGAAGGCGTAAGCGGACGGCTCAGGGACTGCTGTCGGCGTGAAAGTGAGCGTGTCTCCAGAGATGTTAAAGGAGCCTTTATCGGCCACTGTTGTCTGAGTGCTGCCTTGCGGCACACGATAGAACTCTAAGTTGTTCGTAACTGAATCGTAGCCTTGGGAAAGGTTGCTCGCTTCGAATGGCACGCCAGTAAAGAGACGAGTTGTTACTGAGTTAGCATTTACTGGGTTGCCAACAGCACCGTTGGTGAGAAAAGCGGATTCAGACAAACCTGACGTAGTGCCACTAGCTGCTCCGTTGGAGTAGTAATTGATCGCATTGATCATATTACCAGCAGTTCCCGTCTGAGTCCCCTGCTGGATCGGCTGAGTCTGGTTGATAGGCTCGGTAATGTAGAGCACGCGGATTGGGTCGCCGTTGTTCGCTGTGTTGGAAGTGGTGCCGAAGATGCCCCACTTAACATTGCTATCTAAGTTCCAAGCACCGCCAGTGGTGTTGAAGATAGAGTCCAACTGAGTAGACAGGCCGCCGATCGTTAGCGTGACGGGAGCAAGCGCATCGCGGTAGGTTCCGGCGGCGCCGATGTTAACCGCGAAATCCGACGTGCTGTTTCCCACCTGGCGGAAGCCGAGGTAGAGGTTGCCGGATGAATAACTAAACGCCGCGTGAGCGACGGGAGCTGCGATGGCGGCCAGGGCCAGCATGGCAGATGAGATGAATTTATTGAGTTTCATAGTGTGGTTTGTTTTTTGACTAAGGGTTGAAGGCAGTCTCGGTACTAACACGGTGAGCGGTAGTAGATCGGAGTTGCAGACGACTGTGGTTTTACGGGACGAATCCGGCTTTACCAAATGGGTTATGGTAACAATTGTGTGACGGACCGCATGAGTGTGACGACTGGGTGACGGACGCGTTACGGACCGGTGACGCAGAGGGTTTTTGCGGGTTGTCTGAGAGTTGAATGAAAAGGGGCGGACTAACTCTCGCAGGGAAGTGTAGCGTCGAGTTCGCTCCGTAATTGTAGCGTCGAGCCTGTGGCTCGAAGACGTCCAAGTGGAGAAGGATAGGGGCTTCGAGGCATAGCCTCGACGCTACACAGGGAAAGAGGTTGAGAAGGATAGGGGCCTTGGAGGCATAGCCTCGACGCTACACGGGGATAGATAGCGTCGAGCCTGTGGCCCGAAGGATCAGTAAATTCGAGGCATAGCCTCGACGCTACAATAACTTCTTAACAAATTCGGCTGGACAGGATTTGCAGGATCAGGAGTGCTGGTGGCATGGATCAAATTTACAAACAAACGCCTCTTCGTTTGCCAGTGATCTTTCAGAGTAGCGATGCTCCGCTTTATCTGGTCACGTTCGCGACGTTGCTGCGCCGTTCGCTCCTGGCTGATGCGGCAGTGCATGACGCGTTTCGCACATGCGCCATCCGCGGCCGAGACTTTGGGGCGGTGACAGGCCGTTACGTTCTCATGCCGGATCATGTGCATGTGTTCGTGAGAATTACGTCTGAAATGACCTTGAGCCGCTGGGTGGGTGGTCTCAAGCAGATGTTGGGTAAGGCGATCGTTAGCTTAGGACATGAGCCAACGAGGATTCATGAAAGTCGCTTGCGGAGTTTCTGGCAGCCAGGGTTTTTCGATCGACTGCTGCGCCACGATGAAAGTTACGAGCAGAAGTGGGAATATGTCGTTCAGAATCCAGTGCGGGCGGGTCTCGTAAAGCAGTCGGCAGATTGGCTTTTCCAAGGCGAGATCGAGGTGATCGCTAGAGTGTAGAGTGTGGCTCGATTTGGAGAGTGTAGCGTCGAGCCTGTGGCTCGATTTGGATTCAGGTAAAAGAAGATCGAGGCGCAGCCTCGACGCTACAACTTGGCTGGCGTTACCCGCCGTAGCCGAGGACTTCGACGGTGATGATGGAGGGGAGTTCTTCCTGCTGGTTGCCAGTCTGGTTTTGTCGAGTGGCGGTGCTGGCGGCCTGGGCTCCGGCTCCAGCGGCGGTGCTGGCCTGGGCGATGCCTGCGAGGTTGACGGTAGGGGCGATGACGGTGGGGACGCCCGCTGAGGTGCCTGCGACCTGGATGTTGCTGGCGTTGAGGCTGGCGACGGCGGCGATGTTGAGGTTGCCGGAGGAGCGAATGCCTGCGTCGCCTGCGTCGACGACGCCGGTGGGGGCGATGAGGTCGACGTCGCCGGGTGCCACGTCGGCCACGGTGGCTAGGACGCCGATGCCGCCGCCGGTGGCGAGGCCGGCGAGGTCGGTCTGAACGTCGGCGCTCTGGGCATCGATCAGCACGCGTGTGGGCGGTGCGGATTTAACGGTTTTCGCGGAGGAGCCGGCGGCGATGTCGCCATGGGAGGACCAGATGATGATGTTGCCGCCCGGAGTGGCGTTGTTGCTGATGAGGGCGGCGATGGCGGCGAGGCCATTGGCGTAGGTGCCGAAGGTGGCGGCGCTCGGGTCGTTGCGGTCGCGCCCGGAGTCGCGCAGGATGCGGTAAAAGATGTCGAGGGAGAGGGTGGCTTTTTGTTCTGCGGGGAGTCGAGCGAACTGTGCGGCGGTGAGTTTTTCGACTTCGGGAATTTCAGGGAGGTAGCGGGCGAGAATTTCCGGGGTCAGGATTTCGCTCTGGAAGGTGGCGAGATTGAGGCCGCTACTGTTGAGCGAGGCGGGTCCGGGGATGCCTGCGCCAGCGATGATGCGGGCACCGTCGAAGGGGAGGTTGAGGTTGCGCGAATTGCCGATGCTGGTGATGCCTGCGCCGGTGCCGTCCGCGCGGGTGGCGCCGGAGCCAAGGTCGAGGTCGAGGTCGAGGTCGAGGTTGCGCCCGGCAAAGACTTCGAGAGTGCCGGGTCCGGAGATTTGGATGTCATCCGACTGAGAATCCGGGATGGTGTTAGTGGAAATGCTGGTGCCAGCGATGTAGTTGCCAGTGGCGGTGGCGGCGGAGCGAAGGAGCGAGCCTGCGTCGTAGGCGATGAGGTCGCGTCCGGCACTGACGACGCTGATGCTGAGGGTTTGCAGGTAGGCCGATGTCGGTGATGTCGTTGCCAGCGAGAATGCGGGCGGCTTTTGGCGAGAAAAGAGTCAGCCCGGAAATGTCCCCGGCCGTGGCGTAAATGCGGACGGGTTCGGGGTCGTTGGCGTGAAGCAGGCCGTCGCCGTGGAGAGAACGTTTGGTTTCGTTGAGGGAATAGAGCCCGCTGTAAGAGCCGGATTCGGCCAGGTATTGATCGAAAAACTGCAGAAAACTCGACGAGGACTGATTGGCAGATCGGGCGGTGCGAGACGCCTGCAGATTCTGGTAGGCAAAAGGCGTTGCTGGCGAAATCAATGATCGCGGATCTGCGTCGGAGACGTTGATGGATGAGGACGACCAGACGGTGGCGGTGCCTCCGCTAAAGCTGGTGGTGCCGCTGATTTGCAAGCCGTTGATAGCTCCATTCGCAAGCAGTTGGACGTTGCCTTGAGCCGACGGGCTGGCATTAAAACCACCTGCAAGATCGATGTCTCCAGAGTAAGCTGCCACCGTCATGTTAGAAGGTGTCAGCGAGAAGCTGGTGAAAAACGCGGTGACATCATTTTCGGCCAGACGAAGCCAGGGTTGGAATGCGGAAACACTGGCAGGCGAAGTCGAGAGGAGAAGGACGTTGCGATAGTAGGCCTGCAAGATAGGAATCGAAACATTCGCCTCATCGACACCCGGCAAACTGACTCGTTCGCGCAAGCTCACCGAACCGCTGAGCGAGGCGATGCTTACCTTGTTAGATGGGGTCGTAAGTGGAAAAGTAAGTCTTATACCAGAAGGTGTTGTTATAGCCCTGAGGCAGCAGAAACGGGTTGGACACAGGCCCGATGAACAGATCACCGCGCGCATTGACCACGAAGCTTCCTTTGCCGAGGAACAAGCTGGTCGGAAGCCAGGTAGCGTCCGAAAAATAGAGCGGAGTTGGAGCCAAATTGCCCAAAGAGGGAGAGCGCGTTTTGTTAGTCGTAATCTGCCAGCCAGCGTCGAGAATGCCGGATCCCTTCTCCACATAATAAACGCCCGCATCGATATTGCCGCCCGTTCTAACAGTGAGATCGCCACCTCCTAATTCCACGAGATTTTGTAAGGCGGGCGCAATGGCATTGCCCGAAATCGTTTTACCAGCCATTCGAGCATTTGTGGGAATGACCGCATCAACGTTTGCGATGTCCTGACCAGCCCTCAAACTAACATCGCCACCGCCCAAAGCGCCGACGCCTTCGAAGAAATTGCTAAAGTCCACCCACCAAGTCGTGGAAGCGATTTCGCTAAATCTCGACTTGGTAAAAAGCCCCGTCACCGGATCCACCGCGCCCCGCCGATTCAACCAGTTCGTCGGCATTTGCTTTTGCGAATCCGCAACCAGATTGCCGTTGATGTCTTTGGTTTGGCGCAGAATGCTAGCTTGAGCAAGAATGAAAACGTCGCCACCCGCCAGAGTATATTGCGCGGTATTAGTAGCATTGGCACCTTGTTGGACTGCTCCGAGGTTGCCCACATCTCCATTGGAGAGGCGCGGGATCGGGATATCGAAAGTCCCTCCCAGAGTGGCGTCCAAAACGCGCGTGCCCGCTGTGTAGATGTTAGCAAACGGGTTGAGTAACTGCACGTTTCGTCCGGCTGCAATCTGGATATCGCCGGAGCCGGTGCGAATGACCTGAAAACGATTGTTCAAAGCGACGCTCGTTTGTGCGCTATTTCCGCCAGGCACTGAAGCGTTGCCTGCATTTTTGCCGATGCGCAATGATCCGATGTCATCCGCCGGGTCTTCTGTGGTATTGCCCAGGCGAGCGAGAGTAAGGACTCGCTGCGAGTCGGCCGCAGTCATATCTGACCCGGATGAAAAACGGTAGGACCACGACTGGCTGTTGAGCGGCGTTACCTCATTTGCCGTGAGGAGACGCGCCTTGTAGGCACTCGTTTCGAAGCCGTCGCTGATCGCGTTGTAGAGAATAATGTCGCCTGCGGCACGAAGAGTTAGAACGCCCGGCGCACTGCTAGTACGGCCATCGAGTAAGACGGTGTCGTAACGAAACGGTGCTAGATTCCAATCGGACGCATTAGTGGAATTGGTCGCGCCAAGGGTGAGGCTTCCGGTGCGATTGATGATCTCCACCCCGGGTGTTAGTACTAGCAAAGAATCCAGCGTGCTTGCGTCCGCATTTCCCGAAAGGAGCTTGGCCCGCATGGCGGCTCCTCCATTGTTAATATAATCTTTCGCATCGGCATCGATCGTCGTGAGAAGACCGCTATCCAGCGTGCCGGTCGCGGTTTGGTCGTAAATGCGGAATCCTTCGGCCACGATGGCCGATGCACCAACGACGGCGCTGCCAATCGTTGCGATCTGAATGTCGTCCCCGAGCCGTGGAGCGCGGAGTGAGAGCTTGCCGGTAAACTGCCCGTAATACGCACTTGCGCCGGGGGTGGTGGAGGAACCCGCCACAAAATTGTCCACGCCTAGATCGAGCCTGGAGCCGGCCTGCAAATCTAGCAACGCGCTGCTGTCGGCCACGCCATTGATCGCTGCACCCGCTTCCAGATGAATGTCGCCGCCTTTTCCGGCGTGACTGAATTCCTTCCCATGGACAGTTAGGAATGAGCCGGGCGCGATCGTTAGATCACTCCCTGAGATGAGGCTGATATGCCCGCCAGTAACACCCGACGCGTCAATGATTGCCTGCACCGTGATGGAGCCGGTATCGGCGGAAAGATCGAAGTGTGTCGCGGTGATTTTTCCTCCTAACAACACGTCACCGGTCCGCAACCGGAAGCTCTGCGATGCGGTGAATCCATTGGAACTCAAATCAAAACTAAACTTGGAAATATCCACGACCTGGCTGGCATCGAGCGAGACCTGGCCTGCTTTGTCCTTGCCCGTTCCAGAAATTTTCCCATCGAGTTGAAACGCACCTTGAGCCGCGCTAACGGACAAGCTCCCGGCGTTTCCACCATTTTTGAAGCTATCGAGCGAGACGAGCGACGAGCTTCCTAGCATCACGGAACCCGAATCCGCCGTGAGAGAAATTTCTCCGGCGTTCGTGTAGCGCACCACATCGAAGAATCGTCGCGCCGCTCTCGGCGACCACGACCGGCGTCGTAGCTAGCAGAGAACCCTGGGCGTTGATTCCGCCTTGGCCTGAGACAACGATGCTTTGCCGGGCATTCAGCGCGACGCTGGCAAATTGATCGAGATGCAGCGTGTTTTCGCCGACGCGAATGTTAGCAGCCTGGAATGTTAGCTGCCCGGATGTCGTTGCAGACGAAGGGAGATGCGCGGCACCGGCACTGTTATCCAGCGAAATGTCGTTCGCTGCGAAAACGACTTCTCCACCCTGGGTATCGAAGCCACGAATCTCGCCTGCATGGAGGCTTAGGCTGCCGCCCGTTTTAAAGATTCCAGTGCCATAGGTATCGATGGACGAATAGCTCAGCAGAGCGAGCGATTCCGTTCGTCGGAGTTGCGCGAGAAGGCTTCCGGTCAGGACGAGACCCGTGGGAGTCTCTGTGGTGTTGCCGAGCAGCACGGAAATTTGTCCGCTGTCGAGTGCGATGGAACTCGCCTGAAGTCTCGCTGCGGGACTGATCGACATGCCGGCGGTGGAATCGAGAATCAAGCTCGCGCCAGTTAGTCGGCTGCCCGCGCCGATAGTTAGTTGCGGCACGCTGGACGACGAATAGCCGTGGCGCGTGATCGTCGCGGCGGGATCGCTGCTCAGACGCAGCAAGACGCCATCGCCGCTGCCGGTGGTTACGCGCACTTGGGCCGTCGTGTTTCCGTCTGCATCGGTCGTGAGTGTGCGAATGCCGCCGATCAGCAAACTCTCCGCGCCGAACGATCCCAGGCTCGCCGCATTGAGGGTTAGAATCCCCTCTAACTCCACTGGTTTTCGGTGGTCGGTAATGGAAATATCCGAGCTACTAGCAATATCGATCAGGCCGGCCCGGCTGGTTGCGTTTTGCCCCTGAGCTAACACGCGGCCTTGCAGGATCATACTTTCCATCGCCTGCAAAATAAGATGCCCCGCATCGCCCGGCAGACGCTGCCCGGTTTCTTTCAGGAAACTATTGGCGAGATAGTCCTCATAGCTGGCGCGATTCCGCACGACGGCATTCGAGGCGACCTCGAATCGAGTGTAAGTCGGATCCATTTTCCGCGTTCCAGAGACATCGTTATAGCGGTAGCCGGAACCAAAATTCGCTCCTTCTGGCAACGTAACCGCACCCACGGTCTGACCCGTCTGCCGCGTCGTTTGCGTTGCCCCATCAAACGACGACACGGAATAATCGAAAGCCGTCGTTCCAGCCTGCGGCGTGACTAACACCGCTCCGGGCAGCAACGCATATCGCGCGGGCAGCAACGTGTAAGTGCCCTCTTGCAAAGTCTCACTACCACCGAGCCAAACCCGATCGCCGACGTTCAGCCCTGCGGTGGTGTAGCCCGGATCCTCGGAATTGCTAAATGGCGCATACGGCGCGTGATTGGCTTGATAGCTCACAACCGACGATTCGCCATAGAGCACCGAGGCATTCCAGGCGCCAGCAAAGTTCCATCCTAACAAATCGCTACTACCGCCGTTGCCCTTGTTAAAACGATAGGCGTAGAGATCGCCGCCGCCGCTGATGTCGATGGTCGAGCCTTTAGAAATGGTTAGTTTTTGAGAAGCCAGCGAGATGTTTTTTGCAGGAATCTGACTGGTGGAAATGTCGTTGCCAAAAGGATCGATGAACGATGTTCCATTTGAACTAATGCCGTAGGGAATGATGAGATTTCCGGCGGAAACTGACGTGATGCTGCCTTTGCCAAGGCTCAGTTCCTGGCTGATGGGAACCTGCACGCCAGCTATTAAATCCAGTCGAGTTGCAGTCGATTCATCGCGACCCAGGTTGATGATTCCGAGTGGTGCGCGCAGCACGCCGTTTTGGTGAATGACCGATGCGTAAACGTCCAGTTGACCACCGGCAGAAAGCGGGATCGCAGTCACGTGACCAGCCGTTAGGCGCACGGCTCCATCCCCAGTGAGCACGCCTTGGCTCGCCACCGAGAGTTCTCTCCTAGCATCAATCCTAACATTGCCGTGGAACTGCACATTGCCTTGGAGCGTGAGCGAATCCATCCCACTGTTAGCAAATGTATTGACCGAAAAATGCCCCAGCCCAGCGAGTGCCATGCCGTCTTGATCGAGCACCGGCGAGCCGAGCGGGCTTTCACCTGGATGATAGAAAACAACGGGTCGCGTTGGATCGTTTTGCGTGACGACCAGCGTGGTATCCTGCGGCGTCGGAAGTTCATCCGTGATCGAGTAAAACCGCCCCGATGTAATGTCGAGCGAACCGCCGAGTGCCGTGGAACCGCCCGCATTTCCTAACAGTGTGGCATCGATAAACAACTCCTGCGCGCCGGTGAATGCGATGGAACCCGCGTCACTTTCCACGTGAGTAAAAACTGTTCGTAAATTCCACAGTGCCGACGTGGTGCCGCTGGCAAAAGGCACGTTTGGCTGGCTGCTATTTTCCACGCGAGTTGCATGGTAGTCTACTGCCGCGATCGCTAGATCGAGCACGCCGCTCGCACCAGAAACGTCGAGGATGGCACCGTGATCCGCCACGATATTTCCCGCGATGGAAATGTTGCCGCCAGCTAGGACGGAGCCCGTTCTACGACCGTAAGCGTCCGGCGTGTAAACCGTCATTCCCTTCGTGGAAAGAAGACTGTCAGCACCGAGATAAAGCGTAGGCAGCGCCGTCAGCGCCGTGGCGTCCGTGCTGGAAACGGGATATTTTCCATCGGCCGAAACTGTGATTCTTCCACCGGGAGCGACGATGGATCCGAGCAAGGAAACCGTCTTGCCCTTGATCGCGACGCTAGCTTGCGGACCGACTTCGATGAGTGCTCCTTTTTCGATCACGAGATCGCCCTGTGAGAGTAGAAGTCCTTCCAGATCGGTCGCGCCAGAGGCGTTGAGCGAGAGTGAAACGGAGGGGCGCAATCCTTCCGGCAGCAGGATGGGAACGAGCCGCGCCGCATCATTCGCGGATGGATCAAAGGTCGCGAGCCAGGTTTTTGCCACCGGCTGGATCACCGTGTTAGCCGTAACAGTTAGACCCGGCTGGAACTCGCCTGTCTTTTCGTTCTGCGAGCCGATGCCGGTGAGAGTAAAGCTGGTGAAGCCGCCGGTGTTGAAGAAATCCGGAGCTAAATGCAACGTGTTAGCTAGTGCATGAATTCCGCCGATCTGAATCGACTGCGCCTGGACCGTCAACGATCCACCTTTGCTTCCGCCGAAGCCGGAAAGCGTCGCGTCAAAAACCAGCGTTCCACCAATGACCGACGCGGCGTTTGTGCTCGGATCGCGCCCGGCGATAACACTCAGACTCCCGCCTGTTCCATCGGTGCGTTTGCCTGTGGAACTGACGACAACACCGCCGGAAACATCGAGCGCGCTACCCATTGGGAGATTTGCGGAGAAGCTCTTGATTGCAATGCTGCCGCCATTGATCGTGAGCGGCGAATGGAAGAAACCGGGATTGCGTTCATCCACGATCAAGCCTGCCGTGCTGAGCTTGATTCCGGCTGCGAGATTAAACAAACCGCGATCCTCCGCAGCGGGCGGCGTAGCCGTTTCCAGAGTCGCAGCAATCGTCGGGGAAATGTTATACGCGGTAAAAGAAAGTGCGCCGCCAGGTGCGGAAATATCGGAGCCAATCGTGATGTTAGCAGCCTCGAAAGTGAGCTTCCCAGAGACGGGCCCGTGGAAGTCCAGCCCGGCGGGAACGACGATGTCACCGTCGCCATTGCTAACTGTTAGTCGCGCAAATCCGCCTTTCGTAAACAGCTCCGGCGAGAGCACCAATTCCTTCTGCCGTTCCTCCCGTAAACTGAGCGGAGTTTCATTCGTATCGAGCGCAAACGCGTCCGCCAGTGGCAGAGTCGAACTCGTGGCGAACGTAATCGACGGCGGAGTTGGCGAAAATCCGGGATAGCCCGGGAGAGTTTGCTGCGCTTGAAAAGTAATCGCCAACTCACTGCCGACTGGCGGATGGGAGCGTTGCAAATCGCTGGAAACGGTCTGCCCAATCAGCGTGCCATCCAACGCCATCGACGGCGCTGTGATCGCAATTTTCCCGCCACTGGCACCTTGAATGTAGCCGGCTTCATAGTGGCTGCTCTTGAGCGCCAGCGGATTGGTGAACGTCTCCGCGATCCCGTATTTCTGCGCGATAAAAGTAGACTGGCCCGTGTAAATGCCGTCGTAGATGCGGTCCGGCAGCGCCTGGGAAATATCGTAAAGCCGACCATTGGCTGTGACGCGAGTTGTTTCCACCAAGCCGCCTTGAAAATCGATAAAACCACCCGACGAATCGACGGTTGATCCGGGTTGCATGACAATGGACGAGCCGGCTTTTAAGGTCACCGAGCCGCCGGCCGTTGTTAGTTCTCCCACGGTGCGTTGGATCAATCCGGCAAAGCCTGTTGCATCGCCCAGCGGCGTGCCGATCCATGCGCCGCCGTTATATTCGCCACGGTTGCGGATATCCAGATTCAGCGTGATGCCGCGTAGGATTCCGTCGCGTTGCACCGGGGAGTCGGCCAGTTCCGCGCCGCGAAGTTGCAGGGTGAGAATATTTTGCGCAACGGAAACGGAGACACCGCTGCTGCCTGCGACATTGATCGTGGCGCCGGGCTCGAAATAAAGTTGGCCGCTCGCATTGATGAAGTCGGAAGTGGGTCGAGTCAGAGTCGATTCAGCGGCGGCGTAGTTCCAGTTTCCTGCCGTGAGTGTCGCGTTCGCATTCGGCGCGAAGATGGAAGACTGATTCTCCAAATGAATCGCGAGGCCTTGAATTTTCAGTCGCGACGGCAGTGCTAGCTGAGTGCCGACGGCGGTTTCCAAACTGTCCCATTCTGGAAGGATGCGCGTGACACTTTTCGGGCCGAGCGTTACCGCGCCGGACGAGACAAAAACAAAGGCGGGTCCGAGTGAAATGTTCGTCGGATCGTAGGAAGGATTCGCGACGGCGTTGTAGTTTGCGAGCAGATCGACGCTGCCGTTTAAAGACACCGAGGTCGAACTCGTGATGACGCTGGATTGATTGATTGTTTTCCCCGTAAGTGTCGCGTTGCCGCGCGGGATATCGATCCAACCCAAATGAGAAACTGTGCCGCTCGCTGCATCGACTTTTCCCACAAAAACATCGAGGCCACGCAGCGAGGCGTCGTCTTGCGAATGCGCCGCAAATCCGACTTCACGTCCGGCTGCCAGGATGACCTGACCATCGGCGGCCGAAAGCGTCCCATTGTTAATCACGTTCGGGCCAATCAGACTGATGCGGCCGCCGACCTTTGCAGGTGTAGTCGGGCTGGTCAGCCGCGCGCCTGTTGATTGAGCAAGCCGCTATTGTTCAAACTGGCATTAATCGGCAGGGTGGAGGCGGTCAGGTTGTCGGTATTGACCTGGCTGCTGCCGCCGAAAATGATGCCGTTGGTGTTGATTAAATAGATCTGCCCAACGGCGTCGAGCGAGCCGAGAATTTGCGTGGGGTTGCCGCTGGGGTCGGTGATCTGGTTGAAGGCAATCCATTTACTGGCGTCTTTGCCTCCGTCTTTTTGATCGAAGGTGACTTGGGTTTGTTTTCCGATGTTGAACGTTTTCCAATCGAGCAACGCCTGCGACTGCGTCTGGACGATGGTGACTTTGATTTTGCCGCCTGAGATAGTCTGCGTGGGCAGTTTCGCACCGGTCCAAAGCGCAGCATTTTCAGAAGCTGTCGGCGCTGCGAGATTGATGGGAACTCCTGATGCGACTTGCAGTCCGTTCACGGCGAGTCCGTTCGGGACGACTGGAAGTTGAACGCCGAGTTTTGAGGGGCCAGCCAGCGCAGCTTTGCGAGCGGCGATTTGCATGGATTGAACGGCCTGCAGCGCGGCAGTCGTCCGGGCCAGGGCGTCGGTCGCGTTCGACTGAGCTTTGGCCGCTTGCGCGGTGACGTTCCCCGAAGTGGCTGCGGGTGCATTGACTCGGCTGGCACCCGGTGTGCCTCCGCGGAGGATGTCGCCTGCCCAGCTCGATGGCACGGCGGCGAGCGCCAGAGCGACAGCAAGTGCGATGGAACTCGAATGAAAATGGGAAGGCTGGGCCATGAAACGGGCCAACAGTTTACCCGAGCTAGCGTTTTGCTTGAGTTACAATTGTGTCACAAACACGGCGCGCCCCATATCACTGGAACTCGACTCAGTTTTTGATTTTCTGATCAGCGACTTGGTCGGAGTAGTCCTGGATGAGGTTTTCGAATTTAACCCGGGTGAGTCCGACGAAAGGTTCGCGTGCGGTGAGGGCGTCGCCGAGGCCGAACTTTTCGTAACGGGTTAAAATTTCCATCGCAGTGCGATACATCTCTGCATTTTTGCGTTTTTGGTCGGCGATCTGGCGGTCGAGGACGATGACTTGCGCGGCGAGTTTGGCGCGTTCGGATTCCTTGGTTTGCGCGGTGTTAGTCATGTTTTGCAATGCGACTTTCCATTTTTCGATGGCGGCTTTTTGCGCGGCGATCTCAACTTCGTGAGCGACGACTTTGGCTTGCAACTCGGCGATGGTTTTGTCGGTGGTGTCCTTGTCGGCGATGGTTTGTTTGGTTAGGGCCGCGTTCTGCTCGGTGAGGGTTTTCTTTTCGACTTCGAGCGCGTCTTTTTCCGATTGCGCGGTGGCGAGATCGGTCTGGGCGGTGCGGAGTTGGAGCATGGTGTTTTTCAGCGAATCGCGCAGACGCGTGATGGCTGGGTCAACGGGTTGCTGGGCGGAAAGTGCCGATGTTAGAAGAAGCAAAAATAAGAAGGAACGCATGTTAGGAAAAAGTGAGCGGAGTTAGAACGTACTGTTGAGATCAAGTTGGAAGACGTCGGACTTGAGAGGCGGACCGGCGATTTCCGTCGCGCTCATCCAGCGGGTGCCGAGCGTGACATCAGGCGACAGGGCCACGACTGCGCCGAGAGTGTAACCTTTCACGTTCGTTCCGCCGCCGCCGAAATCAGAGTCAGTAAATCCATCCACGACTGCGTCGGATTCGACGTAGCGATAGCCAACTTCGATCGCCCAGTCCCAACGATTGACCAGCGCCGGGCTACCGAGGCGGAGGTTAACGATCCAAGCCGTGTCGCCGCCGGCAAACTCGCCGATGCCGCTGGAAGATGGGCCGCGATTATTGACCGCTTTGCTGGCGATGTCGGCTTGATTGAAGGCGGTGTTTTTCACATATTCGCCGCTCAGCACGACGTGAAACGGCTCGAAGTGGCTGTAATCCAGCTTCCCGGTGAGCGCGAGTTGGGTGAACTTCGAGGCGAGCCCGAAGTATTGAAATTGGTTCGTCGTGCCGAAATTATTCGAGGCGTTTGGCGTGATATTTCGCAGCGCAAAATAGGTGTTTCCCTTCTGCGCAAAAGCGGGTCGAGTTGCATCGGTATCACCCTGATCGGAGGTGGTCAGCGGCGTAAAGGGGCTGGAAAGTTTGCCCTCGATGTTGTCGTAATCGAGATACGCCACGGCCATTTTTGCGGTGAAATCCTTGGCGATTTTCCAATCGAGCCCGGCTTGCGCGGCGTAGAACCATTTGTCCTGGCTCTTGAATTTCGCGGATTGATTCGACGAGTAATTGAAGTCGGTATTAAAGATCGGGAACGCGCCGACGGTTAGGAATGGAGTCACCGCGCCATCGGCCAATTTGTATTTCGCCTTCAGCACGAAGCCGTCAAAAGCGAGGTCGTTCGCCCAGAGAATTGTTGTCGCGAAAAACGGATTATCAAAGCGACCTGCCGTGATCGAAAGACTCAGATCAGGCACGTCAGTGAAGTCGTAACGAAGATAGCCGCGGTCGAGCCAGATGGCGTATTTCGAGAAATTGCCGCCCTGGCCATTGTTAGCAGCGCCGAGGGTTTGGTTCTGCGAGACGGGCGAATTATTTTCACCAGTGCCGAAGCGAATGCCGGCAGTGAAATTATCGCGCAAGGTAATTTCTGATCCGAATCTAACTCGAATGCGAAAACGGCTGCGGTTCTGGTCCACGTTAAGTTGTGGGGAAAAAACAGTGCCGCTGGTGTCGAAGGGCGCGCCGGTGTTGATGGCGTTGAAATTTGGGAACGCGCCGGTGTTGTCGTTGCCCGAGGAAAACATGTCGGACTGGTAACGAACGCGGAAATCTCCTAACAATCGGAAGCGCGTCAACCAATCAGGAAACATGCGCGGCGACGACCAGTTTTCATCGCGCGCCTCAGCCAGAACGTCGGCCTTGATTTGCTCGCGCATTTCGTCCTTTACCGACTCGGGAATGTAGGACACGCGCATCGTGTCGTCCGGTCCGGGATAGGGCGCGGGCAGATCGGCGATTGGCTGGATCGACGGATCGGCGGAGGATGGCGGCACGTAGGAATCGACGGGGGCAGATTGGACCGCGGCGATTTGCACGGCTTCGCTTTGTTCTTTGGCGACGGCTGCGTCAGCCTCGGCTTGCTGGATGAGATCGACGGAATCTTCCTTGGTCAGCAGCCCTTTTTGGACCATGCGATTGATCAAATTGACGGTGACGTTTTGCGACGGAGCGGCGGCAGCTTTGGCGGCGACATCCGCGCGAATCGATGGGGAAAGCCGGTCGGTAGCCGCGGCGATGGACTCAGGCGCAGGAGCCATTTCCTCGGCGAAAAGCTGCGGGCAAAATCCGATGGCAAATGCAGCAGCCAGGACGAGTGCGATGGGACGTGTGGTGGACATAAAATGTTAGATGGATTTTCTGGCGGTGAGCCGCAGGACAATGGGGAGCGGCATTCCGGCGGGCGGCGGTGAGTCGAGTTGCAGTCCATTCAGGACTTGGGATTCGATGACGGAATCGAGCGCTTCGTCGGGCTTGACGGCTTCCTGCGGTTCCATCGGACGCGGCTCATCCATTTTCTGATCGACCGGCGGCGGCGTTGCTTGCGGCGGCGGAGTGGGAATGGGCTTCGGCGGCGGTGGCGGGAGCGTGACCATGGTGAAGTTTTGCGTCCTCACCGGTGCGGGCGTTTTTTTTGATCCGAGTTGCAGTGCAATGAAGCCGCCAATGGCTAGTACTAGCAACGCGACAACGATGGCCCCGCGATACTTTTCCCAGAAAGTCTCGTCGTCCGCTCCAAACTGGTCGTTCATCGCCACTATTTTTTCGGTCCCTGGGTGGCGAGGCCTGCCTGCGAAATGCTCAGACGCCCGAGCACGTCGAGAACGTTCATCACGCCTTGATATTGGGTCGAGCTGTCGCCGCGCACCACGACCGGCATGTCGGGATTGCTAGCTTTTAACGTGGCGAGTTGGGTTTCCAGATCGGCGAGTGAAACCGGAGTCGCGTTGAGTTTGATTTTTCCCTCCGAATCGATCGTGATGGCCTGCATTTTTTTCTCCTTCATCGGAGGCGCTTTGCTGGCTTTGGGCAGGTTGACTTTGACGCCCTGAACGCCGGCAGTCGTCATGATGATGAAAATTAAGAGGAGGACCAAATAAAGGCCCACCATCGGAGTGACGTTGATGTCGTCGTAGGATTTGTTGTCGCCGGCCTGCATGTTAGTAGGTCACTTGGGTCACTTGTTCTCCGGATAAAACTCCGCGATTTTAGCTAGGAATTCGTCGATGAAGATTTGCATCTCGGTAACGGTGTCTTTGATTTTGGAACTAACAAAACTATACGCAAACAACGCCGGAATCGCGACGACCAGACCGGCCACAGTGGCTAACAATGCGCCCGCGATGCCGGGTGCGATGGAGTTCACTTCGACCTGACCGGATTTCGCAATCACGGCGAAGGTGACCATGACGCCGATGACGGTTCCTAACAATCCGAGATACGGTCCACCCGCGATGCCGATGGTTAGGAATGTGAGGTTGCTGTTCAGGTTCTGGATCTCGCGGGTTAGGCCACCTTCCAACGCCGTTTTGATCGATTGCATGGAGCGTGCAGTGAGTCCGCAAAACCCTGGGCGAATGGTGCGCTTGTGGATTTCGTCGGAGCCGACGTGATAGAGATGGTAGAGCGGTGATTGCAGGAGCAGGCGCTGGGTTTTTGCGCTGATCTGGCCTCCGACGCTCTTGATGTTTTCCTTGTTGCCATGATCGAGCACGGTGAGGTCACCGGAGATCTGCGACCATTGCTGGAGGAAGGCGCGTGTCGCTTTTTTGATGCGGCTGAGATAGAGAATTTACCAATCGTGACGACCCAACCGATCAGCGCGAGGATGGCGCAAAGAACGATGACGACCCAACCGTCGAAGGTGAGTGACTTGGAAATGTCGCCGATGAGCGAGAGTTGTTTGCTAACTTCGCTTTCGTGCTGCTCGTTGATTTCGTCAGGCGAAATAGCTAGGAGTTTGTTCGCTTTCTCGCTGCCACTCTGGGAAATAGCGGCTAGTTTCAACCAGCCAATCGGACGCCCAATTTTGGAGATTTCCAGTTCGTCGAGTTCGCCGACAAATCCAGTTCCACCGAGAGTCGATTCGGTGGTCAGTGCGGGAATGGCGGCAGTCAGCGTGGCGTATTTTTCTGAGTCGAGTGTGAGTGTTATCTCGGTGCCATTGGAGACAATAGCTAGATGGCGCCAGATGTTAGCAGTTAATGCCTCGCCTGCTGGGCTGCGCTGGACGTCTCCTTCAGTGGTGATTTCGACAAATGGGACGCCGTTGTCCACGCCGACTTCGAAGGCGTTGTTGCCGTCGCGGCGGCTAAATAAAATCGCATTCGGCACTAGCGTCGATGGCTTGATCCAGGCCGACCAGGTGAATGCCGAAGGAAGATTAAAGTCCGCTGGAAGCGTGATGGGTTTGCTGCCGTCAAGTCGAATACCGCTGCCGATGATGGAGCCTTCCACGGAAATCGGTGTGCCAGTGGCGGTGACGGCTGATGCGCTCGAATCGACGGGCGCAGTTCCCTTTTCGTTGAAGTGAAAAATGAGAGTCGAGTCAGAGTCGTATGTCTTTTTTGCGTCGTCGGCTTTCACCCAGACATAGGCTTCGTTGAGCAAAGAATCGTATTTTTCAATGTGCCAGGCGAGCGACGTTTTGTCGTCAGCGGCGATGAATCGAATGTCACTCCCATCTTCTTTTGCGGAGAGAAACTGGAAGTTTCCATCGTGCAAGCGGACGAGCACCGTGCTAGTACTCACGGGTTCGCTGATGCTAGTAGCATCGACAGTGATTTTTTTTCGCAGGGTCCATTCCGCGTTCCACCAAGCGTGAGCGGAGTTAGAGAGGATTGTTAGAAACAGAATAGCTAGAAGTGAACGCAGGTGAGACATAAATGGTTAGAAATCGGCCCAGAGCCGGAAGTTGAGGCGGACGCCGTTGGCACTGCTTTGCCCTTGGGAAATGAGCGGCATCGCGAGGTCGATAGAGCCGTTGTAATGATCGAAAAGTTGCACGCTGCTGCCGATGCTCGCTAGATCGAAGTGCGATTCCTGGTCGGGCAGCGGATTGCGAAGTGTTAGGAATCCGCTGTCGATGAAGCTGTAAACGCGCCATTCGTTTCCGCGATTCCGCAGCCATGGGAGGACTTTGAAGAGGTTCGGCGTGCGGAGTTCCAACGAGCCGAAGAGGGCGTTGTCACCTGCGACTTCGGATTCGAGATAGCCGCGTGCCGTGCCTACGCCGCCGCCGCTGAATTGCTCTGCGCTGAGCAATGGCTGGTCGGAGAGTTGACCCTGGATTTTCCCATACAACTGGAACTCGCCTGGAAGTTCGTGCGTATGCGAAAAGTCGCCTCGGATATAGATGAAACTGCCATCGGATTTGTATCGGCTGTTGGAAAATTGCTCGTCGCTGCTGCCTGTTCCGCGGAGGTGTAGGGTGACGCCAGCGTTCAGTTCGGTGGTGGATTTTTTTCCGACCCAACTCGCGGTATACGCGGCGCTGATCGGGTAATAACTGACCGGCGATTGGATCTGACCGGTGCCGAGATTGACGTTTTGGTCAAAGTGTTTGTAGTCCACTCCGAGGCTGACCGATTGATAGAAATCTTTCCCCGGCGGCAGCGTGATCATGGCTCGTGCACCGAGGATTTCCCCGCGCCCGGCAACGGCTGCGCCGCCCAGAGTCGAGACGTTGCTGTCCTGCTTGGTGCCTTGCAGGATGAAGCTCAGCCACGGCGTTTTTTCCAGTCGAGTCAGGTAGTAACCTGAAAAAACCTTGGCCTCACTCGGGTCTTCCGCCGCGACCGGTTTGCTGCGGCACCTGCACTTCAACGGTCTGGAATCCGCAGTCCTTGTAAAGTTTTTCCACCGCACTTCGAGCCGATTCTACGTCCACTTCCGAACGCCCCGGCCCCATGAACGGATAGACCGCTTTCTCCACTTCCACCCGAGGCACCACATGGGCTCCGGTGACGCGAAATTAACCGTTTAACCGTTGCGATTGTGTGTCAAAAGCGCTCGTGATCTTTTACACGTTTTACACAAAACGCAGGGAATCTGTGGCTGGAGAAGATTCGACCTTCAGTCGTTTTGGAACCAGGTCCTGGTTGGGAGCCAGCCGCAATTTCTCAATCAGAAGCCGTGCGGGTGTGGCCGAAGGTGCAAGAGGTCATGAGCCGGACACGGTTGCACTGCAACCTCGGCTCGGGCGGGTAGAATATTCAGTCGAGTTGGAACGAAATCTCGCCTGATTTCCTACGAAGCCACCAGGTCGGGCTCGGTCTCGTAGGGTTCGGTGCGACCGCCAAATTTGTGATAGACAAACTTGGCCGCAGGAATGGTTTTCTTGGTGATGCCGACGGCTGTTTCCAAGCCGGCTTCGCGCAGGAGGGTGAGCGATGAGGCGAGCAGGATCGAACCCAGGCCGCGGTTGCGGTATTCGACCAGGATGCAGGGGCCAGAGACGACTTGATACGCCGCGTCGGGCTCGGTGGAGAGGAGCGAGGCGCCGATCACGCGCGTGCCGTGGGTGAGGACGAGGCATTTGGGATCTTTCGATTTAAAAGCGTCCACGATTTGCTCGCTGAGGGTGGGCCAGATGCGGTTCAGCGAGTCACTCCAATCGGAGTCCAATGAAAACGCGCTGAAGATGGCTTTGCTGACGATTTCCTCCTCGTTGCGAGCCGCGCGGCGGATGACGTAGTGGGAGGGCAACTCCGTGGCCGGAGCCTCGAAAGCGCGTAAATCCCACAAAAATTTCAACCAGTTATCCAGCTTCATGCGGCGGAACTTTGGTCGCGGCTGAGGGTGAAAGCAACAGGCAAAATCGAGAAAGAACGCGCCTGAATCAATTGGAAGTCGGATGAAGAAATTTCCGCCGCAAACATCAGGGGTGAACCCGATGCGACTCCGCTCTGTTTTTTTGTTGGCTTTACGCTTTGGGGACTTTCAGCGCTTCGCGGAAATTATGGTAGAAATCGTGGTGCCGGGCGATGCCGCGGCGCAGGACGGCCTTGAAGGTGCTGAAGTCGGCGTAGTCGAAGGTGAGGTTCACGCTGTAGATGAAGGCGAGCATTTCGTCGTTCGTCGGCAGGTTTTCGCCCATCAGGACGACGTATTCGCCGCGGCGGATCTCGGAGGGGAGCTTGGCGATGGTTTGCAGGAGTTCATTTTCTCCGACGGTCCAGCCGCCGTAGTCGGCTTGCACGACGATGAGATCGTATTGGTGCGTCTTGATGAGAATGAGGAGCTCTTCGTAGGAGTCGGTGCCGTGGACTTTGTAATCGATGGCGGTGAGCTGCTTGGCGAGGGCTTCGGCTTGTTTTCCGTCGTCAAAGGCGATCAATGCGGTGGAATCGCCGGGCTCGAAGATGTCTAGTTGCTGAGGCATGGGGAAAGTGAGCGGAGTTGCAGTGGAATCAGACGCCGAGCTTGGAGGCGAGGTCGAGTTTCAGGCCGGAGTCTTTGTTTTGGGCGATGCCGCGTGCTTTTTTGACGCCGTCGATGGACCGGGTGACGGCGCCTTTGCGATTGGCATAAAGCAGGGCGGTTTCCTCGTTGATGATGCCGGATTCGTAGGCGCGCAGGATGGATTGGTCGAAGGTGCACCAGCCGTAGTTCGCGCTGGCTTCGGTGATGGAATAGAAGTCGCGGGTCTCGTGTTCGCCGAGAGCGATGGCTTCTTTGGTGCGCAGGTTGTTGCCCATAATCTCGAGGAGAAGATGTCGGCCGCCGCTGATTTTCGGCGCAAGCCGCTGGCTGACGACGTAGCGCAGGGTGTCGGAAAGGCGTTGGCGGAGGTGCGATTCCTCGGCGGTATCGAAGAGGCCCAGGATGCGGTTGATGGATTGGCCAGCGTCGATGGTGTGCAGCGTGCTGAGGACCAAGTGGCCGGTTTCCGCTGCGGAAAGAGCGGTCTCAATGGTGTTTCGGTCGCGCAATTCGCCCACGAGGATGACTTTCGGCGCCTGGCGCAAGGCGGCTCGAAGTCCGACGGTAAACGACTCGAAATCGATGCCGAGTTCGCGCTGGCTGATGCTGGATTGCTTGTGCGGATGAACGAATTCGATGGGGTCTTCCAGTGTGACGATGTGGACGGCCTGAGTTTCGTTGATCTGGTTGAGGACGGCGGCGAGGGAGGTGGTTTTGCCGCTGCCAGTGGCGCCGGTGAAAAGGACGAGGCCGGTTTTTTCGCGACAAATTTCCTCGAAAATGGGGGGCAACCCGATTCCGCGCAGCGACGGGATATCGATCTGGAGCTTGCGCATGACGATCGAGAGATGGCCTTTTTGCCGGAAGATATTCACGCGAAACCGCGCTTCGTCGCCGAGCGAATAGCTGCAATCGCAGGAGCCGGTGCGGAGGAGTTCCTCGAGCAGGCGTTTGTCGTGTCCGATAATATTGAGCGCGACGGACTCCGTCTGATACGACGTCATGGCCTGGATGGGCGGCTCGACGTTGATCGACCGGAGGCGGCCATTGGTTTCGACTTGAAGCGGGCGGCCGACGGTGAAGAGGAAGTCGGAAATGCCCTCGTAGCTTTGGAGCATGGCACTGAGGATGGCGTCGAGTTCGATCTTGCGCATGGGTTTTAAAAGGGGAAAAAAAGTGAGCGGAGTTGCAGTCTATTCGTCGAGATCGTCCGGTGGCGTTTTGAGGAAGGCGCGGAACTTCTTGCGATCCGTCGCTTTGTCGTAAGCCTCTTCCGCCGAGATTCTTCCGGCGCGAAGATGTTCCATGATCGCATCGTCGAGCGGCTGGTTTCCCTTGCGTTTGCCGACCTGTAACATGCCCGGAATCTGGTGCGTCTTGGCCTCGCGAATGAGGTTGGCGATGGCGGTGTCGGCGACGAGAATCTCCAGCGCCGCCACGCGGCCCGGTTTGTCAATGCGGCGGAAAAGGTTCTGCGCCACCACGCCTCGGAGCGACTCGGAAAGCGTCGCGCGCACCTGGTTTTGTTGATCCACCGGGAAAACGTCGATGATGCGGTCCACCGTTTTGGCCGCGCTCGATGTGTGGAGCGTGCCGAAGACCAAATGCCCCGTCGCAGCGGCGGTGAGAGCGAGTTCGATCGTTTCCAGATCGCGCATTTCACCGACGAGAATAATGTCCGGGTCCTCGCGCAAAGCCCCGCGCAGAGCCGAGGCAAACGATTTCGTGTGCGCACCGACTTCGCGATGATTCACGAGGCATTGCTGGCTGCGATGAACGAATTCGATCGGATCTTCCACGGTAATGATGTGGTCGTGCCGATGCAAATTCGCATGGTCGATCATGGCTGCGAGCGTCGTCGATTTGCCAGAACCGGTCGGGCCGGTGACGAGAACCAACCCTTTTTTCAACATCGCCAGCTTCTTCAAAACCGGCGGCAAACCGAGGTCTTCGCAGGTGAGCACTTTGCTCGGGATGATACGAAACACCGCGGCGATGCCGTTCTTTTGGTTGAGGAAATTCGAGCGGTAACGGGCAAAATTCTTGATCTCGTAGCCGAAATCGACGTCGCCCGTTTCTTCGAAATGCTTGATCTTCGCCTCGGGCGCGATCTCGTAAACCATCGACTTCAGTTCGTCATTCTCCAGCTCCGGATAATCGATGCGGACCAGCTCGCCGTGGATGCGGAGCATGGGCGGGTTGCCTGTGGAAAGATGAAGATCGGAAGCGTTTTGCTCCTTCATCAGTTTGAAGAAAGGGTCGAGTTTGGCCATGTGATTACCCGGATTGATTAAGCAGGGCGCGTGCTCAACGGGCCGATTACTGACAAATGAGTCGAATTAATCTCCGCTCGTTCTCAAAAATGAGCTGGGTTGGAGCGGACTCTGTTGCAGATTTGACTCCAACTCCGCTCTTTTTTTGGCTCAGAGCAAGTCGAGAACGTTGCGAATCTCGCTCAGTAACCGCTGCTGCGTGTAGGGTTTGGCCACGAATTCCTTGAGGCCTTGGGCAAACATGCGATTGAGTTTGCTCTGGTCCGCAAATCCGCTGCTCAAGATTACCGCCACGGACGGGTTTAACTTTCTCAATTCTTCGAAAACCTGGTCGCCGTGCATCCCGGGCATTGTAAAATCGAGAATCACGAGATCGATTTTCTTGCCGAGCTTCTTGTAACAATCGATCGCCTCGAAGCCGTCCTTGGCCGTGACCACGCGATAACCATTTTCCGCGAGCATCATCTTGGCGAGGAGCATGACGTGAATTTCGTCATCCACGACGAGGATGGTTTCTTTTTTGCCGGCGGGATTCGTGACGACGACATCGTTGATCGTTTCGACCGCTTGCGATTTGAGACCCTTAAAGCCGAGAAAGTGCTCGTCCGTCTTCGGTGGAGCGAGAGATTTTTGCGGCAACGGCTGCGCGGAATCGAGCGGATCCTCGAGGTGGCGCAGGATGGTTTGCACTGTGCCAGTAGCTCGCTCGATGCTGCTGATGCAGCTTTTGAGGTGCTCGGCGGTTTCGTTTTTGCTCTTGGAAGATTCCCGGGCGAGATGGACGTAGCCTGAAATCTCCTGAAGCAGATTGTTCAGGTCGTTGACCGTTGATTTGAGCCAGCGATTATCTTCAGACATAGGTCAGTGCGCCAAAAGATAGGGGAAAATCAGTGCGACTATTGAGCACTGTCGTAATCGTCGTTTTTGCACGCCCACCAGACGCAGCCGAGGATGATAAAAGCGATAATGGAAAAGCTACCTAGAGTGAGCATGAGGTGGGGTGGGGAAGGTTTAAGCCACTGATAATGCGGTCATTTCAGGCAAAGGCAAACTCAATAGCGTAAATATTTACGCGCATTCGCAGCCCCGTTTAAAGTGATCGGAGTTAGATCGCACTCTGCGCGGCTTTTTCCCCATCGGGCTCGAAGAACTTTCCGAAGTGCCGGAATTTCTCGTAGCGCGCGTGGAGCAGTTGCTCAGTGGTTTGGGCGGATAGCGTGTCGAGTGAGGAGAGAATGGCCGTTTTAAGCAGGTCTGCAGACACTTTCGGATCGTGATGCGCGCCGCCTTCGGGTTCGGAGACCACGCCGTCGACGAGGCCGAGCTCGACGAGGTGAGTCGAGGAAAGTTTCAGCGCTTCCGCCGCCTCGGGGGCGAAACTGCGATGTTTCCAGAGAATTGCCGCGCAACCTTCCGGGCTGATTACCGAATAGTAGGCGTTCTCCATGATGAGAACGCGATCCGCTACGCCGATTCCGAGGGCGCCGCCGGAGCCACCTTCACCAATGACCACAGCCACAATCGGCACGTTGAGCAACATCATTTCGCGGATGTTCACCGCGATGGCTTCCGCGATGTGACGCTCCTCCGCACCAACGCCGGGATACGCGCCGGGCGTGTCGATCAAGGCCACGATCGGCATCTGAAATTTCTCCGCGAGCCGCATCAGGCGCAACGCCTTGCGATAGCCTTCCGGGTTGGCGCTGCCGAAGTTGCGATGGACGTTTTCCTTCGTGTTGCGCCCCTTTTGATGGCCGATAACGACACACCGGTAATCGCCGATGGTCGCGAGTCCGCCGGGCATCGCCGGGTCGTCGCCATAGAAGCGATCGCCGTGCAATTCCACGAAATCCGTGAAGCACATCTCGAGGTAATCGAGGTAGAACGGACGGGCAATGTGACGTGCGATCTGCACCCGCTGCCAGGCGTTCAAGTTACTGTAAATATCCTTGCGAAGCTGAACGATTTTCCCCTCCATGCTTTGCACTTCGGAATCGAGATCGAAGCTGCTGGCCTTGGTGTGTTTTTTAAGATCCTCGATGCGTTTTTCGAGTTCAACGATCGGTTTTTCAAAGTCGAGAGGCTGAACTTTCATGGGAGTTAGGGCGAAATCGTAACCGGTGTTCCGCGATTAACGAGCGCAAAAATCTCCTCCATATCGCCCGGACTCAACTGCGCACCGGCCCCCGGCGTTTCCACATCGGCCGGGCTGCCATCCTCGATCACGGAATACAATGTCAGTCCGTTCGCCGACAACGTGATCCACCGGCTGCTGCCGACATATTCCTTGTCGCCGAAAGCCACGCGCTTGCCGTCGTGCCAGGCGATTTTCTCGCTCACGACGATGCCCTCCGCCGTCGGATTCGACGGCAGACTCGCCGACACGAGCGGGTATTCCTTGAAGAAAACGCCATCGTTTTTCAGCGTCGCGACCTTGTCCTTGGCGGAGAGTTCCAGGCTGAAATTGCCCGTCGGAATGATAAACCGATCGCCGGGGTGAATCAGGAGCCGGTCGATATTGTTCGCGCGAATGATCAAGTCGAAGGACACCTTGTTTTTCGACGAAATCCGCGCCAGCGAATCGCCTGGGACCACGACGTATTCCGTCTTGTGCGGCCCCGGTGTGCGCGAGAAAAACTCCTCCACATTCAGGTCGCCGAGCAGTTTGCGGGCGTCGGTCGCTTTGCTGGACGACGCGTGATCTTCCAGAAATTTTCCCAGCGCGGCGATCACTTCCGGCCGCGGCTTGCCTTTGAGGCTGGCATTGAGCGCATCAAAATCCGCTCCGGCACGGTTAGGAGTCGGCCCCGCTGCGGCTCGCGCGATGGCGGCCTTGGACTTCGGCACTTTCTGCGGCTTCAAATACAAATTGTAAGCATACCAGGCGGCTCCACCAAAAATGGCAGCGGTCAGGAACAGCAGAACGAGGACTTTGACGATCGTTTTCATCAGGAAAAATTTGCAGTCGAGTTAGAGTCGATTCTGTCGGCGCAAATCGTTCACGTTGCCCTCGATGGATTGCTGGATCAGGTCCATGGAAAACTTCAAAAGACACACTTCCCACGCATCGTCCACACCCTGGATGATCACGCTCACCTCGTCATTCATGGCAATGCGCGCGTCGATGGTGGCGATCACGTTTTCCATCGTTTCGTGAGCCGTCGTTTCGGTGATGTCGCGCTTTTGCACGGCGATGCCATAGCGCAGAAACGTCCCTAACTCCGGTCTGTTTCGCAGCGCTTCGGCAAACGCTGCCGCCTTTTCCCCGAAGCCGTCGAGCAGGATGCGCGACATCTTTTCAGGCGTCAGAATCTGCGGCCGCTCAGCGTCGATTCGCCCTTCGCGCACGCGGATTTCATTCACCCGATCCATTAATTCCGAGACGAGATAGAAGCGAAAGCTGGTTGTTCCAAACGTCTGGATCGAGCGTCGCGGCGGGCGGACCACGACGGTATTCTCGATCGCGTATTGAAAATCATCCGGGCGAAACATGGACGCCGAAGATGGCACGCACGCTGGGGGCGGTCCAATCATCTTTCGCCGCGCTCGAGGTCCCGTGCCGCAAACGCCGAAAATCCTTTCTCCGCCGCGCGCGCCCAGAAGAGCGCGATCGGTTGCGCCGGCGACGACCGAATGAAAATGTGCCGCCCGGCAGTGAGTTCGCGGGCGTTTTTCAGCGGAGTTCCATCCAACTCACCGGTCACCGGGCCATTCTTCCCCACGATCACGTAGCGCTCCGGCACGCCCACCTCGAATTCGTAGCGAGTCGGCTCCAACTCCGATGAAAAAAGGTCCTGCCCCAGCACCGACGTCCCGCGGCCCACACGCAAATAATGCGCCTCCACAAACGCCTCCGCCCGGTCCGGCAACCGGTTCGTCCGCGTCACTGCCGTCCGCGTCGCCACCAGCCGCTCCGGAATGTCATCCGGCAAATCCCCCGCGATCAACTTCCGCCGCGTCTGCGTTTCCAAAACGAAAAAATACGGACGCCGCCGGTAGATTGCCTCGCCCTTCGCATCCATCACATAATCGTCCGGGCCCGTCAGCTTCAGCACGTTCGCCAGAAACCGCTCATACTTGCCCGGCGCCGGTGTGTTATCGACCGGATCGCGCACCACGCCGACGAGGAGAAACGCCAGCACCGCCAACGCAGGCCACGTCCCCAATCCTCCCGCCAGCAACACCATCGCCAGCGGCATCCACGGCAACCAATCCTGATCGGTCAACGGCGTCAGCCCCGACCAAAATCCCACCAAGCCCGACGCATAAATCACCGCCCCGAATAGAATCCAACTCCGCTCAAAACTCCTTGCCTCCTTCCGCAGAAAAACCCAGGCGAGTCCCATCGCACTCAGCAGCGCCGCCGGAAGAATCAGCATCCGGGGTTGAAACGCCAGCGCTTCCGAGAGCGAACTTGTGTTGTGGTGAAACAAACAATAAGCCGCCTCCGCCAGCGCACCTTTCTGCCGAAAATAAAGCACCCACCCCAGCGGCACCACCGCTGCGCCAGCCGCCAGCAGCGCTACGTTCATCCCGATCACCCGCCATTGCACTGCAACTCGACTCTGTTTTTCCCCCAACAAAAGCAGCCACGCCAGCACCGCTGCCGCGCCGAAGCTCCCTACCAGCAGCACCGTCTTGATCGAAGTCGCCAACGCCATCCCCGCCAGCAATCCCGCGCCGAAAAATTTCATCCGACTTCCAGTCGATTCACCCCGCATCCCCGACACCGCCGCCCAGATCGCCGCCACCCAGAGCAACGCCCACAACCCATCAGGACGAAACTCCAGCGACGTGTAAAAAAACGTTCCCTGCGCCGCCGTCAACACCGCCGCCCACCAACCCGCCCGCGCATTCCACAGCGCCCGCCCCAGTCCATACACACAGCCCAGCGTCATCGCCCACACTGGCAAAACCGCGATCCGCATCGCCACCACGATGTCTGCGCGTTCGCCCAGCGCCCGCAACACCGGCGCATAGAGCCAGTGAAAAAGCGGCGTGTGGTTATCGAAGAAATCCCGATACGGCAGCATCCCGCGCATCCAGCCCCAGACGACATGGAGATGTTGCGGCTCATCCGACTCGATGCGAAACCGGCTCGTCGCCCGCCAACGCCAGTAAACCAGAAACACCAACACTGCCGCGCCCAGCCACCACTCCCAACGCGCCGGTTTTCCATCGGAGTTAGATAGGACTGTGCGGGACCGATTCAGAAACATTGCGCCCGGATGCTGCCGGACCATGTGAGTCCTTGCAAAGCCGAAACTAATTTACGAACCATGTCCCGATTCGACAAAGAGAATTCACTGATTGTTCTCGCCTCGACAGATCATGTGCAGCCATTAAGTTTCACCTCATGAAATACAGCGTGCTGTTAGAGCCAATCGAGGAGTCGCAGGGAATGCCGGGTGGATATTATGCGCATGTGCCGACACTTGGTTTGACGACCCACGGCCAGGGTGTGGAGGGAGCGTTGGTGGCGGCGAAAGATTTGATCCATCTCTGGGTGGAAGAAATTCGTGAATCGGGCGGAACTCCAATGGTTTCCCGCGACGCGATCCTGGCTGCGGTGGAAGTGGACTAGATGCCCTATCGAGCCAAGGATGTTCTCGCCCGACTGAAGAAAGCGGGCTTCGAGGTGCGGCGCCAGAGCGGATCGCACGTGGTGATGAGACATGCGGACGGTCGGCAAACCTATGTGCCGATGCACACGGGCGATGTGCCAAACGGAACGTTTCGTTCCATTTTGAAGCAGGCCGAGCTTACAGAGGATGAGTTTCGGGCTCTGTAGGTAAACTAGAATTTTGCAACGGAGCTGCAGTGGATCACGGCGCGATGCCGAGGAAATAGAGGACGGCCCGGAGGTCGGAGTGTTGGATGCGGCATTTTCCGGCGGCTTGCGCGGCGGCGTTGACGGCTGGTTTGGCGTGGTAGGCGATGCCGAGGCCAGCGGTGAGGAGCATCGGTAAATCGTTGGCGCCGTCGCCGATGGCGGCGGTTTCGGCGAGGGAAATTCCCATTTGAGTGGCAGTCGATTCGAGGATGCGCTGTTTCTCTTCGCGTCCGCCGACGGGGAGAACGGGATGTCCGCTGAGGGTCGGTTCGCGGCTGGTGTCGGTGTTTTCTGAAACGAGGTCGTTGGAGAAATCGGCGTCGGCTCCCAATATCTCCCTGACTCGACTGGTAAAATATTTGAAGCCGCCGCTGACGATGATGGTGCGGACGCCGTGAAGTTTCAGGCCGTCGAAAAGTTCGCGTGCGCCGGGCATCCAGCGGAGGTTTTCCCAGGCGCGGTCGAGAATGCCGACGGGCTGACCGGCGAGCAAGGCGACGCGTTCCTGGAGTGATTGCGCGAAGTCGATCTCGCCATTCATGGCGCGCGCGGTGATGGCACTGACGCGGTCGCCAATGCCGCAAAGGGCGGCGATGTCGTCGAGAAATTCGTTTTCGACGAGGGTCGATTCCATGTCGGTGACGAGGAGTTTTTTCAGTCGAGTTGCAGCGGATTGAAGGCAGTAATCGACGCGGTGATTTGTGGCCCAAACGTCGAGCGCGGCCTCAGTAAGGTCTCCCGAAAAAGTGACATCCACAGCGCAATCGAGCTGGCGGAATTCCTCGATTCGGACGCCGGTTTTTTCCAAAAATGATTCGAGTGCGAGTCGATTCTCGATCGGGAGTCCGTCGGTGTGGACGACGGTGAGAATTTGTTGCATGGCGGGGCGAACATAGGTTTGCAATGGCCCTGGTGAAAGTCTAAAACCAGAGACTATGAGCGATCGTCTTTCCACTCTGCAAACCGCCGTGGCCGAGGGCCATTTACTCGCTGCCAGCCTGGAAAATATCGGGTTGCTCCTGGCGCGCAGCACGGATCCGGTGGCCGCGGCGAGCATCGATGAATTGATCGCCACGGGAAACTGGACCGAGCTGAATGATCGATTTTTCCGCACGCTGGCGTTCGGCACGGGCGGGTTGCGCGGGCGGACAATTGGCAAAACCGTGACGCAGGCGGAGGCGGGAAAAAGTGAGGGGAGTTGGAGTGCAATGGGGATTGCAGAGGGGCGTCCGCAATTTCCCTGCATCGGGACGAATGCGATGAATTTTTACAACATCAGCCGCGCAACGCAGGGGCTGGTGGCGTATCTGAAAAACGTCGTGCCTGCCGGGACGAAGCCGAGCATCGCAATCGCGCATGATACGCGGCATTTTTCACGGGACTTCGCGGAATATGTGGCAAAGGTCGGCACCGATCTGGGCGCGGATATTTATCTGTTTGCCGAGCCGCGTTCGACGCCGGAATTGAGCTTTGCGGTGCGTCACGTCGGCGCGACGGCGGGCATCGTGTTGACCGCGAGCCACAACCCGCCGCACGACAACGGCTTCAAGGTCTATTTCGACGAAGGCGCGCAGGTGGTCGAGCCTCATGCCAGCGGGATCATTGCGCAGGTGAATCTGGTGCAAAGCGACGCCTACACTCCAGTGGCGGAACGTGGGACTTTGCACACGCTCGGCGCAGAACTCGACGAGGCTTACATGGCTCGACTGGAGTCGCTCCTGCTCGCTCCGGCGATGGTGAAAGCGTCGGATTTAAAGGTGGTTTTCACGCCGATCCATGGGACTGGCGGCGAAATCATCGTGCCGATGCTACAGCGGCTCGGGTTTTCCTATTCCACGGTGCCGGAACAGGATGTGCAGGACGGGCGTTTTCCAACGGTGAAAAGCCCGAACCCGGAAAATGCGGACGCTCTCGCGCTGGGCGTCGCGCTCGCCGAACGCACCGGAGCGGACGTGGTTATCGCCACCGATCCCGACTGCGATCGCATGGGAGTTGCGTATAAATCGGCCGCCGGAACGATGGAACTTCTCACCGGCAACCAGATCGGTTCGCTGATGGCGTGGTATCGCGCGACGACCTTTTTCGCGCAGTCCATTCTGACTCCGATGAATCGGAAAAATGCCGTCATCATCAAGACGTTTGTGACCACGGATTTGCAAAAAGCCATCGCGTCTGCACTGGGAATTCGCTGCGTCGAGACGCTTACCGGGTTCAAATATATCGGTGAAAAACTCGGCAAATATGAGCGCCAGATACCGATGGAACTCCGCTCAAAATACCGTCAGCTTCCCGACGTCGAGACACGGAAACTGCGTCTGGAGCATTCCAGTTTCTACGTTTTCGGTGGCGAGGAAAGCTACGGCTACAGCGGGGCGGATTTCGCCCGCGACAAGGACGGCAATGGCGCCACGGTGATGTTCGCCGAAGTGGCGGCTTACGCGAAGACGAACGGCCTGTCGCTCGACCAGCTTCTAGATAAAATCTATGCGGAGTTCGGTTACTATCTGGAGAACGCGAAATCGCTGACGTTCGAGGGTGCGGAAGGCGCGGCGCAGATCGAGAAATTGGTCGCCAGCTACGCCAGCAAACCGCCTACATCGCTCTCGCACAGCTCGGTGGTGAAGGTGACGAATTTCGCCGTGGAAGACCTCATTGACATCGAAGGCGACCCGATTCCCAAGGAGAAAATGCTGATGATCGAGCTGGCCGATGGACGCCGGATTGCGGTTCGTCCGTCGGGGACGGAGCCGAAGATTAAGTTCTACCTGTTCGCGAAGGTCAGCCCGGAAGTCGGGCATCATTTCAAGCCGGAGGAACTGGCTGCCTTGAAGCCAACGACGATGGCCTCGCTCTCGCATCTCTGGTCAGCCATCGAGACCGACGTGGCGATCCGCTTGCTCTGAAAAAACTGATCCGAGTTAGAGCCGACTCTGGCTCCATTGGAGGCACGGCATCTGCATGGTTGCCTTCATTTGGCCGAGCCAGAGGGCAACAAATGGACGAGCTCCCTTTCCCGCGACGACTATCGATTTGATCCGAGTTCCAATGAACTCTGCGCGTTGTCGGTCGGCTTGGTTGTCAACTCGTAAGCCTTCGCCGCGCCGTAAACCAGGGCTGCGGGCTTCAGCAGCATCAGCAGAAATTTCGCAAAGGCCGACAAAATGCTCAACACCGGCAGCATTCGCAGCACGTAGCCGATCGCGAGCGCATAGCCGACCGCTTTTAACGGCTCCTCGCGAACGTAAGCTTCGCCGTCCCGCAGATGACCGTTCGCCGCCGAACAGACCGTGTCCCATTTTTCACAAATGGATTCTTCGACCGTGGATGTGGTGTCAGGCATAAACTAGGAAAGGTTAAAACGTTTGCGGGCCTTTTTCAGGACATCGTTCAGCACGGAGCTGACCTCGCCATAGCTGTCGCCAGCCGTGGAGGAAATTTTTTCGCCGAAGGAACTCAGGAGATCCTTCAGTTCATCCACTTTGTTATTTACCACGCAACGTTCATCGGATTCACGCGGCACGAGGAGGCCGAGGATGAAGCCCAAAACGAGGGCGCCGGTGATGACGGGAACGGGGTTGGCCCGCACGTAGTCCTTGGTTTGGTCGAGCGCGGAAGACACACGCTCTTTGGCGTCGCCGAGCGCGTCCGGTTGCTCATTGGCGGCCTTGGGAGATTTCGATTTGGCGGTGATATTGCTCATAACCATCAATCGCGCCTTCACTGTAGAATGGCCGCATCATTTCCAGCGACTAACAATTCACTCGCCTCGCTCTGAGTCGTCCGCTACCGTCCGCCCGGCGCAACGCCTTTTTTCCACATGCGACACAGCATCAAAATCGCGTTCCTGGTTCTCCTGATAGGACTGCAACTCGCCTCAAAAACCGAGGCCAGCGACTTCACCTGGGTCGCGGGTTCAGACGTCGCCGTGCCGCTGCTGAATTCCCAGGACGCCGACGCTGGCGTGGTGCAAAACGGCCCGAATCTCGACATCCAGACTGCGCTGGAATTTGATTGGTCGCGTTATCGCGGCACAACGCTCGACAATCTCGTGAAGCTCGCGCCTGCCCAACGCGACGCCTCGTTTACCCAACTGAACGGCGACATTTACTGGACCAACGGCATCTGGCAGGACACCGACGGCAAACGTTACGCCATTGTTCACGTCGAATATGACTACGTCCTCCCGAAGACCCCATTTCTCTGGAAACGCCGTATCGGCCTCGCCACTTCCAGCGACCAGGGCGCGAACTGGCATTACGAAGGCGACATCCTCACCACCAACCCCGCGCGCCCGGGCAACCCTGGTGATATCACTGGAACTCCGCTGGATTTTCAGGATTTCGGCTGCGGCGACACCTACCTCTGCATCGACCGGCGCGCCGGCTATTTCTACGTCTATTACATGACGGCGTGGGTTCGGAAATCGGATGGTTGGCGCACCGCCCAGGCGATGAACGTCGCCCGTTGCCCCATCTCCGCAAAAATGGCTCCCGGGCAATGGACCAAATGGCGCGACAACGTCTGGGCCAGCCCAGGTCTCGGCGGTATCGAGACCGGCGTCTTCAATGCCACCGACGCCGCCGTCATCCACTTCAATACCTACCTGAACGCCTTCGTCGCCATCGGCCACGACTCCGACAGCCGCTCCTGGTTCAGCACCGCCAGCAGCCTCGCTGCGCAAAATTGGCAGCCGCGCGACTACACCTTTCCCCAGCGCCTCTATTGGTATAACTGGCCCATCGACCCCGTCACCCACGACCGCTACGAGATCGGCCAGACCCTGCGCCTTTACTCCTCCCAGGCCAACGTCGGCACCGTCGCCACGAAATACTTCACCCTCACCCTGCATCGCGGCAGCAACCTCGCGCCCACCGCCGCCATCATCCAGCCCGAGGAAGGCGCCGCCTACTACACGCCCGGCCCCATTTCCATCGTCGCCACCGCCAACGACGATACCGCTGTCACTC
>JAYVOE010000145.1:0-7648 GCA_043758065.1 Spartobacteria bacterium | reverse complement strand
GAGGAGATCGTCGAGTGCGTAATCGGGTTTTTCCAGAGCGGCGGCAATGGTGAGACCTTCGCCGTGTGAGAAAAAACTGAAGATCTGGCCGCGTTGCGTCGGAGTTCCATCGGATTCGATGAGGCCGAGCTGGCGCCACGCCATCGCGGGGGAATTGGCGGGATCGAGCGCTTCGCAATCGGCTTTGTGCGGGCAGGTTTGGCAAATGGCGGGAACTTCGCGTCGAGTTGGCGGATCAATCAGGACGTTGCCGAGACTGTCGAGAAATCCAGTGACGGGCGAGTCGGCGAAGGAAAATTGGGCGACGACGAGATTGCCGCGCAGGACGGGTGGTTGAGGTTTTCCGGTGGAAAGTTTCGCGACAACGGGCCAGACGATTTCGTGGAAGGATTTTTCATTGAATTGGCGGGTTTCCCGCAAGCCGCTCTCGCGCAGGAGTTTGCGGACGGGTTGGGTTGGCTGGTGTATGCCATCGGCGATGGTGGCGACGGTGATTTCGCGTCCGTATGTTTTGGCTGGACCGCTAATGAGTTTGCAGAGGTTTCCGGTCCCGAGATTGGTGAAGGTTTCGGGTTGCGAGAGGGCTGGGAGCCAGCGTTGGCCGCGTTGAATGAGGGCGCGATCCAGCGTGAATGCACTGGAACTCGACTGAATTTCCCACTCGCCGTGGCTGTTGAGCATTTCCACGTCGAAACGCCGAACGAGCCGGGCGCGTTCGGCATCAGTGCGGAGTCCGCAGGGGATGACGTCCCAGTGAATGCCGACCTCGAAACCGGTGCGGACTTCATGGGTGCTGAAGAGTTTTTTTGTGAGATTGATCGCTGCGCGACAGGGGTCGTCGCCGTGCTCGACGGCAGCCTGCATGACGCTGATGAAGGATGGCCAGTCGATGCTGTTTGGCCGACGGACGCGTTGCGGTCGCGCGTCGAAGAGCCGGGGCAAATCGGGCGTGGCAAGGACGTAGCCTTTTTCATCGAGCCCGCGGCGTCCTGCGCGACCGAACATTTGCAAAAGTTCATCGGACCTCAATTCGTATGTGTGGTGGCCGGCCTGATAGCTCGTGCCGGTGACCATGACGCTGCGCACGGAGAAATTGATGCCGGCAGCGAGTCCGGTGGTGGAAACGATGACGCGCAGATGGCCGCGTTTGGCGAGCGGCTCGATCAGCCCGGCGCGAACGGCGTAGGAGAGTCCGCTGTGATGCCAGGCGACGCGGTTGGTGAGGAGTTTTGCGAGCGTTTCGCCTGCGAGCTGCGCTTGTTCGTGAGAGAGCGAGAGTGGATCAGGCGCGGGTAATGCGCTGGCAATGGAGATGGCGAGTTCTTCAGCGGCTTTGCGGCGCGGGGCGAAAATGAGGAGCGGAGATAGCTGATTGGCGATGGCGCGGGCGGCGAGTTTCGGCCAGTAGCCGGTGATGGTTACAGGAATGGGGGCGCGCAGATCGTGCGCCATGATTTCCTCAAGTGGAACGGGGCGTTCGTCCGTGCGAACGAGTGCGGCTTTTCGTCCGAGACGTTCCAGCCAGTCGACGACGGATTGGGGATTTTCCACGCTGCCGCTGAGAAGGAGCATCTGAGTTTCCGGCGGCGCGAGGGCGATGCAGAGCTCGTAATTGACTCCGCGTTGCGAGTCGCTCAGGAGCTGATATTCATCGATGACGAGGAGCTTCGGTCCGCGTCGTTGGAGGAACGTCGCTTTCTGCGTTTCCAAGGTGGCGACGATGACTTTTGCCTGGAGATTTTCGGAAATGTCCCCGGTGGCAATGCCGACATCCCAGCCGCGTTCGCGCCATTCGGCAAGCTTGTCATTGGCCAATGCGCGGGTCGGGACGGTGAAAATGGCTTGTCCGCGCAACGTCGGATAAAGCATCTCGAAGACGAACGTTTTGCCCGCACCAGTCGGCGCGTGGACCACCACATCGTGTCCGTCGCGGAGCAATCGGACGGCGTTTTGTTGCCACAGATCGGGAAGCGCCAGCCCTATTTCCAGTCCGTGCATGGGCCAAATGAACGGGCATCGGGACCGCGATGCAAGTTGCGCCGGTTATTCGGTGCCAGGATCGTAGGAACCACCGTAACTCGGATGATAAAGTGATAGGCCTGTAACTCGACTGATTTCCTCGAAATGCTTGTCCACGGAATAGACGCGGCAATCGTTTTCGATGGCGATTGTGGCGATGAGGATGTCATTCCACGGGACGGTGAGTCCGGCGTCGCGGAGTTTCCAAGAAAGGTTTTTCGCCGTTTCCCAGAGCGCATCCGGCATTGGCACATAGGGAATGACTTCGAAAAAGAAGCTCATCGGCTTTCTCCGTTCCTTCTTCAGCGCGCCAAGAACTTCCAGCTTCACCGGGCCGCAAAACGCCGCCTCGTATTCGTCGAGCAGGCTTTCGAGGGAGATTTTGACTTTCAGATCGCCCTCTGCTTTACCGGCGATAATCCAAACGCACGAATCGACGATGACCATTTAGCTGGCGAACTTGTCGGGATCGTAATCGGGCTCGAAGGCGTCTGCGAAAGCGCCTTCGCGAAGCAGTCTGCCAAATTCCCGGGCACGCTTGCGCTTAACAAATTCGACGACTGCCAGGCTGATCGCCGGGCTCTTTTTGGTCTCGCCTGTGATGGCGACCAGCTCGTTGAGGACGCTGTCTTCAATATCTACGGTGATTCTCATGGAGCTATTCTGCGACAGAAAGAGGATAATGCAATCGCTATTTGATGATTTAAGAATCTTTCTGATTTAATATTTCGAGCGTTCTGCTGATTTCTTCCGACGTATTGTAGAAATGTGGGCTGAAACGCAATGCGTCGCGCCCATCACGAGTGAAGCGATGTGAGGCGACGACGCCATTTTCCGTAAGGCGATCGAAGAGCGGTTTAACACTTTTTTCGGGGTCGCGAAACGTCACGATACCACTGCAACTCGGACCAGAAATTGGACTCAGCACCTCGAATCCACGAGCCAATACGCCGTCCACAATTTGTTGGCACAACTCCAGAATCCGCACGCTGACCGTTTCGATTTTGCATTCGAGTAACATCGATATGGCGGCCAGCATTCCGTAAATTCCGGGCGTATTCAGGACGCCTGGCTCATAGCGTTGCGCGGAATCGACAAACCGGATTTCCGACTGCGTAACGAACTGCGGCGACTGCACGTTCCAAGCGCCGAGAAGCGTCGGGCGCAGCTTTTCAAAATGCTCACGCTTCACATAAACAATGCCCATCGCCATGGGGCCGAGCAGCCATTTGTGCGCGTCGGCACTGAGGAAATCGACATGCTCCACGGTCGTCGGAAACGCCCCGAGCGTCTGGATCGCATCGAGCGAAAACAGCACGCCACGTTCGTGCAGCATTTTTCCAATCGAGTGGTGGTCGATTCGGTAGCCGGTCACGAAATTGCACGACGCCAGAGCGACCAGTTTCGTGCGGGGCGTGAGAGATTCTGAGACGAGTTCCAGCGTTATCTCGCCGAGCTTTTCCGGCTTCAGGTAACGCAATTTCACCCCGAACCGTTCGAGCGCGAGCCACGGATAAACATTCGCCGGATAATCGTCTTGATAACACACGATTTCGTCGCCCGGCCGCCAGTCGAGTCCATTGGCGAAAAGACTCAGCCCAAGCGACGTCGGCCCGAGCAGCGCAATCTCATCGGCATTCGCGCCGATCAATTTCGCCGCCGCGCGCCGCGTCCGGGCAATCACGCGCAGAACCGCATCGAACTCCTGTGGGTTTTCCGTGCTTTGCCGAGTGTAATCGATCATCGCATCGGCCACGCATTGCGGCAGCGCGGTCACGGCGGCGTGCGCCAGGAAAATATGCTCGCGAGCGATTGGAAATTTCGCGATTCGATCGGCTTCGTCAGTCCAGAAATTCATGGTGTGGCAGTGGGTGATTCGTTTGGAACTCGCATGGTAAATTCTTTCACCACCATCTTCTCACCCGTGACGGGATCAACGTATTTCGCCTGGTCGTATTTGAAAGTTGGTTCCGGCGGGCCGGGAACGAGCCATTGCGGCGGAATCACTGGCCCGTCTTTGATCAGCAAAAAGATCAATCCATGCACGGCGACGACGCCCAGAAACAGGAAAATCCAAGCTCGCCGATTCACGATTTCCGGGCGCGCTGACCTTCCTTGATCAACTCCCACGGCACGTGCGTTTCGGCGCCGGTTTCGTCCTCAGTCATCGGCAGTTTTGAGCGGAAAAGGAAGTCGCGAATCGTGTTTTTATGGAGCACGCGATGGATCACGATCCCTTCCGGGCATTTGCCAAAATAGATGCGGTAATCGGTCGCGCGATACCGGTAAAAGCTTTTCCCATCGCGCTTCACGAGCGTAAATTTTGAGCGGTCCAGTTTGTCCAGATCTTCGGGCAAAAGTTGAAATTCCGCGAGCAGATCGAGCTGCGTTAGCTTGGGGATCGCAGCCATTTCTGCGGCGCTGATTTCGTTAAAAATAATCTGAAACATCGGTGTTAGGAATTGAGGAAAATGCGGGGCACTCTCTTGCTGATGCCGGTAAGAATTTCCCACGGAATAGTGTCAGCGAGTTGGGCGATCTCGCCAACCAAAAGTTCCGGTCCGAAAAGCTGCACGGCGTCTCCGATCTCGGCGGCGATGTCGGAAACATCGACCATGATTTGATCCATCGTCACGCGGCCGAGAACGGGGCAGCGGCGACCGCGAATGAGCACGCTGGCACCGCGATTGGAAAGCCGCCGCGGGTAACCATCCGCGTAGCCCGCAGATAGCGTTGCAACTCGCGTCTCTTTTTTCGTGACGAAACTGCGACCGTAACTAACGCCGTGATTCGCGGGCAACGTGCGAATCAAGGTCACGCGAGATTTCAGCGCCATCACCGGACGCAATTTTTCCTGAAACCCGGACACTGGCGACACGCCATAAAGCATCAGCCCGGCGCGAACAAATTGTGCGGCGTGCTCGGGAAAATTGATGATCCCCGCGCTGTTTAAGACATGCGAGTCGCAGTCGAGTCTGGGCAGCGCGTCGTAGCTTTTCAGTTGAGTTACAGTGAACTCTTCGTCCTCATCCGCCGATGGCAAATGCGTGGCGACGGCCTCGATTTTAATCTGCTCCATCGCCGAAATTTTAGCCAGCGCGAGCGGCCATTCGTCGGGCAAAAATCCGATGCGGCCCATGCCCGTGTCGATCGCTAGATGCACGCGCGTCGGCCCGATTTTTGCAAACGCCTCCGCTTCCTCCACCGACGAAATCGCTGGCATGAAACCGTGGCGCACGACGAGTTCGCGCTCCTCGGGCAACGTTGCTCCCAGCAATAAAATCTCCGCTTCGCCGAGCACGGCGCGCACATCGAGCGCCTCGCCGACATTGGCCACGCCGAAGTGCTCGACGCGCTGGCCGAGCGTCGTCAGCAATCCGCCGAGGCCATGGCCGTAAGCGTCGGCTTTGACGATGGCCATCATTTTTGATCCGGGTCCGATCCGACTCTGGATCACGTCCAGATTGTGTCGTAACGCCGCCAGATCGATCTCCGCCCAGCAACGATGAGGCGACGCAAACGGCACGGAAGCTGGAAAATCGGGCATGCTCGCTCTTTATAAACGCTCCCGCGCCGATTCGGCAAACGGTTCCTCCGGGCCGAGTGGCGGCGGAAGCTCAGGGAGTGGGCGGCTGCGGAGGAGTGGGGGGCGTGCCGCCGCTGCCGAGATCGACAATGATGCGGGCATTCTGGTAGGCAGTGGCAAACCCGGGGTTTTTCCGGGTCCATTTCCGCATCGCTTTGTCGAGCTGCGTTTTCAGCAGTTGATCGGCAGCGGCCACGTCGGTCTTGATGTCGCCCGTGACTCCCTTGTGCGCGACGATGGCTTCGCGGGGTTTGGAAACGAGCGGCAGATACGCCTCGATCGCGGCGTCGAACTCGGCGAGATCGGCGGCAGTGGTGCCGAGCGGCGTGATCTCGGCGAGATGCGCGTTGGCGAGGGTGTGAAGCGTGCGGCAATAGGGGCCAACGAGGGCGTCGCTCATGCGCACGAGGGTGGTTAATTCCACATCGGATTGGGCCATGATGTCCTCGTCACCGACGGTGGCGGCCCAGGAATGCACGTCGCCCATGCATTCGACGGCGAGCTGGATCATTTCGAGTTGACGGCGGCTTTTGCCTCCGGCGATGCCGGTTTTCGGAGTGCCTTGCACGCCGCTGGCGGTGGAGATCGCCCCGGCGAGGGAGTCTAACTGGCCAACGAGGGCGGCAAATGCGGTCAATCCATTCCAAGTCGCAGCGTAGGTTTGGAGGACGCCGAGAACGGCGAAATACATGCTGAGTTTGTTGCGTTGCGGATCAGTCATAGAGGGTGTGGGGTGGGGTGGTGGAACCGTCGATTCGGCGCGGGTTGCCCCAGAAAGGGGCGCGCTGGGCCAGAAAATGAGCGGAGTTGCAGGGAACTGCAAGTGATTCCACAAAAAAGCTATTTTTAGTCGGCAATGTCTGGGATGGAGACGCCGTTTTTTGAGCGGAGTTGCAGTGGGCTCGGGTGGCGGACCGGGTTGCACGGGTGCGAGGGGTCGATGTTTCGCGAGAGCTGGATGATGTTCGCCAGCGAGACGGCGATGTTTGAGTTTACGTGGGCGATGTTCGCCAGCGAGACGCCGATGTTTGGCTGAGAGAGGCCGATGTTTGGCTGAGAGAGGCGTCTGTTTGAGGGGGAATGCGGTGTGCTTGGCTGGTAAACTGCTGTGTGCGAGGGACTTGCGTCTTATTCCGGGCTGCGCGCGGGCAGGCTGGGCGTGCGATTGCCACGGGGGCCGGGAGTGGGGGCGCGACGGGTGCGCGGGCGGGGCGTGGCGGGGAGGAGGGGCGCGGTGAGGGTTTCGTAGAGGCGGAAGAGGTGTTCGACGCGTTCGCGGTCGGAGTGGAACGGCTCGGGGCGGTAGCATTTCTCGACGGCGCGATCCAGCGCGGCGTGAGCTTTGGCGAGTTCTGGCGGCATGGAGAGCGGATCGTAGAGGTCGGCGAGGGTGGACATTCCGCGCGGCGGCAGGTGCGGTTCGCGGGCAGAAAGAACGGCCTGGGCGCAGGTTTCGACGGTGGCGCGTTGGGCAGGCGTGGGGTTCGGCCACGGGAAGTTGTTGTAAACGATGTTGCTGGAATAGCGGAAGTCGGACTTGATGCGTCCGCAAACGGTTCTTAGCCAAGCCATGTGCATGAGTGAAGTGAGCACGCCGAGGTGAAAGGGTGTCGCGTCGGGGATGCAGGAGCAACTGTCGTGAAGAATCACATCGAGTTCGAAATACCCAAAGGGAACGTAGTTGCGATTCTCTGAAGAGTGACGAGGCACTACAATGTAACGGCTGTGCGGCTGGCGTATCTCAGCGAAAAGCGTTGGTTGCGTTGCCTTGTCGCGAGTGGGAGCTTTTTTGCTAGCCAGACGAAAGCCGCGAACGGCCTCGATACGCTGCATAAGCCCAGGGGATGCACGAAGGTCTGAGGGAACCGCATCGACGAGCCAGAGACACCAGCGCGGAATGGAGTGGAGATACTCCTCTGCGCAAAGAAGCGGGCGCAGATACTTTTTTGCGAGTGGGTTGCCCGCAAGCAAGGCGATACGGTCTTCTTCCTCAACGATCAAATGTCCGCCATCCGTGGGCTTATTTCCATATTCGCAGGGAGG
>JAYVOE010000144.1:0-7695 GCA_043758065.1 Spartobacteria bacterium | reverse complement strand
CGGTGGCCTTGAACTCCGCAGTATAACGTTTGCGTTCGATTGAATTCATCCTGTCTTATTTCTCTTATTTCCTGGTCCAGAAATCTAGAGCACCCCATTTCGCATACGATAAGAGGTCAAGTTCATCGTGGATCTTCTGAAGCGAAGTAAGGTTTGTGAGGCGTGTTGTCTCTTGATGCGAAGCTTCCTCTGGAGAGTTTGAGGTGATTCCCAAACGGCTCATTACAGGGCCGAAAAACTCTACAGGAAAAGTTTCATCGAACAATAGAAGTGCTTGGCAGGGCACTGCAAGAGTCAGCTCCAGCCCCGGAAATACGTGAATACGTTTTTCGGCAGAAACTAACTCACCGGTTTCCGATAATTCAGTTTCGGCAGCCTCTCTGATATAAGAGTAGAACGTGAGGTCGTGATGATCTGTGATTGCAACAGCATCTAAACCTTTCTCGCGGCATGCCGAGATAAAGCGTCTGCTATACTCTTTGCGATCTAGGTCGGCAGTAGGCTTTTCACCCGACCAATTTATATCTCGTGGCGTGTGAACTTGAAAGTCGCAGCGATAGAAGTGTGCTCCACAGTCCATATAATAGAAAATTAGTTAGTCGTGACCTCGCTTAGTCCCGGGCTGTTCTCATGGCGAGTGGCAGTATTGATGACTTTTCGGGCACTTTGGTATTCCTGGTAGAAGTCGGTGGTGCGGAATTGGTAGACTAGTTTGTCCAACCCCATTTCGAGGATTTCTTCGGCTTCGTCGAGGGCGGTGGCGAGGTTGCTGGTGGCTGCGGTTTTGGTGCCTCTCGCTGCGCGCGGGCTGCCGAGGAGGAGGTTGTAGGTCTCGAGGCGGGTGTCGAGGAGGTCGAGTTTACCGGCGTTGAGGCCGGTGTCGGCGGGGGTGATGTCGTTGACTTTCCCGGGTGGCAAGGCGCGGGCGAGGTCGAGGAAAGCGGTGCCTTCGGTGTCGAGCAATTTGTCGGTGAGCCGGGTGACGTCGGTGATGACGAGGTGGCCGCGGGTTTGCAGATCGAGGTTACCGGTGAGGTAGCCGTAGGTGGAGAGGAGCCCGGCGATCTCGAAGGTGCTTTCGCTGAGTTTGGTGCGGGCGTCGCGTTTGGCGAGGGTAATGCCGCTGTTATCGGCGGCCTGGATGAGGAGGCAGGCGTTGACGTAGGCGAGCTTGGCCAGAAAGCGGTCGTAGAGGAGGGCGTAGGCTGGGATGCTGCTCCAGAGGGCTCGGTGGACGGCTTTTTGGTGGACTTCGCGGAGAGCGAGGTAGCTGTTGATAAATGCGCGTTGACGGTCGTTCATAATTCGGATGGGTTGTTTATTGGATGGATGGGTGAGTTTGGGGTGTTTGCGTTGTAAATGGCTGTTATAATGGGCTTTGCAGACGTGTAAATGAGGTTTGCAGGGTTGGAATCTGGCTTTGCAAGGGTGTAAGCGGGCTTTGCAGCGATGTAATCGCCGTTTGCAGGAATGTAAGCAGCGTTTGCAGGGGCGTGGGCAAGCGTTGCACGGATGTCAGCATGGTTTGCAGAGTCGCAGATGGATTTCGCAGGCGTGGAGATGGCGTTTGCAGATCGGGGAGATGGCTTCGCACAACTACGAGCGGCGTTTGTTTAGCGGTGAACGTGTCTTGCAGACATGTCAGAGACGCTTGCAAGACCGTTAGCGCGGTTTGCACGAGGCAAAATGACTGTATCCGGGTGGCGTGCATGGTTCTTAACAGTGGATTTCAAAATCTGAAACCTGCGTGGAAGACAGATGGAGGCGGTAAGGTGGGTTGCCTCGATGCTGATGCCAGTCGAATGCGGAAAGTGACGGAATCGTTCAGTAAAGACAATCTTTTTTATCGGTGAAGGCAAAAAACGAGTGGAAGAGTGGTCAGGTCGCAGGGAGGCGAAAAGACAACACAACCGAGTCGGACGAGATGGCCGTAGGCAACCGAGTCGGGACGGAGGACGCAGGAAACTGGCAGGAGGAATTGCATCCCCCTCCCCCATCCGATGCCGGATTAGACTTCCGAGACACTTCCGCGAAAATTTTTGAACGGAGTTAGATCGGATTCACGGACGCAGAGTTATTTCTTGTGCGGGCTTTTGAAACGCGAAGGCGCTACGTGGATGATCGGTTTGACGACGGGCGGGCGTTCGTCGCGTTGGGCGATGTAGATGACGTGTTCGAGCCGTTTGGCGCGTTCGTGGGCTTTGCAGGGGACGACTTGGACGGTGAAACGAGCGCGTTGCAGGCGGCCGACGAAGCCGGGCTCGGGCGCGGCGGACCAGAAGGCGACGATGCCGTCTTTGTTGAGGGCGCGACGGGTCATGCCGAAGCCGCTGCGGTCGTAGAGACGGGCGTTTTGCGGCTGCACAAACGACGTCGGGCCGTTGTCCACGTCGAGCAGGATGGCGTCGTAACGATCCGGTGCGGCGTCGCGGATGAGGCGGAAAACGTCCTCCGTAAACACGGTGACGCGCGGGTCGTCGAGGAGGTGGCCGTTGATTTTTTGAAGGTGTTCACGATTCCATTGGACGACGTCGGGGAGCAATTCGGCGACGTGAACGACGGCGTCGGGGCCGGTGAGTTCGAGGACGCGTTTTAGACTGAAACCGAGGCCGAGACCGCCGATCAGGACGCGTGCGGTGGGGCGGTTTTTCAGCGGAGTTAGAGCCAAATCTGCGAGGAGGATTTCGGACACGGTCGAGGTCGTGCTCATGAGCTGGCGACCATTGAGCTTCAGGAAATAATCGCCGTCGTGTTCGTGCAGGCTGAAGCGCGCGCCGTCCGGTGTGCGAGTTTCGCCGAGTTGTTGAGTAGGTAGCATCTGACGCGCAGCATGGCGGCTGCGAAGGCGCAGGGCAATCGTGGCCAGAAAAAAAAGTGAGCCGAGTTCGATATATATCGTTCCTGATTGTTGCAATGCCGTCGCAGTTCATTAACCTGCGCGCATGACTGAAACCTGGGACATTCCCTCCGCCATTTCCCTGTATAATATTGACCGTTGGGGGACCGGTTATTTTGGAATCAATGAGAAGGGCCATGTCGTGGTCACGCCGACGCGCGAGAAGGAGAAATCCATCGACATCATGGAGGTGATCGAGGACGCCAAGCATCGCGGGCTGACGTTTCCGATGGTGATTCGGTTTCAGGATTTGCTGCGGCACCGGGTGGAGACGATCAACAAGGCGTTTAATGGGGCGATCGCGGATTCGGGTTACAAGAATGTCTATAAGGGCGTCTTCCCGATCAAAGTGAACCAGCTCCGCGAAGTGGTGGAGGAGATCGTGGATGCGGGGTTGCCGTTTCATTTCGGGCTGGAGGCTGGAAGCAAGCCGGAATTGCTCGCGGCGCTGGCGGCGCATGAGGACCCGGAGAGTCTGATTATTTGTAACGGGTATAAGGATTCATCGTTCATCCAGAATGCGTTGCTGGGGATCCGCCTCGGCAAAAAAGTCATCATGGTGGTGGAGAAACTCGAGGAGGTGAAACAGATCCTCGTTGTTTCCAAGGAGATGGGCGTCGAGCCGATGATTGGACTGCGCGTGCGTTTGCAGGCCAAAGGTTCGGGCAAATGGGCAACGAGCGGCGGGGAGAATGCGAAGTTTGGCTTGAGCACGGCAGACCTGGTTGCGGCGTCGGAGTTGTTAAAGAAAGAAGGGCTTGCGCACTGTCTGCGGCTCGTCCATTTCCACGTCGGCTCGCAAGTGCCGGACATTGGCGTGATCAAACGCGCCGTGCGCGAGGCGACGCGGTTCTACGCCAAGCTGGCGAAAATGGGCCACACGATGGGCTTCATGGATGTCGGCGGCGGGCTTGGGATTGATTACGATGGAAGTCGGACGGCTTTCGAGTCGTCGATGAATTACACGACGCAGGAATACGCGCGCGACATCGTTTACAACATCATGGAAGTCTGCGACTCCGAGGCCGTGGAGCATCCGGTAATTATCAGCGAAAGCGGCCGCGCGATCGTGGCGCATCACAGTATTTTGTTGGTCGAGGCGTTCGGCGCGATCGAGAAGAGCAAAACGAAAAAGCCAGTCGAGTTAGAGGCGGATGACATCAAACTGGTGTCGGATATTCTCGAAATTCAGCGCAACCTTTCCCGTCAAAACCGCATGGAAAGTCTCCACGATTCCGTGCAAATCCGCGATCAAGCGCTCGCGATGTTCGACCTCGGCCTGCTCGAACTCGAGCACAAGGCAAAAATCGAGACCGTCTATTGGCAGATCGCCACCGAGATCGTGCAGCATTGCAAAGGACTGCGCTACGTTCCCGAGGAAGTGAAGGACCTGGAGACGGCGCTGGGCGACCAATATTTGTGCAACTTCTCCGTTTTCCAGTCGCTGCTGGATCACTGGGCACTCGGGCAATTGTTCCCGATCATGCCGATCCACCACCTCGACAAACACCCCGATCGCAACGGGACTTTGGTGGATATCACCTGCGATTCCGACGGCAAAGTCAGCAAATTCATCGACCTCGAAGACGTCAAAGGAACCTTGCCGCTGCATAAATTACAGCCGGGCCAGCCGTATTATCTCGGGTTTTTTCTGATGGGCGCCTACCAGGACATCATGGGCGATCTGCACAATTTATTCGGCCGCGTCAACGAGGCCCATGTCTTCCTCGACGAGGACGAAGAGGACGGTTTCTACATCGAGGAAACCATTTCCGGCAGCACGATTGGCCACGTTCTCGGTATGACCCAGTGGAACACCAACGAACTCATGCGGCTCGTCAAAGCCCAGGTGGACGCGGCAATCAAATCCGACCGCTTGAAGCCCAATGAAGCCATGCGCCTCCTCGGCCACTACGAAAAAGGCCTGAAAGACTACACCTATCTGACGTTTCCCTGAGTTCCCCGTCAGATCTTGCCTCCCGAGGCGACGGAGTTTTCAGCGGAGTTAGAGCCTACTCAACTATAGACGCGCTCCCTCGTTCCCAATTTGTAATTGGGAACGCACTTGTCCTGGCAGTTGCACTGCCTTTCGCGTGAACTGAATGAGTTAGCTCCCGACTGCGTTGCAGCCTCGAAGTGCAACTTCGAAGACAACGGCATTACCAAGTGCAACTTGGTAACGAGTGCAAGCCACTCAGCAAAACATCCGCGTTTCATCCGCGTCCATCCGCGGCTCGCCACTTAAGCCGTAAAAGGCCGGCCCACGGGGATGAGAAATTCTTTGCGGTAAGCGATATTCTCATCCTTCCACCAGGGATACGCCGCATCCGCGCAATGCTGAATCTCCTGACGCAGCCGCATCACATCGGCAAATGTCGCCTCTCGCAGTTTGCGTTTCTTCGAGGCCTCCGTCTGCGCATCGTTCTGCGGGTATGGGCTGTCCACAAAAGCTTTCAGCGCCGAAGCTGACGCCGCCAATTTCTCGGGAGTCGCCGCTGGCAACGCATCTGCCGCTGCGTGGTCGAGAATCAGTTGCACGCTCTGCCCCGCATTTCCTTCGTTGCCGAAAATGTCCACATTGATGAAATACCGCGCCTTCAGCGCATCCTTCTGAGCCGTGCTCCACTGCGGATTCTGCGTAATCGCCAGCCGACATTTACCCCGGTAATACTCCACTTCCTGCTTGAGCAGCGTCTCGTCGTCCGCACCTTCCGCCGTTGCCTCGATGCGATTCCCGGTGGCATCCACCGCCTCGCCACTGAGCTTGCGCCACTGCTTGCAAGCGGCGAGCAAATCCGTCGGCGTCGCCGCCCGCAGCCCTTCGGAAACCAGCTTCGCCTGATGCTCCGGCTTCACCGCGCTGCGAGCAAGACTCTCGGCATTTTTGACCGTCTCCAACTGCGCCTGATGAAACGCCTGCGGAGTCGAATGTTGCGGGGTGGACTCTGGAGAAATTTGAGCGGAGTTAGGGTCGATTGGTTGGTCGGGCATAATGTTTTACGAGGTTGTTTGAAGAAGCTTCTTTGTAGCAACGAGGCTCCTGTGCGTAAATATCTTTTTGACGCTGTTATCTATGAAACCAGCAATACTGAGTGATACTCAGTAATACTTTGTGGCACATTGGAGTACATTGTGGCTACATTGTAGCCGGCCTGCCGCGCCTGAAATCCGACTCCATGTCGTCGAGGGGTATCCCTCTTAGGGCGTTGGCGGGCTGATTTTATTTATGGCGGTGAGGCGGTGTTTCCTTTGGTAATAGTGACGGCTTCCGACGTAGTTGGCGGAATCATACAGATCGACCACTAGACGAATCCGATTACCGAGGAAGTCGTAATAGCGTGTCTCTCCGCGTTCGAAAACTCGCTGCACGGCCCAACAAAGATAATCCGCCACGTTCAGTAACGGCTCGGTGTAATGATTCTGCACATTGAAGACGACCGAAGAGCAAATGTCTTCCTTGTTCCACTTCTTCTCAAAGCGCTCCACCGCTTTGGTGAGCGCCCATTCCAAGTTGGCGTTCCGGGTGCTGGCCCCGCGTTCCGCAATGTTCAGGACGATCTTTTGGCCGAGATGCAGCTTGTTCTTGAGCAGGTGCGAAAGCACATCTGCGTAGAACTCGGATTCCTGGTTGTGATGTTTTCGAGCGAAGATGGACGGTTTCTTCCGCGCCACAATCACTTCGCAAGTGCAATCGAGCGCCTGGATAAATTTGAAAAACCGCTCCCGCACTTCGGGCGGATCATCTGTGGCGTGGAAAAAGAAACCTCGTCCCGCCGCCTTCTTCGCCACGCTGGCGATGCTCTTGAGATAAGGGTCGGCAACCACTCCCGCTTGCATCTCGCGGATGGTCGCACGCACGGCAGCGAGATCGCCTTTGAACTTCACCATGCCGATGGCAAAACTCAACGATACGCCTTGCTGTCCGAGGATCGGCACCCGGCCTTTGCCGTAGAAGCTCGTGTCCCCGGCTTCGTCGAGAAAGCGATGACTAATCGCCGGCTCGGCTGATGAAGGTTCGGGTTGATCGTTCACGTTGAAAGTTCCGCCAGGAAAACGCGTGCTGCCTGCTCATTCTGCTCAATGGCGATTTCCACGGCGCGCTGAGCGGCTGCGAGGAGGGTGCGTACGCGGTGGCGTGCGGTGTGAGCAGAGCGAACTGTTGTCACGATTGTTTTTGACGCTTTCGCGGGAAGGTCCGGGAAAGGAAGTTTCAGCAAGTCGGTTTCGCTGATTGCAGGGTAGAGGCTAGCGCTGGTGTGGAGGTCCATCAATTCGCAGACGAGCGGAAGGCGCAGGTAGGTTAGCAATACCTCCGGGACGACTGCTAGAGGTTGCAACACGGCGAAGCCGCTGGAGCAAACAAATCCGCGCTGCGAGTAAGACTCTCGGCATTTTTGACCGTCTCCAACTCCGCCTGATGAAATGCCTGCGGAGTGGAATGTTGCGGCTGCACTGGCACAGGGGGAATCGGAGCGGAGTTAGGGTCGATTGGTTGGTCAGGCATAATATTTTTAGATAGCGTCTGAGTTAGCGGGGAAACATGCTATTTGTGAAGCATTTTTTCTAAAAAATCACCATATACGTACGTAGGATCAAGGAAGGCATAGCGTCGCAACTAAAGAATTATGTTTCTGAATTACTAAACCTGTTGCCCCTGAGCGATTCCCGTGTAACAAGGGAAATGGCAACTTCCTCAACCAGCTTCCAACGCAAGTGGAGATCAGGTAAAACCGCTGTAATTCGGGTGCCGGAAATGATGGTTCAACGGCTGATGGAGATTGCCCAATGTTGGGACGAAG
>JAYVOE010000143.1:0-7718 GCA_043758065.1 Spartobacteria bacterium | reverse complement strand
TTCGCTGGATGTAAGTCTCGGCCAGGCGAGGAATAACCTTTATCTCGCAGTGAAAACATGGGCCGCCTGGCTGCTTCTGGAGCGTGCATTTGCGATGTTAGGTCTAACTAGCGAGAGCAGTGAATCTGCTAACACCGCCGATCTCCTAGCTAAAACTCTGTCTAGCTATTTCGAGGAAGACTCCGGATTTTTCCCGGCAGTTTTCGAGAACGGAAATCGCTCCCGAATTCTCCCCGCCGTGGAAGGCCTCGCGTTCCCGTTGTTCCTCGGAATGAACGATGTGTTAGCTAGAAACGGCCGCTTCGGGAAATTGTTAGATCAACTCGAAACGCATCTCAGCAACGCGCTGCAACCCGGGGTTTGCATCGATCCAGTGAGCGGCGGATGGAAACTTTCCAGCACCAGCCGCAACACCTGGATGAGCAAAATCGCTCTCGCGCAATTCGTCACGCGCGAGCTTTTCCCAAAATCCATCTCGAAAATTGCAGCGGAGTCCGATCGGATTCACGCGCATTGGCAACAGACGCCCGGCTGCGGCGCGATGGCGATGTGCGATCAGATTTTAAGCGATTCCGGCGTGGCGATCGGCAGCAAATATTATCCGCGAATCGCTTCGGCCTGCCTCTGGCTGACCGAGCAGCGTTCCTAGGAGAATCGGAAGTAATCGAAGTCTGCGGAACCGGTTACCACTCCGCTTGGGCTCGCGCTGAACAAGCCGACTTTCGCTCCAATCCAGCCGCCTTCGGTTGCTTGAAAAGTGCGGGCGAGCGCGGCAAAAGCGTCGCTCGGCGTCGCGGAAAGAAAGCGGCAGATTCCGATGGAACTCACCTGTATTTTTAAGCGGATCTGAGCCGAAGTGCACGGGCCGAACGATTCCAGTTCGCCGTTTTTGATGAAGACGAGTTCGTTGCCGTCTTCCGTTTTCCGAATGGCAATCGCGGCGTGACCGTTTCCACCAAGAACGGCAAGCCCAGCGATGTCGCCCGGCGATCCATTGGCAAAATCGAGGAGTGTCTCAACCGTAAAACCCAGCGCTGGAAATTTCTGTCCGAGGAAATTGGGCAAGCGTCCGAGATCGCTATTCTGAAGGGGCCGGGACATCAGTCGCAGCCAGTCGGGCCGCGCACTGAGCGACGCCCAATCGGTCTGATGGTTCGCGTGCCACTGCCATTGCAATCCAAGTCGATTGGAAAAAAATTCGTCGCTCGTTTCTGGCACACGGACCGGCGAATCAGCTCCGGCGGCGGGCTTTTTCCAAGTGAACACGGGTTCGCCGACGCCGTTGCCGTCGTGATCGACACCGGCGAGCGGCCAATCGTTTTCCCAATGGACTGGCTGCAAATGAACGACCCGGCCGAACGCGCCTTTGTCTTGGAAATGCATGAACCACCAGTCGCCGTTTTCGAGATCGATCAACGCGCCTTGATGCGGGCCGTTAATATCGGTGGAACCCTGCTCTAAAATTACTTTTTCTTCGTAAGGGCCCCAAATGCTGCGCGAACGAAACGCGACCTGCCAGCCGGTCTGAACGCCGCCGCCGGGTGCCAGAATGTAATACCAGCCGTTGAGTTTGTGCAGTTTCGGACCTTCGAGATAGAGATGATGCGGCGTGTGAAAAACCTCCATCCCCTCACTTAACAAAGTGCGGCAATCCGGCGACATCGGGCGAATGTGGATGCGCTCCTTTTTTCCAGAGCGCGAATTTGCATAAGCGTGGGCGAGATACGCCTGGCCGTCGTCGTCCCAAAACGGGCACGGATCGATCCAGCCTTTCGCCTCTTGCAGCAGCCAAGGCTCGGCCCAATTTCCACGCGGGTCTGAGGTGTTTGTGACGTAGATTCCTTCGTCGGGCATCGGAAAGAAAACCCAGAAAAGTCCAGCGTGAAAGCGGATCGACGGCGCCCAGACGCCGCAACCGGGTTGCACCTCAGCGTAGCGCGGATGCGGCACTTGCTGGATGGCGTGGTTCACCAACTCCCAATTAACGAGATCGCGCGAATGCAAAATCGGGAGTCCGGGCGTGCAATTAAAACTGGAAGCGACCATCCAAAAATCGTCTCCGTGGCGGATCACATCCGGGTCAGAATAGTCGGCATGCAGCACGGGGTTTTTGTAATTTCCGTCGCCGAGGTCGGCTATCCACGGATAAGACATGGAGGAAGTTTCTGAGGTTGTTTCCCGGTTGTTTTGCATACGTTAGTAGGGTGGTTTAGAAGATGCAGATGACGCGGATTTCCCAGCGTTGGCAAGCGGAATAACGCGATGGAATCGGGATAACTTTGCAGTGCGAATCTATTTTCTGCCGCGCAGCGAAAAGTTAGCCCCGGTTTTCTGAGTCGAGTTAGAGTGAAATCGGCGCGCGCCATTTAGCGGCGTCGTTCACTGTAAACCGTAGGCTTCCACAGCCGTGCCGCCTAGAATCCGCTCTTGCTCGGATGAAGAAAGTGCCGCGCACCAACGTGTGACCAAGCTGTGCCAGCGCGCGTAGTTGCACGCCACTTCGCAGACCGGCCAATCGGAACCAAACATCAAGCGCGAGGGTCCGAAAGCATCGAGCGCGGTTTCAAAATAAGGTGCGAGTTGCGGCTCCGTCCAGCCGTGGAAATCCGCCTCCGTGACCATGCCGGAGACTTTGCAATAGACATTGGGACGGCGAGCGAGTTCGCGAAGATTTTCCGCCCAAGGCTCAAGCGCGTAATCGCGGATTCGAGGTTTTGCCAGATGATCCAGAATGAAGATTTGGTTAGGAAAACGATCGACAAACTCGATCGTCTCCGGAAGTTGCCGTTCGAAGATCAATACGTCGTAAGCCAACTGAAATTTTTCTAACAATCCGATTCCCTTGAGAAACTCTGGACGCAACATGAATCCCGCAGGTTGGCCCTGACAGATTTCGCGCACGGAACGCAGCTTGGGAGAAACTTTGAGCGCGGCTAGTTCATCCGACAAATTGGCCGCAGTCAAAGGCACCCAGCCAACAACGCCACGAATAAATTCGTGCTGATCGGCGAATGTTAGGAGCCAGCGGGTTTCGTCGAGCGACGTGCGCGCCTGTACCGAGACAACGCCATCGACACCAGCGGCGTTGATTTCGCGTTGGAGATCGTCTGGCAAAAAGTCGCGACGAATCGCGGCCATTTCCTCGTCGATCCAGCCATATTCCTCGACGGAATATTTCCAGAAATGATGGTGGGCATCGATCCGCATCATAGCTCGATCATGGCTTTGATGACGCCGGTTTCGGGTAACGTCCATCCGGGAAATACCGTCGCTACGTCGTCGAAGGACGCGCGGTGCGTGATCCAGGGAGTGGTGTCGATGCGGCCGTTTTCAATGAGCTGAATGATGCGGGTAAAATCTTCCGGCTGCGCATTGCGGCTGCCCATGAGAGTGAGTTCGCGACGATGAAAATTCGGGTCGTTGAAAGTCACGTCACCCGGAAACAATCCGACAAAGACAAGTCGTCCGCCATTGGCTGGAAACTCGAATGCACCCATCATCGACTTCGGATTTCCAGTCGCATCAAACACGACCGTGGGCAGATCGTTGGAGGTGATTCGCTGGAGAGATTCGAGGACATTTTCGCGCGCGCCGTTGATCGCGTGCGGCACGCCGAGTTGGCTCTGGCAAAAACTGATCCGAGTTTCATTGATATCTAACACAATGACTTCCGCACCTTTTTCCACGGCAAACTGCATGGCTGCGAGTCCGATTGGCCCCGCCCCGATGACTAACACCAATTCGCCGCGTTGAACTTGCGCGCGTTCGACGGCATGTGCGCCGATGGCTAGTGTTTCCACGAGTGCGAGTTGATCGAATGGAAGCTTGATGGACGGATGCAACTTGCGCGCCGGCATGTTGAATTGCTCGCGCATTCCGCCATCGGCATGCACTCCGAGGACTTGGATCTGAGTGCAGCAATTCGGTTTTCCCGATCGGCACGCGATACATTTCTGGCAGTTGATGTAAGGCTCGACCGAGCAACGATCACCGGGCTTGATGTTAGTAACACCGTCACCGACAGCGATGACTTCCACACCTAACTCGTGACCTAGAATGCGCGGGTAAGTGAAGAAGGGTTGCTTGCCTCCGAAGGCGTGAATATCGGTGCCGCAAACGCCGATGCGATGCACGCGGACTTGCGCTTCGCCAGCGGCAGGTGCCGAAGGTGTAGATACTTCAACAGGCGAAAGAACTCCGGGTGCGGTGAGTTGGGTAGCTCGCATAAATGGATTAGGCGGATACCAGGATAATGTTTGCGTATTGGGTGAGGTCTGCCGTGCGGATCAATCCGATGGCATTGGGCACGCGCTTTTTGAACGCAGTTTCATGGGACTCAAAAGTGATGGGAATTTCGACTGCCGCTTGAAATTTGGATTGCGTGGCCTCGGAGTTGTTTTCGAGAAACTCACTAGCCATGAAGGCTTTTCCGATGGCGAAATTTCCGCGAATCGCTTCGAGCACTTGCAGCACGGTGGGAATGCCGTCCACGAGTGAAATATCGATGGTCTCGATGTTAGGCCAAAATGGAAAACCACGATCAGCGATGACCAGCATGTTCGTGTGTCGCACACGGCTGAGCAGCGAGTTAATCGCTGGATTGAGGACGCCTGTTTTTAGCATAGCTTAGTTGTTTTCCGGACGGCCCGAGAGCCAGGTCATGTTATGAACAGGTGATAGAATTTCCAGAACGCCAGCGAGGAGTTCTTCGTCGAGTGGCTCTTCGATTTCACGAATATTTTGCAGGATCCGATCCGGGTTGGCTGTGCCGACGATGTTAGTATGGATCTGAGGATTCGCGACGGAATACTGAAGTGCGAGTTGACTCAAACTCGAACCACTTTTTTTGCAAAACTCAGCGGCTTCTGCGCACTTGGCTCTAAGTTCCGCAGGCGCGGGATGCCAGTCGGGAGGACCTTTGTCGCTGAGAAGTCGCATAGCTAATGGAGCCGAATTAAAGATCGCCACGCCACGTGCCTGTAACTCTGGCAGTAAGTCTCCCAACGAAGTGTCGTTTAAACAGTAGCGGCAATAAGACTGGATCTGATCGACCTCGACTGCATCCATTACTTCACGGAAAAGTCTTACTGGCAGACAAGTGATGCCCACGAAGCGCGCCTTGCCCGCAGCCTGGACTTTGCGCAATGCCGGAATTGTTTCATGAATAATCTGCTCAATGCTACCAAACTCCATGTCGTGCACTTGGATAAAATCGACGTAATCCACACCTAGTCGTGCAAGGCTTTCATCGACACTCCTGGTTACTCGCTCAGCAGAGAAATCAAAGTCTTTTTGCTCGGCTCCATATCGCGCGACTTTGGTGGCCAAGAGGTATTTCTCTCGAGGGATTTCTCGCAAGGCTTTGCCTAACACTGTCTCCGCGGTGGTTGCGCCATAGTAAGGTGCGGTGTCGATGAGATTAATGCCGTGATCGATGGCGGTGTGGACGGTGCGAATGCCTTCGGATTCGTCGATGTCGCGGAATGCGCCGCCGAGGGACGAGCCTCCAAATGCGAGAATGGAAACGTCGATTCCCGTGTTACCTAGTTTGCGATATTTCATAGTATTACTGACAGATAAGCGTGAGATGAATGCGATCTAACTTGAATGAGTTTTTTATCATTCGAGTTAGGGTGAAGTCACGCGACGTCTTAAGAAACCGTGGGAAGGGGCGCTAACAGAACACCAATCGATAAATTTTTATAGCGAAGATTCTAACGAAATGACGGCCTATCGCAGCCAGCCAGAGACCGCCACCTAACCAGGTGGCTGGTTCCGGAACTGGAATGATTTCGCCATTCGCATTGAGGCGGGCCGTGCCAAGAAAGCCGGTGCCACTGCCGCTGTAAAAACTGATTTCGGAAAGTTGGCTGGCGCTGAGTCCGCTCTGATCGTTTCCGACAAAAATTTGACTAGCACCTCCGCCGCTGAGATTTCCAGTCCAATTCCAGATGCTGAGAACCCCACTCCAGGTAGAAGTTTGACTGACTGCAAAACGAACAACACCCGCGCTGCGTAGGTTTAAGATAGAGTCCGAACTTAAGGTTAGAGCTCCTACTGTTTCGGAAAGGCCTCCAGTGTCAAAAGTGCCCCCCGCCAAGGTGAGCGAGCTAGTATCTCCCAGACGGTTGCCACTGCCGGCAAGGAGAAGGGTGCCGTTTGCATTCACGCGAATGTTGCTCGTGTTCGCAAGAGCACCAGCCGCCGCTGCGGATAGAATACCGCCGTTGATGGTTGTGCTCCCGGTGAAGCTGTTAGCAATGACGAGGTTGGTGGTGCCAGCCCCGTTTTTAAAGAGTTGATTCGTGACATTGCCGGAGTCAATCAAGGTCGATCCCAGATCAAAGCTCTCACTGCTGCCGGGAGAAACGGTGATGGTTTGCAAACCTGCAACGATGGAACTCTGCTCAATGCGACCCGTGACGGCGCCGGTGCCGCTCGTGTTTTCATAAGCCCAATCGCGAATTCTGGCACCATTTGTATTGGCAGTGAGAGTTAGACGCATCCACCCATAAAAAGGGCCGCTACTATCGTTCTTGTAAAAACGAAATCCGAGATAGGCATCGTTGCCCGCCTGAAATTGATCGGCGGCCAAACCCAAATGCTCCGAGCCGGAATCACCAGAACCGCCCGGGCCAGAGGCATAGTTGAGGTTGTTAGAAATTAAATTCCCTGAGTCAAAACGCAGGTCGCGTTCGAGGTTGCCCGTGCCGATGCGTGCGGGTTGGAAATTGCTACTGTTAGCAAGGCCAACACCACCGAAGAAAGGATTGATATCCCAACCCGTAAAGCTCGTTGTGCTCGTACTCCCAGTATCGAGATCGAGGAACACTCCACTAAAATCTGTGGGTATGGCGATATCTTGGAGATTGCTGTATGTGACCGCCGCTGAAAGTAGCGGCACGCACGCCAGAAACAAACCAGTGGTAAACAGAGGTCGGAGTGCAAATTTCATTTTTCGGCAGGAAATAGAAGGGCGTTAGGGTCTGGAGATGTTCAGCCGGAAGAATTGCGCTTTAGCTCCGTTATTGAGGAAGAACGGATAGGGCACGGTAACTGCCTCGATCTCGGCATCGGAGGCGATGACCGTCGGAGTGGCCGTGCTGTTTTGCCAGATGGAAAGATCGCCGCTGAATTGCACCGTGTAGCTCAGCCCCGATGCAAGGTAATCTTTGCGACGTCCAAAAACGGCGAGGTAGTTGACTCCGAAAGTGGTGTTGCTGAGGCTTACGGTGGGGGTGCCTCGATTAAGGATACTGCTACCGCTGACGCTGATGGTGCCGATGCTATTAACAAGCGGATTTAGGCCGTAGGCAAATTCGGTAATATTGACGAGTCCATCGCCATCAGGGTCTGCCAAATCGGCGGCATTCCCTGTGTTAGTAGCGGAGGTGCCAAAGTAGGATTGCCGCCAAGTTTCCAGAGGGTTCAAGAAACCGCTCAAGACAACGTCGTCGTTAACAGATTTATTGACGAAAAAACTGCCCTTCCCATCAGTCGTGGTGAGGCGAGTGCCGAAAACAACGTTAGAAAATGTTCCGGAAAGTGTGGCTGTGGAGTTGAGAATCGTGAAGGTGGTGGCGTTCGACGGGGTAAAGCTGTTAATGAGTCGAATGGCTAGATTTCCCGCCAGCGCAGTGGTGCCGGATACCGTTAGGTAGTCGTATTGGCCGGTCTGGAATGCGGTGGCCTGAATGGTGCCGCCAAGGTCAATGGCA
>JAYVOE010000142.1:0-43502 GCA_043758065.1 Spartobacteria bacterium | reverse complement strand
TCCAGCCATTCGACCAATCGACCATGAAAGACATCGAACGCGGTATCAAAGAATCAAAAGTCGGCATCAACCCGATCAGCGATGGAAAACTCATCCGCATGCCCATTCCCGAGCTTTCCGAAGAACGTCGCAAAGACTTGGTGAAATCCGTCAAACAAATGGCTGAGGAAGCTCGCGTGCGCGTTCGCTCCAACCGGCGCGACGGCATTGCGGAAGTTAAAAAACTGAAATCCGACGCCACGATTACCGAGGATCAGCAGCGCGATCTTGAAAAAGGAATCCAGGATTTGACGAACAAATTCGTCGCCTCCATCGACGCGCATATTGAGTCGAAAGAAGCCGAAATCATGCGAGTCTGATGCAACTCCGATGAAAAAATTAGTCCCGCTATTCCTCACTGCCGTCTTCGCCTGTTCGGCTTTTGGCGAAGTCGTCCGTCCAGCGCCAGATTTCACTTGGGGAAGTCTCAACGGGAGTTCCAAAGGACTCGGCTCGCTCGTTAATCAGCCGGTGATTTTGATCATCGCGCCGTCGCCAAAATCGGGTGCATTCAAAAAAGAACTCAAAAACGTCCAGCGGCTTTACCGTCAATATGCCGGACGCGAGGCTCTCCTAGTTGCCGCTTTTACCAAAGAACCCGGCGTCGTGGAATCCGACATCCCATTTCTTTATGCAAACGATCCGCAGGCAGTCGCTGCCAGCTACGGACTCGCCAATGAAAAGTTCGCGGTCGTAGTCATCGGCCCTGATCGCAATATCGATCTCGTCACGAATAACGTCATCAGCGGCGAACGTCTCCGCGACGTCATCGATAACAGCTACACCCGGCAGGTTGTTCGCCGGAAATAGCTAGCAGCGCGCCAGCTTTCCCGTAGCCGTCCGCGGCAGGGAGTCCACCCGCTCCATCCCGAGCGGCACCGAGAGGAAAAACATTTTCTCGCGAATCCAGGGCAGGATTGATTCGTCGTCTGGGGCGACAATTTGCACGCAGAGCTGATGATTCCGCAGGGTCACGAGACTCTCCTCGATCAGCGGATGTTCATTGATCAACGCCTCGATCTCCTCGCAGAAATAGGAAACTGAGTCGAGTTCGATCCGATTCTTCGTCCGCCCGACCAGATGGAGAACGCCATTTTCATCGAGCCAGCCATGATCTCCGGTGGGAAATCCCCGATCCGAAAGGAGCGATGCTCGCGGACGCCACGGCGAAACATAAGCGTCCAGCAAACCAGGGCCAGCGACAAAAATTTCTCCTGGACCACCGGGATTTCCGGCGATGGAAATTTCGTAATCTGGCATCGGCTCACCGGCCAACAGTGGCTCGAATGCCGCGTGTTTTTCATTCAACGTGAGAAGCCCGGCTTCGATGATTCCGAGCGCTTGCGTGAGTGGAATTCCAGTCCGGTCTAAAAATCTTTCCGCCAGCGGTTTCGACAAACCCTGCGTCGTCGAGACCGCCAGTCGGACGTACGGCAACGGACGACAAAAGCTGCGAAATTGCCTGGGCGCGCCGTAAAGAACGGTGGCCATTTGAGTTTCAGCGAAATCAACCGCGTCCGCGTCGTTTTCCACGAGCAAAACCGTCGCTCCATATCGCAGATAAAGCAGAATCGAAACGACGAAATGATCCACCATCGGGAGCAAACACAAAACGCGATCACGGTCGGAAATCCGCAACCGTGCATTCGCCGCGGCGGTGCGCCCGAGCAACGTTTTATGGCCGAGCAAAACGCCTTTTCGCTGGCCTGTGCTGCCGGAAGTGAAGCGCAAATACGCAGGATGCAAGGCGCGGAAATTTTCATCCGAGTTCAAGTCGATTGGCGTTCCTGAACGCGACGTAAGACGCCGTTCCATGCGCAGCGCATGAATTCCCGCGCGCTCGGCTAATTCATCGCGATCATTTTCCGAAAGATGCCCGCCAATCGGCACGAGGCAATGTCCGGCATGTAAAATGGCGAGCGCCTCAACCAAAAACTCTGGGCCGTGCGCAGCAATTAATCCCACCCGACTGCTCGGCGACAGATGAGAAAAATCAGCAGCACGTTGGATAACTTCACGACGCAAATCCGCATAACTGAGCCGCGTGATATCACTGGAACTCGACTGAAAAACCACGGCCTCACGTTCGGGCTGCCCGTCCGCCCACGAAAAAATAGAATCCAAAATCGACGCGCACATTCCTCGAATGACGTTATCGCCAGCGATACGGATGACAACCTTTCAGTGGAATTCCCCATGTCGCCGCGGGCGCTTCTATGGTTTATTTGAGGCATGCATAACATTGTCGACAAGCCGCGGATGGTGACCCGCGCAATGCTGGTGAGCGTATTCACGGGCCGGGAAAGCGCGGAGGAAGCAGAAAGCCTTCTCGAGGAATTGGCGGCGCTGGTAGACACGCTGGGTGTGCCGGTTTTTGAGAAGATACTGGTGCGCATTTTGAAGCCGCAAGCTCACATGTATATCGGCACCGGCAAGGCGCAGGAAATCGCCGACAAGGCGAAAGCGCTCGAGCTGGACGTGGTTATTTTCGACAATGAACTCACGCCCGCGCAGCAGCGGAATCTCGAAAAGCTGACTGGCATGGCTGTGATCGATCGTCAGGAAGTGATCCTGGATATTTTCAACGCCCGCGCACACACGCGTGAAGCGCGGCTGCAAGTGGATCTCGCACGGTTGCAATACAGCCTCCCGCGTTTGACGCGCGCATGGTCGCACTTGAGTAAACAAGGCGGCGGCATCGGTGCCAAAGGCGACGGTGAAAGTCAGCTCGAAACGGATAAACGTCTCGTCCGAACCCAGATTGAAAAGATTAAGGATGAGCTCAAGAAAGTGCGCGACCAGCGTGCAACTCGGCGCAAAAGCCGGGTGAAAATGCCGCTGCCGAATGCGGCGATTGTCGGCTACACGAACGCAGGAAAATCTTCGCTTCTGAAAAAATTGACCGGCGCGGATGTGCTGGTGGAAGATAAATTGTTTGCCACTTTAGACACGACTACGAGGCGTATCGACCTGCCGAGCGGCCAGGGAATGCTGCTGACGGACACCGTTGGATTTGTTCGCAAGTTGCCGCACAAATTGGTGGAAGCCTTCAAGGCGACGCTGGAAGAAGCCGTGCTCGCGGACTTTTTGATTCATGTGCTGGACGCGAGTCACCCGGAGGTGATCAGTTTTCATAACACGACGATGAAGGTGCTGGCCGAGTTGCATGCGGATGAGAAACGCGTGATCACGGTTTTCAATAAGATCGACGCACTCGCCGCCCAGCCGAATGGCGAGGCGCAAAAAAGCTTTCTCCGAAAACATTTTCCGAAGGCGCTTTTTATGAGCATTCACACGGGCGAAGGCCTCGACGAGTTGATGCACGAATGCGGCATCATGCTGGCCGATCGGGTGCAGCGGATGGATCTGACATTGCCGGTGGATCGTGCAGATTTGCTGGCGCTACTGCATCAAAAGGCGCAGGTGCTCGCGACGGAATACACCGAGGCTGGGGTGCATATTCAGGCAATACTCCCGGCGAATCTTCGGTCGAAATATACGGCGTTTGAAACTATGGAGACGCCCAGCGAAACAACTGTCCTCGCGAGTTAAAAAGTGAGTCGAGTTCCAATCATCTCTTGCGACGGAACATTTTGAAAATACTGTCGACGATCCGCGTCGGAAACGAGGACGCGCCATCGTTCAGCTCGGTGCCTTTGACGGCGTCAGCTAAATTTCCGACATGGATCGGGCAAACTTTTGTTGGGATCAAACTCGTGGGCAAATCCATCGTGTAGCTGGTTCCCGCACCGACGCACCCGTCTGTGGCCGCCGCATTCGAGGCGGCGCAGAGGATCACTCTTTCCAGCTTAACGCCGGGCGAAAACTCATCGGCCGGATACTGTTTTGGCGGCGCGGCATTCATCACTTTCGTCCAGATCGGAAGGGCCAGCGTCGCTCCGTAACCTCGTGACACGATGGGCGCAGGTTTGTCCAAACCCACCCAGACGCCGCAGGTGAGAGACTTTGTGAAGCCAACAAACCAGGCATCTTTGTAGTCGTTGGTCGTGCCGGTTTTTCCCGCGGCCAGCTTCGTAAAGCCGAGTGATTTCGCGGTCGCCCCGGTTCCGCGAATCATCACTTCGCGGAGCGCAGTCGTCGTCACCCAAGCCGCGCCGGGATCCATCGCTTTTGTCTCGATGTGCGCCGCGCGATAAACTGGATTTCCCAAACGGTCGTCGATGCGCTCGATCAAGTAGGCTTGTTTGCGACTCCCGTGATTTGGAAAAACCGAATACGCGGCAGTCACGTTTCGCGGCGTTTCCTCGAAAGAGCCGAGAAATGACGATGGGAAATCGGGCATTTCGGAAATGCCGGCGCGGGATGCAAGTTTGCGGACATTTTCGAGCTTGGCGAATTCGCCAACACGCACGGTCATCGTGTTTCGCGAGAGAATCAGTCCGTCACGAGCGGGCAAGATTCCTTTGTTAGTCCCATCAGAATTTCCTGGATGCCAGTCTTGCGCTTCGGTGACTTCGCCGCTCTCGATCGGTGCGTCGCTAACATTTGAGTAGGGCAGCAATCCATTGGAAAATGCGGACGCGTAGATGAATGGCTTGATCGTCGAGCCGACCTGACGCCGCGCCAGCAATGCGCGATTGAATCGACTTTGAGCGTAATCACGCCCGCCAACCATGGCGCAGATTCCGCCGGTGCGGTTGTCAATGGCGACGACCGCGCCCTGCAAATAGTCAGTGTCTTGCGACAGAGTCGGATCGAACTCGGATCGTTTTGGGTGGTTGTAGCCAGGACGTTTCTCGATTTCGGTGAGTTGTTCGTCGAGCGCTTGCTGCGCGACTTTTTGTAAATCTGGATGGATCGTCGTGTAGATTTTCATCCCGCCGTCATCGAGCTGATCCTGGTCGAGGAGAATGCGGAGTTCTTCGTCGACGGCGTCCATCACGTAGTTTTCCTGAACCGCCGTGGATTTTGACGAGACGACTTTGATCGGCATGTCGCGCGCTTTTTCCGCCTCGCGTTCGGTGATTTTTTTTAAAGAAACCATTCGAGTTAGAACGGTATCGCGCTCGCGTTTGGCGGCTTCGAGATGGCGCAGCGGCGAGAATCGATTCGGACTACGAATGAGGCCGGCCATCATCGCGGCTTCACCTGTAGTCAGGTCTTTGCAGTGCTTGTTAAAGTAAGCGAGCGTCGCGGTTTCGAGTCCGTAATAGCCGGAGCCGTAGTAAATGCGATTGATGTAATTTTCGAGAATCTGGCGTTTGGTGAACTCGGATTCGATGCGAAACGCTACGAAGGCTTCGAGCAGTTTTCGGTCGAGCGTGCGCCCGCCAAGCTCAAAGGAATTTCGGGCGAGTTGTTGGGTAATCGTGCTAGCGCCCTGGCCCATTTTCCGACCAAGGAGATTGCGGACGATCGCCCGTGCGATGCCGATCGGATCGACGCCGGGATGATGGTAGAACCGGGCGTCTTCGCGGGCGAGCAGGGCGTCGATGAATTTTGGCGAGACGTCGTCGATTTTTACGAGGATGCGATTTTCTCCGTAAAGGCGGCTGTAGGGATTGCCGTTGACATCGCAAACGAGTGACCATTCGGGGATTTGGCCGACTTGTTTTAAGTCGAGCCGCGACGCCCGGAAGGAGTAGGTCACGCAGACGATGGCGAAGGCGACGCCCAAAAACAGAGCGAGGATGAAGAACGCGCGGCGAAGAAGGCGCGGGTGCTTCTTTTTTGCGGAGGACGATCTGGATTTCGTGCGAGCCAAGGTTTTACGAGGTATTAATCGAACTCGGATGAAGAAGCGAGCGCAGAGAAATGGCTGCGTTCTTGCCATCGGGGGCCGGAGGGTATTCAGTAACGCTCCCGATTTATGAGCACGCCCGCCGTCACGATTTACGATACGACCCTCCGCGATGGAACGCAGGGGACCGGCATTTCTTTCTCGGTGCAGGACAAGATTCGCGTCGCGGAAAAGCTGGATGATTTCGGCGTGCATTACATCGAGGGCGGTTGGCCGGGATCGAATCCGAAGGATCAGGCGTTCTTTCAGGAAGCGGCCAAGCGCACTTGGAAAAACGCAAAGATCACTGCTTTCGGAGCGACGCGGCGGGCAAAAATGACGGTCGAAGAAGATCCGCAGGTGCGACAACTCCTCGAAGCCAGCACGCCGGCCGTGACCATCGTTGGCAAAACCTGGCTGCTGCATGTCACGGAAGTTCTCGGGATTACGGCGGAGGAAAATCTCTCGATGATTGCCGAGACGGTGGCGTATTTAAAAAAACAAGGTCGCGAGACGCTCTACGACGCCGAACATTTTTTCGATAGCTATAAGGAAGATCCGGCTTACTCGCTGGCAACCGTCAAGGCCGCGCAGGACAACGGCGCCGACCTCGTCGTTCTCTGCGATACCAATGGCGGTTCGCTGCCTGAAGAAATCGGCCGGATCACGCGTGAAGTCGTCGCTCATCTGGGCGTTTCCGTCGGTATTCATACGCATAACGATTGCGGATTCGGCGTCGCCAATGCGCTTGCGGCTGTCCATTCCGGCGCCACTCAAGTGCAAGGCACAATCAATGGTTACGGCGAACGCGTGGGTAATTGTAACCTCGTGACGTTGATGCCTAACTTGCAGCTAAAAATGGGCATCCCGGTCGTGCCAGACATCTCGAAGCTGCGCGAGTTGTCGCTCTTCATCGACGAGCTCGCCAATGTGACGCCGGACATTCGCGCGCCGTACGTCGGCTCCGCCGCATTCACCCACAAGGGCGGGCTCCACGTTCACGCCGTGCAAAAACTCGCGCGCAGCTACGAGCACGTCGATCCGAAGCTCGTCGGAAATCGGCAAAACATCGTCATCTCCGACATGTCGGGCCAGAGCAACATTCTCGCGAAAGCCCAGGCGCTGGGATTCGACTTGGTGAAAGGCTCGCCCGAAGTTTCCAAAGTCCTCAGCGAAGTAAAACGATTGGAGTCAGAGGGATATGAGTTTGAAGCTGCCGAGGCTTCATTCCAATTGCTCATTCGCAAGGCGCTCGGCCAATACCAACCGCTCTGGAAGCTGCTGGTTTTCCATTGCACTTTCAGGCATTTCGAAATGCCCGCGCTGCAAACGTGCGAGGCGACCGTGAAGCTCGATATCCATGGAACTCCGGCCTACACCGTTGCGGAAGGCCACGGCCCGGTGAACGCGATCGACGGCGCGTTGCGCAAGGCATTGCTGCCGTTTTATCCCGCAATCGCCAACGTGCGTTTGGAGGATTACAAAGTCCGCATCATCGATGGCCACGAAGGCACCGCCGCCAAAACGCGCGTCTTTATTTCCAGCACCGATGGACACGAAACCTGGGGCACGGTCGGCGTTTCGGATAACATCATCGAGGCCAGCTGGCTCGCACTAGTAGACAGCCTCGAATATTGGCTGATGAAAAAATGATCGGAGTCAGAGTCGATTCTACCCGCCGAATCGCTCCAGCCATTTCGCCCGCGCGATGACGATGTCCTCCGCCTTGCGCTTCGGACTGAGCTCCCAGATCACGAACGTCTCCGGCGGCACCAACGGCATCAACCGGTCATAATCGATCGTGCCGTCTCCCGGTAAATGATGATCCTGGTTCGGCCATTTTGTGTCGTGCAAATGGCAGCCTAACAAACGGGGGCGCATCGAGCTGAGCCAGTCGTAATGATCTACGAAGGAAAGATTTTCCTTGAGTTGAACGTGACCAAAATCGTGCCAATAGCCGACGTAAGGCGAATTGATCTCGTCGAGGATTGGCACCATTTCGCGCTCCGTTGGAAGTTCCTCATAGGCCTCGCGGCTTTCGACGCCAAGATGGATATTTCGCTCCGCAGCGTATGCGGCAATTTTTTTCAACGCCTCTGTGGACCGGCGCAGATAGAGCGGGGCTTTCTCTTCGCGCTCCTTCACAGCGGCCAATTTTTTCTGGGTAAACTCCCGGGAAAACTGTTTCCCCTGAAGAATCATTTCGCCCAATTCGTCCGTGATCGGCCTCATTGGGATGGAACCCAAATGCAAAACCACGTTGGGCGCTTGCAGGCGAACGGCCCAGTCGATGGTCTGATACGTGAGCTTCAGCGCACGCTCGCGTTGAGCTGCGATATGCGAGGTAAATTGATAACAATTCGGCGACGCTTGCATGATCTCGACCGGGAGCGGACAGAAGTTATGCAGGCTGCTGAATCGAACGTCACCCCGCTCAAAAACTCGCTGAATCCCTTCCATCAGCGACAGCCGCACGCCGTGTCCGAGCTCGACGTGGTCGAAGCCCAGTTTCAAAATTTGTTCCAGCATCGCCTCGCCGTTTTTACAGCCTGAGGAATTCCAACAGCAGGAAAAGGAAAGTCGCACGCCGTTTCCATAAACCAGCCCGCTGGCGTCTTCCAGAAAAGAAGTCGTCCGATGTGCGGCACGTCTCTTGCTAGGAAGCAGGCGTGAACAAATTTCGCCACAGCCAGATGGGCCAGGGTTTCGCCACCGCGGAGGCCTCGGGACCGCTCGCGAAAATCAGAGTCCGCTGGAAGTCGTTTCAGACCTGGTTTCAGAATTTGAAAGTCGCGCAGAAGCTGATGTTGATCAGCATTTTCTTCGTCATGCCCGACTCGTTGATGCTCTATCTTTTCATCACCGGCATCAACGCGAACATCGAATTTGCCCGGCAGGAAATGAAGGGGAACACCTACCAGCGCCCACTGGAACGCCTGCTGCAATTATTACCGGAGCACGCCAGCCTGGCTCGCGAAGCAAAAACTGAGGCGAGTTCCAAAGCACTCAGCGATTGCTCGGCGCAAATTGAGCGCGTCTTCGCAAATCTTGAGGACGTGGACAGCCGCATCGGGGCCGATCTTCAATTTACCGATGAAGGCCTCGCCAAACGGAAGCGCGAACATTACCGCGTGAGTATTGTGCATGCGGAGTGGAAAAAACTAACCCAGTCGCTGACGCAAATCGATCAAGCTGCGATCCAGGAGCGGCATCTCCATCTCATCGATGACGTCCGGATGATGATTACGCACGCCGGCGATCTCTCAAATCTGATTTTGGATCCCGATTTGGATAGCTATTATTTGATGGATGCCACGTTGCTCGCTCTGCCGCAGACGCAGGATCGGCTGGCTCGCGTGATGACGCATGGAAGTGAAGCCTTGAGTCATCCGGCGAATGCGGCGGAGCGTCAGCAGCTCGCGATTCACGCGGCGTTATTAAAGGAAGCGGACTTGGATCGCATTGTCGGCAGCTTGCAAACGGGGCTGAATGAAGACGCCAATTTTTACGAGATTAGCCCGAGTCTACAGGCGCGTTTACCATCCGAGTTAGAGCGTTATCGCAAGTTGTCGGAAGCTTTTATTTCCGAGACAAAGGCGCTCGCGGCAGGTACCGGAAATATCACGGCGGCAGATTATCTAGCCCTGGGTCGCGAGGCGCGGCAGGCGAGTTTCAATCTCTGGAATGTGGCCGATGAAGAATTGGATGTGCTCCTGGAGAAGCGCATTCGCTGTTACGAATGGCGGCGCACGCGGAGCTTGCTCGTGGCGGCGATGGCTGGCCTCGCGGCATTTGGTTTTGTGACGTTTATCACGCGAAGCATCAGTGGTCCGTTAAAGGAGCAGGCACTGGATTTACAGGCTGCCAATGCGGCGTTGCAAGCGGTAATCACAGAGCGAATGCGCGCGGAAACGGAATTGCGCCGGAGCGAACAACATCTCGCAGCCGCACAGGAAATCGCCCGCATCGGGAGTTGGGATTGGGACGTCGCCACAGAGAAAATGAGCTGGTCGGATGAGAATTATCGCATCCACGGTTTCGCTCCGCATGAGTTGGAAGCGACCTATGATATCGCTCTCCGTCGAGTGCATCCTAACGACCGGAAATATTCCGATACGACGTTCCAGAAAGCGGTGAAGGAAGGCGTGAGCTTCAGTTTTGAGCAGCGGATTATCCTGCCCGATAAAACCGAGCGAGTGCTGCATCAACGCGGTGCGGCTGTAAAAAATAGTGAGGGGAGTGTGATCGAAGTCTTCGGCACCGCGCAGGACATTACCGAACGAAAAGTCTCTGAGGAGAAGATCGCGAAGGCACATCAGGAGCTCATGAAAGTTTCCCGGCAGGCCGGCATGGCAGACGTGGCGACGGGTGTTTTGCACAACGTCGGCAACGTCCTGAACAGCGTGAATGTGTCCGCTTCGTTGATCTCGGATCGACTGACTCGCTCACGGATTTCTCATCTGGGCAATGTCTGCAAACTGATGCAGGAGCAGAACGGAAACCTCGGGAATTTCCTCACCACGGACGTAAAAGGATCGAAGCTGCCGCCGTTTCTTTACTCTCTCGCGGAACGCTTGGAAACCGAGCAAGGCGAGCTGATCCGCGAAGCCGAGACGTTGTCCAAAAACATTGGGCACATCAAGGACATCGTCGCCGTTCAGCAAAATTACGCGAAGGTTTCGGGCGTGGTAGAAGTCGGCTCTGCTTCGAGCCTTACGGAAGATGCTTTGGAAATGAACTTCGCCGGACTCAATCGCCATGGCGTGGAAGTGGTCCGTGAGTTTGCAGATATGCCTCCGGTTCGAGTGGATAAACACAAGGTTCTACAGATTCTCGTGAACATCATTGGCAACGCTAAATACGCCGTCAGCGAGAGCACCAAGAAGAGCAAACGTATCGTTGTGCAGATTGTTAGAAGCAAGTCCGGCAACGTTCAGATCGCCGTCGCGGACAATGGCGTTGGCATCGCGAAAGCAAATTTGTCGCGCATTTTCGCGCATGGGTTTACCACCAAGAAAGACGGCCACGGTTTCGGTCTGCACAGCGCCGCGCTCGCCGCGACCGAGATTGGCGGATCGCTTTCTGTCAAGAGTGCTGGGCCCGGACGAGGCGCCACATTTACCTTGGAATTACCTGCTGCCAAATGAGTGACACCGCTTTCGCCGAGTACCGCAACCAGCGCATCCTGATCGTCGATGATAACACTTCGATTCATGAGGATATCCGCAAGATTCTTGGCGGCCCCGCGCAGCAAGATACCGATCTCGATCTCGCAGCTGCAGCGATATTCGGAGGCGAAATCGAGCCGCTGATTTCGGGTGAGTTCGAAATCGATTCTGCCTTTCAAGGCAAAGAAGGCCTCGAAAAAGTCGCGAAAGCGCGCAAGGAAGGTCGCCCTTACGCGATGGCCCTTATCGATGTGCGAATGCCGCCCGGCTGGGATGGAGTGGAAACCATTCGCCGCATTTGGGAAACCAATCCCGAACTACAAATCGTCATCTGCACCGCCTACTCGGATTACTCGTGGGCGGACATGATTCGCAAGGTTGGTAAGACAGAAAGCCTGGTCGTTTTGAAGAAGCCTTTCGACAACATCGAAGTGCTTCAACTCGCCCACACGCTCACTCAAAAGTGGACCGTCAGCCATCGTTTGCACGGGCATCTCGCGAGCTTGGACAAAGTCGTCGCGCATCGCACCGAGGAATTACAAACGGCCAATAATCGATTGCGCCAGGAAATGCAGGAACGCGAACAAACCGAACGCGAACTCGATGAATCCGAAAAACGTTTCGCCAAAGTTTTTCAGGCGAGTCCGATACCAATGGCGATCCAGTCGCTGGCTACGGAGCGGTTCATCGACGTGAACGACGCTTTTCTCGGAATGATCGGATTTCGCCGCCTCGAAGTCATCAGCCACACTCCGCTGGAACTGGAATTGTGTCCAGAACCGGACGTGCAAAAAACGCTATTCGCACGCCTTCGCGAATCTCGCACGTTGCGAAATTACGAATGCCGACTGCATACCCGCAGCTCAGGTTTGCGCGATTGCGTCGTCTCCGCGGAAGCATTCGAACTCGGCTCAGAAACCGTCGCGCTTCTCGCCACACAAGATGTCAGCGATCAGCGACGTCTCGAAAAAGAGCTGCGCCACGCCCAAAAACTCGAAGCCGTCGGCCAGTTCGCAGCCGGCGTTGCACACGACTTCAATAACATTCTGACCGTCATCCAAGGCCACGCCAGCATCCAGCTTGCCGCCAAGGATTTGAAGCAGGAAATGGCTGAGTCACTCACACAAGTTTCGCTCGCGGCTGAACGTGCTGCTGGACTCACGCGTCAACTTCTCACTTTCAGCCGGAAACAAATTGTCCAGCCGCGTTCCCTCGATCTGAACCTGATCGTCCGCATTTTGCACGAAATGCTCCGCCGCCTAATCGGCGCTCCAATCGACTTGCAAAGCACTCTCGCAGAGAACCTGCCCCCTGTTTTCGCCGACCAAAGCAATCTCGAGCAAGTCATCATGAATCTGGTCGTCAACGCCCGCGACGCCATGCCGGCCGGGGGAAAAATCACCATTTCGACGGCGTTGGTAGAGGTTACGAAACAGCACGTACAGCGGCAGCCACAGGCCACCGTGGGCCCGCGCATCTGTCTCTCTGTAACAGACACTGGTTTCGGCATGGACCCGCAAACGCTATCTCGAATTTTCGAGCCGTTTTTCACCACCAAAGACGTGGGAAAAGGCACGGGGATCGGTCTCGCGACCGTCTACGGGATTGTCGCCCAGCAAGGCGGCTGGATCGAAGTTGTCAGCGAACCGGGTCACGGCTCCACTTTTAACATCTATCTTCCACCAAGCGGCACAGCGGTTTTTCAGCCGAGTTCGAGTCGTATCGGCGTCACGCAGGGCGGCACCGAAACGATTCTCGTCGTCGAGGATGAACCCGCGGTCCGCGAACTGATGACCCATATTTTACGCGAACACGGCTACAAAATTCTGGAGGCCGCCGATGGAGTCGAAGCCATCGAAGTCTGGCGAAAACACCAGTCGTCCATCCAATTGCTCGTCACGGACATCGTGATGCCCAACGGTGTGCAGGGCAACGTTCTCGCCGAGCGATTGCACGCGGAGCGACCGGAGTTGCAGGTGATTTTTTCCAGCGGTTACAGCTCGGATTTTGCGACGGCCGACACCCCTCTGGGCGAGCGATTTACATTTCTTCAGAAACCTTACAAGCCCGAGACGCTCGTAAAGACCGTCCGAAATTGCCTGGATGGCGGCACTCCAGCGAAGAAAACAAGTCGTGGGAAAAAACGTCCGGCGGCTTGGTGAAGAGCACGGGGATAGTTCGGCTCCCGACTGCCTGACATTTCACTGGAACTCGCATGGGAAAACTCTGTTTTCTTTGCGACTTTTTCCTTTCTGATTTCGGCCGTCCGCTCTTAACTATGCGGACAAAATTTTTGACCCATGCCGCGCAATCCTGATCTCCACAAAATTCTTCTCATCGGCTCCGGCCCCATCGTCATTGGCCAAGGTTGCGAGTTCGATTACTCCGGCGTCCAAGCCTGCAAAGCACTCGCCGAGGAAGGCTACGAAGTCATTCTGGTAAACTCCAATCCGGCCACGATCATGACCGATCCGGAGTTTGCCTCCCGGACTTACATCGAGCCAATCACCATCGAGGTCATTGAAAAAATCATCATCGCTGAGAAGCCGGACGCGATTCTTCCCACGCTTGGCGGACAGACGGCGCTGAATGCCGCGATGGATTTATTTCACCAAGGCATCTTGGAAAAATACGGCGTCAAACTCATCGGCGCGAATGCCGACGCTATCCAAAAAGGCGAAGACCGGCTGCTCTTTAAGCAAGCCATGGAAAAAATCGGGCTCGAATCCGCGAAATCCGGCGTCGCGCACACGCTGGATGAAGCGCGCGGTTTTGCAGTCGAGTTAGGTTCATATCCGCTAATTATTCGCCCCGCATTTACCCTCGGTGGCAGCGGCGGCGGCATCGCCTACAACCGCGAGGAATTTGAAACCATCGTCGCTCGCGGCCTCGATCTTTCGCCCGTCACCGAGGTTCTGGTCGAAGAATCGCTCCTTGGCTGGAAGGAATTCGAAATGGAAGTGATGCGCGATCACGCCGACAATTGCGTCATCATTTGCGCCATTGAAAACCTCGATCCAATGGGCGTGCACACTGGTGACTCCATCACGGTCGCCCCAGCGCAGACCCTTTCCGACAAAGAATATCAGCGGATGCGCGACGCGTCTTTTGCAGTCATCCGCGAGATCGGTGTCGAGACCGGCGGGTCAAATATCCAGTTCGCCATCAATCCGAAAGACGGGCGAATGATCGTCATCGAAATGAACCCGCGCGTCTCGCGTTCGTCCGCACTCGCAAGCAAAGCCACGGGATTTCCCATTGCCAAAATCGCCGCGAAACTAGCCGTCGGTTACACGCTCGACGAACTGAAAAACGACATCACCCGCGAGACGCCGGCCAGTTTCGAGCCGACGATTGATTACGTCGTCGTGAAAGTTCCGCGGTTCACATTTGAAAAATTTCCACAGGCCGATCCGACGCTCACCACACAGATGAAAAGCGTCGGCGAAGCCATGGCGATTGGGCGCACGTTCAAGGAAGCGTTACAAAAAGCCCTGAGATCATTGGAAGTCGGACGCGCCGGTTTGGGAGCGGATGGAAAATTCGTCAAAGGTGAAACTCCCGACGGCACATTCGACTTGGACTTGATTCAAAAGCGGCTCGTCGTTCCCAACGCCGAACGCATCTTTTATCTCCGCGTCGCGATCCTGGCCGGATTCAGTTTGGAACGAATTTTTGAGCTGACTTCCATCGATATGTGGTTCTTGCGGCAGATCGCGCAAATCGTGGAAATGGAAAAAGCGATTCCAAGCCAAAGCGCCCAAGCACTGACTCAAACCCTCCCGGAAGGTGAGCGCACCGAGGAAAATATCGCCGCACTTTTGCGGGTCCACATGCGTCGCTGGAAGAAGGCTGGTTTCTCAGACAAGCAGCTTGCGTATCTCTTTGGAACGACCGAAGCCAACATCCGCGCCGGTCGCAAAAAATTCGGCGTCATTCCCACCTATCGCTTGGTCGATACGTGCGCTGCGGAGTTCGAGGCCTACACGCCCTATTACTATTCCACCTACGGCGACGAGGATGAAACCCGCGCTTCTGAAACGAAGAAAGTGATGATCCTTGGCGGAGGTCCCAACCGGATCGGTCAAGGAATCGAATTCGATTATTGCTGCGTTCACGCCGCTTTTGCGCTGAAGGAACTTGGCTACGAGACCATCATGGTAAACTCGAATCCCGAGACGGTTTCAACGGACTACGATACAAGTGACAAGCTCTATTTTGAACCTTTGACGTTGGAGGACGTGCTCAACATTTATGAGCAGGAAAACGTCTGGGGCGTCATCGTGCAACTTGGCGGGCAGACTCCGCTCAATCTTGCTAACGCTCTCGAAGCCAACGGCGTCAACATCATCGGCACCTCGCCGAAGAGCATCGAAATGGCGGAAGACCGAAAACATTTTTCCGAATTGCTGCACCGGTTGGGATTACTTCAACCGCCAAACGGAACTGCCACAAACGAAGAAGAAGCTGTGGTTATCGCGGACCGTATCGGCTACCCGGTCGTCGTTCGTCCGTCGTTCGTTCTTGGCGGCCGCGCGATGGAAATCGTCTATCACGAAGACGACATTCGTCGCTACATTCGGACCGCCGTGGATGCGAGCCCAGAGCGACCCGTGCTGATTGATCGCTTTCTGGAGGATGCCACGGAAGTGGACGTCGATTGCCTCGCAGACGGCGAAACCGTGGTCATCGGCGCGATCATGGAACACATCGAGCAAGCCGGCATCCATAGTGGCGACAGCGCCTGCGTGATCCCGAGTTTTTCGTTGAGCCCGCATGTGCTGGCAACCATCAGACAGGCCACCAAAGCGATGGCCCGGGAACTCGATGTTCGCGGCTTGATGAATGTGCAGTTCGCTGTGAAAGGCGAGACCGTTTACGTCCTCGAAGTCAATCCACGCGCCTCACGCACCTCGCCATTTGTGTCTAAGTCGATTGGAATTCCGCTCGCGAAACTGGCCGCAAAAATCATGGTCGGGAAAAAGCTAACGGAGTTAGGTTTCACTCAGGAAGTCATCCCGAAACACTTTTGCGTGAAGGAAGCCGTCTTCCCGTTCATTCGCTTTCCCGGAATCGACATCGCACTCGGACCAGAAATGAAATCGACCGGCGAAGTCATGGGGATCGATGTAGATTTCGGCATCGCCTACGCGAAATCCCAGATGGCTTCGCAACCCGCGTTGCCCATGAGCGGCAATCTTTTTCTGTCCGTCAAAGACAGTGACAAGACCGCCGCGTTAGAAATGGCGCCGGAATTTATCAAACTCGGATTCACCATTTACGCGACCTCGGGAACGGCTGCCGCCATGAAAAAACTGGGCATCCCGGTAAAGACGCTTTTCAAAATCAGCGAGGGTCGGCCCAATGTTCTCGACATGATCAAGAACGGCGAAATCCAATTTGTGATCAATACGCCGAGCGGGAAATCGCCGAAGCAAGACGAAGTGAAAATCCGCAGCGCCGCCGTAGCCGCACGGCTCGCGATCATGACGACGCTGAGTGCCGCGCGCGCCAGTATTTTGGCGATTCGCTCATTGCAAACGAAAACTTGGAATGTAAAACCGCTCCAGGAATATCACGGGCGCTGAATCGATTCGCACTCGAATCAAAAACTAGCTCGCCGCTTCAGCGGCCACCAGTTGGCGATACATTTCCTCGATTTTTTCTCGCCGGGCCAGCCCCTGTGCCTTCCATTTTTTGATCGCCGACTGTCGAAAGAAATCCTGCCGGGATGCAGCGGCCTGCGCTTCTGCTACCGCCGCTCCTTTTTGTTTCCCAGGTTTTGAAGCGACTTCCACTGGAGTCAGCGGCGACGGTGCCAGTTTGCTACGTTCTTGATAAACCGATTCGATTTCCTGGCAGATTTGGTCCGCTAATTTCCATGCGGGTTGCAGCGAATTCAGCTCGGCTTTTTTTGATTTCGCCAGTGCCTTTGCAGTCGTAAAAGTCGGCGTTAAAGTGATCGGAGTTTCATTAAAGTCACTCCAAAGTGGAGGCAGGTTTTCTGCCAGCACACGCTTCAGCAGGAGCGAAGGTTTCTCGACCAGTATGGCAGCGTCACTTTCGGTCGATCCAGGCTCCGGGGATTCCGAGGTAAAGATCAGTTCCGCTTTTTCTCTCTGGTGCCGCTGGTAAAAATAATACCCCAAGGCTCCGACTCCGATGATAAAAGCGAAGAGCTTTACGTAGCTGAAAAAGTTGGCGATTTTTTCTTTGAATGTTGTTTCGCTCATATCGTTCGCAGTTTGTCTGAGGTTTACTTCTTCCACAAAACAAAAGAACCGGACCCATTGCTGAGTCCGGTTCCATTGGAGTTAGATCGATATGTTAGCCGAGACTTAGTAGTCCATGCCGCCCATACCGCCCATGCCGCCGCCGCCTGGAGGCATCGATGGACCAGAATCTTTCGCTGGCAACTCGGTAATGATTGCTTCGGTGGTCAACAACAGGCCGCTGATCGACGATGCGTGTTGCAGCGCAGAACGAGTGACTTTCGTTGGGTCAACCACGCCCGCTTTGACGAGGTCCACGTATTCGCCAGTGGCGACGTTGTAACCTTCGTTGCCAGTGCGTTTTTTGACTTCGGCCACGATGAGCGCGCCTTCTTGACCTGCGTTATCAGCGAGCTGGCGAAGCGGGGCTTCGATGGCGCGTTTAATGATTTGCAGACCGATCTCCTCGTCGCCGGTGAGCTTGAGGTTTTCGAGCACTTTCTGAGCGCGGATGAGAGCAACGCCGCCGCCGGGAACGATGCCTTCTTCAACGGCCGCACGGGTCGCATGGAGGGCGTCTTCGACGCGGGCTTTTTTCTCTTTCATCTCGGTCTCAGTCGCTGCACCGACGTTGATCACGGCTACACCGCCGGCCAGCTTGGCGAGGCGTTCTTGCAGTTTCTCGCGGTCGTAGTCGCTGGTGGTTTCTTCGATTTGACGACGGATTTGGTTCACGCGGCCCTGGATGTCGGCGCTGGCACCTTCGCCTTCGACGATGGTGGTGCTTTCCTTATCAATGGTGACGCGTTTGGTCTTGCCGAGGTCTTCGATGGTGATCGAGTCGAGCTTGATGCCGAGGTCTTCGGTGATGCAACGACCACCGGTGAGGATGGCGATGTCTTCCATCATGGCTTTGCGGCGATCGCCAAATCCTGGAGCCTTGACGGCTGCGATTTGGAGAGTGCCACGGAGCTTGTTGACCACGAGAGTCGCGAGGGCTTCGCCTTCGACGTCTTCCGCGATGATGAGCAATGGACGACCGGTTTTCGCGACTTTTTCGAGGATCGGAAGGAGGTCTTTCAGGCTGCTGATTTTCTTCTCGAAGATCAGGATATAAGCGTTCTCGAGAGACACTTCCATCGACTCAGCGTTAGTGACGAAATATGGAGAGAGGTAACCCTTGTCGAACTGCATACCTTCGACGACGTCGAGGCTGGTTTCGATGGATTTAGCTTCTTCAACTGTGATGGTTCCGTCCTTACCGACTTTGTCCATGGCATCAGCGATGATCTCGCCGATGGTCACGTCCCAGTTAGCGGAAACGGTTGCAACCTGAGCGATTTCTTTGCGGTCAGTGACCTTGACGGAAATGCGGGCTAGTTCAGCAACAATGGCTTCAACAGCCTTGTTAATACCGCGCTGCAAGCTAGTTGGATTAGCGCCAGCGGTTACGTTCTTGAGACCTTCTTTGTAGATGGATTCTGCGAGAACGGTCGCGGTGGTGGTGCCGTCTCCAGCAATGTCGCTAGTTTTGCTAGCCACTTCGCGAACGAGTTGGGCGCCCATGTTTTCGTAAGGGCACTCGAGTTCGATTTCTTTGGCCACGGTGACACCGTCTTTGGTGATCGTCGGGCTGCCGAATTTTTTGTCGAGAATGACGTTGCGGCCAGAAGGCCCGAGGGTTGCTTTGACGGCTTTCGCGAGTTTTTCAACGCCGCGAAGCAGTGCGTGACGAGCTGCCTCGTCGAATAAGAGTTGTTTGGATGCCATAATATTTAGATTCGAGTTAGATAGATATGTTAGGGGTTAGCCGATGATGCCCAGGATGTCGTCTTCGCGCATGATGAGGTAGTTTTCGCCATCGATTTTAATGTCGGTGCCGCCGTATTTGCTGATAAGAACTTTATCGCCAACTTTGACGGTGAAAACGGTCTTGGTGCCGTCTTCGTTAGTTCTACCAGTGCCGAGGGCCACGATGGTGCCTTCCTGTGGTTTTTCTTTAGCGGTATCAGGAATGATGATGCCGCCTTTTTTGACTTCTTTTTCTTCGAGCGGCTGCACGATGACGCGGTCGCTGAGTGGTTTTACGTTGATTGCCATACTAGGATTATTTTTTCCGTGTGGGTTGTTGTTTGTTGGTTTGCCTAACAAGGGCCGCACCAGTGAACTAACACTCACGCGGCCATAGTTAGAAAAAATTATTTCTTCTTGTCTTCGTCTACCATCTCGAACTCGGCATCGACAACATTGTCGTCCTTTTTCTCATTCGAGTTAGGTTCGTTTGGCGGAGCGCCTGCGCCAGCTTCCGCTCCTGCAGCGGCGGCTTTGTAGAGATCCGCGCTGACTTCCTGGAATTGTTTTTCCAGTTTGTCGTGAGCCGATTTGATCGCGTCGACGTCGCTGCCTTTGAGAGCTTCGCGAACGTCGGCAATCGATTTCTCGATCTCCGATTTCTTGTCGCCCGGCAGTTTGTCGCCGTTATCTTTGAGCTGCTTCTCGCATTGATAAGCCAGTGAATCGGCGTTGTTGCGAATCTCGATGCCTTCCTTGGCTTTGGAGTCTTCCGCAGCGTGGAGTTCGGCTTCTTTGCGCATCCGCTCGATCTCGGCCTTATCAAGGCCGCCAGATCCTGTGATGGAGATCTTTTGCTCCTTACTCGTGCCGAGATCCTTTGCAGAAACATGCAAGATACCGTTGGCGTCCATGTCAAAAGTCACCTCAATTTGAGGAGTTCCCCGCGGAGCTGGTGGGATGCCGTCTAGATGGAAGGTGCCCAAATTTTTGTTGTCACGACTGAGTGGGCGCTCACCTTGCAGAACTTTGATTTCCACACCGGGCTGATTGTCGCTGTAAGTGGAGAAAGTCTGCGATTTGCGTGTTGGGATTGTCGTATTTCGCGGAATGATCGCAGTAGCCACACCGCCAGCGGTTTCGATGGCCAATGTTAGTGGAGTCACATCTAACAAGAGAACATCTTTAACGTCGCCCTTAAGTACGCCGCCCTGGATCGCAGCGCCGATGGCCACAACTTCATCCGGGTTCACACCTTTGTGCGGCTCTTTGTTAACCAATTTACGCGCGGTTTCGATGACCTTCGGCATACGAGTCATACCGCCGACTAACACCAATTCGTTGATGTCGCTGATAGCAATTTTGGCATCAGCCAGACAGTCGCGCACTGGTTTCAAAGTCCGCTCAAAAAGCGCGTCAGTGAGTTGCTCCAGCTTGGCGCGGGTGAGCGTTTTCTGGATGTGCTTCGGCCCGGATGCATCGGCCGTGATGAACGGCAGATTGATGTCGTAAGTCTGCGAAGACGAAAGGGCGATCTTCGCTTTTTCAGCTTCTTCCTTGATGCGCTGCACGGCGTCTGGCTGCTTGGTTAGGTCAATACCGGAATCGGTTTTAAAATCCGCAATCATGGAATCCATGATCGCATTGTCCCAGTCGTCGCCGCCCAAATGGGTGTCGCCGTTGGTGGCTTTCACTTCAAAAACGCCGTCACCGATTTCGAGAACGGAAATATCAAATGTGCCGCCACCGAGATCATAAACCGCGATTTTCTCGTCGGACTTTTTATCCAAACCGTAAGCGAGGGAAGCTGCGGTCGGCTCGTTCACAATGCGGAGGACTTTAAGACCAGCGATTTCACCGGCGTCCTTCGTCGCGTTGCGCTGACTATCATTGAAGTAAGCAGGAACGGTGATGACAGCCTCTGTGATCGTCTCGCCCAATTTCGCCTCGGCATCTGCCTTCAGCTTTTGGAGAATCATCGCGGAAATCTCTGGCGGAGAAAAAGTCTTCTTCTCGCCGTTCACCGTCACTTCGATGTGCGCGTCGCCGTTGCTCGCCTTCACCAATTTGTATGGAACTCGCTTCACTTCGTCGCCGAGCTCGTCAAATTTCCGGCCCATGAAACGTTTGACCGAGAAAATCGTGTTCGTCGCATTGGTCACGGCCTGACGCTTTGCCGCCTGACCAACCAGTCGTTCGCCGCTCTTGGAAAACGCCACGATCGACGGCGTGGTGCGGGCGCCTTCAGAATTTTCCAGAACGACGGGTTCGCCGCCCTCCATCACTGCCATACAGGAATTGGTGGTGCCTAAATCGATGCCGAGAATTTTTGCCATAAATGAAATTGGGTAAGGCCAACGTCTTGAGCAGATGCCAGACCGTCTGGCGGCACTTCTCTAAACCCCTGTTTTCATGCGAGTTACATAGAACTCGTGTTCTCGGTCGGGAGCTACGGCGCGCCAGTCTGTCACACTGCGCCGGAAAAGTGCGCCAACCCGTTGGCACACGCTACGAACTGGAATCGATCAGCTGATTCAGTTGTTGCGTGGACGTTTTCGCCGCTGAAATGATGTTCCAGGCGAGAAACAGCACGATGACGAAATAGATCAGGCGCGGCATCCATTCGCCGAACGTTTCGATGCCGCGCAGTGCTTTTCCTTCCTGATCCGCGGCGGCAGCAAGCAATTCCGCGTCGAGCGTCCCCGTTTGTTCGCCAACGACCAGACTTCGCCCTAACTCCGATGGAAAAGCTCCCGTTTTTGCGAGTTCGGGACCGACGGCATGACCGGCGCGGATCTCCGGCAAGATCGCTCGAACCGCGTGCAACAGTCGCGCACTGGCCGAGGCGCGGGCGGCGGAATCGAGGCTGTCCATCACGTTCACCCCGGCATCGAGCTGCATCTGATACGTTGTGCAAAATCGCGACAACGCCAGAGCGCGCCGGATTTTTCCAAAGATCGGCAGCATCCCGAGAAGTCCGTCGAACAAACGTGAATGCACTGCAACTCGAATCAAAAGTCGGCTGAACACGTAAACCACGAGTGCGAGCAAATAAAATGATCCGAGTTGCATCGCAATCTTGCGCAGCACCAGCGCTGGCGAGTTTCCGGTGAAAAAATCCGGAATCGCCAGCAGCACGACGCCTGCATGCAGCATCAGAAACGGATAAATCGTCCGGTGAATGATCTGACTTCGAACCGTATCGAGCCGCAGATAGTAGCGCGTCAAAAACTCGCAGCCGCGCTGAAGTTGACCGCTCCGTTCGCAGGCGGATAGGAGCGAGATTTCCATTGGGGAAAATGGGAGCGCCGGATCGGAAAAGCTCTCTGTGATCGTGGCGCCCTGCAATGCGCGCGCCTGAAATTTCTCCAGAATCCGCCGGGTCCCTCCATGCGGTCTTGCCGAAAGCAAAGTCTCGACAGCTCGCAAAAAAGGAAAGCCGGCGACGAGCAGTTTTCCTAGTTGATCGTATAGCTGGCTGCGGGCGGCGAGGGACAGGTTCATTCGAGAATCCACTCTAACTCGAATGAGTTTTTTCCGCTCTAGCGAATGATCCCGCGATGGCTGCCGTTGATGAAATCGACGAGCGTGCGGCCTTCGTCGGTCGTGCCCCACGCGTCTTCGAGCGCAGCGACGGCCTGTTTCACATTTAAGTTCGAGCGATAGAGCAGGCGGTAACATTCCTTCAGCGTCTTGAGTTGCTCGGGCGAATAGCCGCGCCGTTCGAGTCCGACCGCATTCACGCCGCGGATCTCGGCCGGGTTGCCGTCGGCGATGAAAAACGGCGGCACGTCCTGGACGATCTTCGAGCAGCCGCCGGTGATCGCATGCGCTCCGACGCGACAGAATTGGTGGACGGCGGTGAGCCCTCCGATATTGGCGTAATCGCCGACTTCGACGTGGCCGGCCACGGTTCCGTTGTTGGAAAAAATGACGTGATCGCCCACGACGCAATCGTGTGCGATGTGGCTGTAGCTCAGAAAATTCCCGTCGTTTCCCACGCGAGTTGCATTCGATTCTGCGGTGGCGCGGTGGACGGTGCTGAACTCGCGGAAGTTATTGCGGTCGCCGATTTCGAGATACGTCGGCTCGCTGGAATATTTCAAATCCTGCGAGCGCTGGCCGATGCAGGCGTAGGAGTAAAATTGGTTTTCCCGACCGATTTTCGTCGGTCCCATGATGGTGACGTGATGTTGCAGCCAGCAATTTTCGCCAATGGAAACGTGGTCGCCGATGATGCAATACGGGCCGATTTCGGTCCCCTCACCGATCGTGGCGGATGGACTGACGATGGCGGTGGCGTGAATTTTTCCCATCGGAGTTAGAGCGATATCATTTACACATCGATGAAGCCGAACATGAGCTCGCCTTCGCTGACGACTTCGTTGTTTACGAGGCAACGGCAGGTGGCTTTGCCGATGTTGCGTCGGGCTTTGACCAGCTCGGCCTCGATGAAAAGCGTATCGCCGGGCATGACGGGTTTGCGCCATTTCACTTTGTCCGCGCTCATAAAATACCCGATGCGGTTGTCGCCGGAGATGCGCTTGAGCAGGATGCTCGCGACCTGCGCCATCGCCTCGAGTTGGAGGACGCCGGGCATGACGGGGTGGCCCGGAAAGTGTCCTTGGAAATATTCCTCGTTGATCGATACGCATTTAACTCCGATGCATTTATTTTCTCCGGTGAATCCGACGATGCGGTCCACCATGAGAAACGGGTAGCGGTGCGGCAGGGTGGCCATGACTTCTTTGATGCCCATGCCTTCGTCGCCCTTCGGGGTGGAGGTCGGCGGCGACATGGCGATGAGGTCGGCGGCGCGTTTCGAGATGGCGCGAGCGAGTTCGGCGTTGGGCCCGTGGCCGGGTTTGACCGCGATGATGTGCCCGCGGAGACGCTGTCCCGAAAGGGCGAGGTCGCCGATGATGTCGAGGATCTTGTGCCGGACAAATTCGTCCTTGAAGCGGAGCGGTTCTTTGCTGAGGACAGATTCGCCTCTCACTACGATGGCATTTTCGAGGCTGCCGCCTTTGATGAGGCCTTTTTCCATCAGCGGCTGGACGTCTTCGTAATAAACAAACGTCCGCGCTGAGGCGATTTCCTTCTCGTAAATAGCGGGCGTGATTTCCGCGCTGAAAAATTGCGTGAAACGTCCCTCAGGGCCGACGTTCGTGCAGGAAATGCGGAATTTATCGTCGGGAACGATCGTCAACAGCGAGCCGCCTTTCGTTTCGATATGGATGGGTTCGCGCACCCAATATTCGCTGCGGCGCACCTCCTGTTCAACGACGCCCGCCTTTTTGATGAGCTCGACAAACGCCCGCGCACTGCCGTCGCCGATCGCGGGTTCGTTGGCATCCATCTCGATCAGCGCATTGTCCACGCCCATGCCGACGAGGGCGGAAAGAACGTGCTCGACGGTGTGGACCTTCACATTTCCCTCGGCCAGCGTCGTGGCGCGCTCGACGAATTTCACGTTCTCGACCTTGGCGTCGACGGTCGGTTCGTCAGGCAAATCGGTGCGCTTGAATTTGAAGCCGTGTCCGGTCGGCGCGGGTTTGATGGTCAGCGTGACTTTTTCGCCGGTATGGAGCGAGGAACCGGCGAGCGAGGCGCTGTTCGCCAAAGTCGCTTGAAATACGGAGTCGGAGGAAGGCATGGGTTGGGGTGTTTTAGCTTCAGTGCCAGAAATTGCCAAGGCAAAGAAAATCCAGACCACCCCGCGTTCCACTTCCGAATTTATTTGTGAACGGAAGCGAGATTGCGGGTGTCAAACCCACCAGAGCAACCGCTCGAAGTTTGATAGTGAGGTTAAGGAACAAGGCAAAGCGAAGGCCGCAGATGAGTGTCTGCGGTCTTCGTGTTTTTCCGGGGCAAAGGCTCGGGCAGAGTCGGATGGAACTCCGCTCACTTGTTGGAGAGGCGAAATTGAGCTAGTATCGGGGCCCGAAAATGAACGCCATCCTCGATCCCTCCGCGCCCGCCATTGCCGCTCCCAAAGTGGGAATGATTTCTCTCGGCTGCGCCAAAAATCTGGTCGATGCGGAACTGATGCTCGGCAGCATTCTCGCGAATGGAATGGAAGTCACCTCAAATGCCGAGGACGCCGATGTGCTCATTGTAAACACCTGCTCGTTCATCGATTCGGCCAAGGAGGAATCCATCGAGGCGATCTTTGAGGCGCACGAAGCCCGTGGAATGCGCCGGAAGCCGGGTCAGAAATTGATCGTCAGCGGCTGCATGGCGCAGCGTTTTTCCAAGGAATTGAGCGGCGAAATGCCCGAAGTGGACGCCTTTATGGGGCTCGATCAGGTCGCCCAAGCCGGGGACATTGTCGCGCAAGTCCTCGCCCGGCCAAGAATTGCAGTCGAGTTGCATCCCATTGTGTCACAAGTCACCGATGAAAGCTGGCAACCGCTGAATCTCGTCACGCGCAAGCCGGTTTACATTCCCGACTACGACACGCCGCGGTTTCGGCTCACGCCGTCGCATTCGGCTTACGTGAAAATCGCCGAGGGTTGCAATCATCCGTGCTCGTTTTGCGTCATCCCGCAGATGCGCGGCAAACATCGCAGCCGGTCGATCCATTCGATTGTAACTGAAATGAAAAATTTGGTCGCAGAAGGCGTGCGCGAATTCAACCTCATCAGCCAGGACACGACCTACTACGGAATGGATCTCTGGGAAGAAAAAGCTGGCCCGACTCAACTGGTGGATTCCAGCCGCGGCGTTTCGTTGGTTCATTTGCTCGAGGAGATCGACGAGATCGAAGGCGATTTCTGGGTCCGCCTGCTCTACACGCACCCAGCCCATTTCAGCGACGAACTCATCGCGGCCATCGCTCGCAGCAAAAAAGTGGCGCGTTACATCGACATCCCGCTGCAACACATTCACCCAGAAATGCTGCTCACGATGCGTCGCGAAACGACCAGCCAGCACATCGTCGATCTCATCGCCCGGATTCGCGCGGGCATCCCAGGCATCGCCATTCGCACGACGTTCATCGTCGGCTTTCCCGGCGAAACGGAGGAACACTTCGAGGCGCTGCTAGATTTCATCAAAACGACCCGCTTCGAGCGCCTCGGCATCTTCACCTACTCCCAGGAAGAAGGTTCCCGCGCCGCGAAAATGGACAACCAGATTCCGCTCAAAGTCCGCCAGTCCCGCTATCGCAAGGCGATGAAACTCCAGCAACGCATCGCCGGAGAAATCGCCGCCGCGAACATCGGAAAAACGATTCGAGCTATAGTCGATTCACCGCTCGTCGCCCGCAGCGAAGCCGACGCACCCGACGTGGACGCCCGCATCATCCTTACGAAACCGGCCGCCGTCGGCGCGTTTGTGGACGTCCAGATCACCGGCACGCAGGTCTATGATCTCGTCGGCGAAGTGGTCTGAAAGGCTGTAGCGGACGCTATTCAAAGGCTTTTCGACCAATCACGAGAATGTTCTGGCTATTAACAAGAGTCAATTTGCCTGCGACAAGAACAGATCAGCGTATTGCAAGAATATTTTGGACGCAAACAATCCTGCATTAGCAGGTTACAAGAACGCTTTGGGGACTTACTATCTGACAGTGACTATCTGCGAGCATTAAGCGGCTCTCGGCAAGAATGTATTGACTTCTCACACGAATACATCGACCATTCACAAGTCTTCGGCGGCTACTAACACGAACACCTAAGCCGCTCTCAGTCTCGTTTTACTCGCTTCATTTCACTGCAACTCCCATGGAAACTGCTCCACTTGCCACCGCCATCGTCCCGCCGCCGCTGGAGAAATTCGCCCCTGCCCTCGGCGACGTCACCCGCTGGCAAATCGTCGCGCTCCTTGCAGCGGGCGAACCGCTCCTCGTAGGAGAAATCGCCGCCAAGCTAGGCCGCGACGCCGGGCTGATCTCGAAACATCTCGCCCGCTTGCGCGAAGCAGCCGTGGTCACAGCGGGCCGGGCACGGCTCTATCAAATCCCGCCGATGTTTCTGCAAACCCCCGGCATCGCCGATTTCGGCCATTGCCAGATTCCCGCAAAATGACGGCATCGCGGGCGTTTTTCATTCGAGTTCCAGCGGATTCAGCCTAATAAACAGGGCGTCCCCTACGTTCTCTGCATATGAAAATTGTCCTCGCCCTTCTTACATTCGTCTCTCTCGCCAGCGCCGCTGATCAAGCGCCGGGTGTTGCGCTCACCATCTATAACCAAAATTTCGGCGTCGTGCGAGAGACTCGAAAACTCTCCATCACCGATGGCAGCGTCCGATTCCAAGACGTCGCGAAACAGATCGATCCGACCAGTGTGCATTTTCTGTCGTTGACCGATCCCGACGCCAAGGTGCTGGAGCAAAACTACGAATACGACCTCGTTTCCGCGGACAAACTGCTCGAGAAATACATCGACCGCGACCTGACCGTGAAGACGGCGGGCGGCGTGACTTATACCGGCAAATTGCAAAGTTTTGATCCGAGTCAGATCGTATTGGCGCAGGCCGATAACAAAGGTCTGGCCATGATCCAGCGTCCGCAAAACGTCGTGGACATCCAGTTCGGCGCATTGCCGGAAGGGCTCATCACCCGCCCGTCGCTCGTCTGGAAAGTGGCCACGCAAAAGCCCGGCGATCAGACGGTCGAGATCGCCTACCAGACACAAGGGATCAGTTGGAACGCCGATTATAATCTCGTGCTCAACCCCGACGAAACCGCGGCTGATCTCGGCGGCTGGGTGACGATCAACAACCAATCCGGCGCGACTTACAAGGACGCGCATTTGAAGCTCGTCGCGGGAGATGTGCATCGTGTCGAGCAAGAGCGGTTGAAGGCTGCTCCGATGGCTTTTGCAGCTCGCGCCAATATTTCTGACGAGGCAGCCGGGTTCCAGGAGAAATCGTTTTTCGAATACCACCTCTACACCCTCGGCCGCCCGGCGACGGTCGCGGACTCGCAGACGAAACAGATCGAACTCCTCTCCGCCAACGCCGTGCCGCTGAAAAAAATCTACCTCTACAACGGCCTGCCACAGACGCGTTTCTACGGCGGTTTACAGATGGATGAGGGCTTCGGCTCCGAGGAAGCGAATAAAAAAGTGAAGGTCTATTTCGAGATCGCGAACACCAAGGCGAACCATCTCGGCATGGCGCTGCCGAAGGGAAAGATCCGCATTTCCAAGCGCGATCCGGCTGATAATTCGCTGGAATTTGTCGGCGAAGACGAGATCGATCACACGCCGAAGGACGAAAAAATCCGCATCACGACCGGCGATGCCTTCGACATTGTCGGCGAACGGAAGCGGACGAATTTCACCGTGAACACCGGCGGCCATGTGGCGACGGAAACTTTCGAGATCAAGGTTCGCAATCACAAGGATGCGCCCGTCGAGGTGGTCGTCAAAGAGACGCTTTACCGTTGGAACCAGTGGGAAATTTCTGAGTCGAGTGACAAATGGATCAAGGAAGACAGCAACACGATCCATTTCCCGGTCACGATCGAGAAGGACGGCGAAAAGATCGTCACCTACACGGTGAAATACACTTGGTAAGCCGACTAGTTTTTCACGGGAGTTCCATCGCACTCCACGCGAAAAAAAAATGGCCCGGCAAGTTTCCCTGCCGGGCCGGAATGATTTTTTGGTTCAGTATCCGATGTTGAAAGTCGTGATCAGACGACCATCGACCCGACCGTCCCCACGCCAACCGCGATGAGTCTGGTAGCGGACAAGCGCGCCACGACTGCGTGGCCCCCACACGCCATCGAGCGGACCGTCGTAGTAGCCTTCGCGCAATAGGACACTCTGGAGGTCGTAATAGTTGTAGCCGTAAGATTGGTTGTCGTATTCGACGACTTCCCGCGGATAACGCGTGCGGTAGCTGTAATCGCCGGGATTTAAGTAGTCGTAATGGACCGTTGTCTCGCGATAGCTGCGGCTGCTGCGCGAATCCCGACCACGACCGTCATTATAATAAACGACATGGTCTCTGCCGGAACTGTGACGGCTGGATTGATAGTGCCTGTCGCCTCGGTCACTATCACGCTCTTCGTGACGATCATGGTCTTTCTTGTGCCCCTTGCCCTTCTTCTCTTTGGCGAAGGCGGAGGAGGCGCTGAGTGCGATGGCCATGACGCCAATCGTTGCTAACTGGAATGTGCTTTTAATCATAGGTTTCGTTTTTTTGAGGATGCGGTGGAAGAGTTGTTTGCTTGGGAAACGAATTGAGGCGGCGTTCCGAGTGTATCTCTCGGCACTGCTTTTCATGCCGCTGGTTAAACGTCGGCCGTTTCCTCGGGTTCTTTCGCGCCAATCAGGTTGGCGGCGGCTTCCCATTTCGCGGAGGCGCGTTCCAGGCTGGTGCTGACGGCCATCAGCTCCCGGTTCAGACGGAAGGCGAGGCCGGAATCGTTCTGGGCTGCATTCGATTCTAACTCCGCTGAAATTTCACCCTGCTGTTTCTCCAACGCGATGACTTCGGCTTCGAGCGCGGCGACTTCTTTTTCGGCGGCACGCTTCAAGGCATTGGCGGCGGCGCGTTCGGCCTGCACGCGTTTGCGTTCCTCGCGCACCTCACGCATGGAGAGTCCTTTCGCGACGACGGGCGTGTTTTTGACAGCTTCGATTTGTTCCAACGGACGGCCCGAGGTGAGCCCGGCGCGCTCGGTCAGGGCGTTCGTTTTATCGAGGAAATACTGGTAGTCGCCAGGATAGAATCGAGTGGAACCCGAATGAATATGCAGGACGCTGGTGGCGAGCTGACGGATGAAATACACGTCGTGGCTGATGAAAAGCAGGGTGCCTTCGTATTGTTTGAGCGCCTCGATGAGGGCGTCAATGCTGGCGATGTCGAGGTGGGTCGTCGGCTCGTCCATGAGGAGGAAATTGGGCGGGTCGAGGAGGAGGCGGACGAGGGCGAGACGGCTTTTTTCTCCGCCAGATAGCACTGCAACTGGCTTGAAAACGTCGTCGCCGCGAAACAAAAAGCTGCCGAGAACGGTGCGGGCGGTTTCCTCAGAGACCGGGTTCGGCATGTCCTGGACGGCTTGGAGAACGGTCTGCTTGAGGTTGAGCATGTCCACGCGGTTTTGCGCGTAGTAGCCGGGCTTCACATTATAACCTAACTCCAATGAACCTTTTTGGACTTCGAGGACGCCAGCGAGCAGCTTCAAAAGGGTGGATTTTCCCGCTCCATTCGGTCCGCAAAAGACGGTGCGCTGACCTTTTTCCACGGTGAAATCGAGGCCGCGATAGACAACGGATTCGCCATAGGCGTGATCGACACCGGCGAGGTTGATCACTTTTTGACCGGACTTAGGGGGCGATGGAAAACGGAATCCGATGGTCTTGCCCGCCGCGACGGGAGCCTCGATTTTTTCCATGCGATCGATCTGTTTCAGCTTGCTCTGGGCCTGGGAGGCTTTGCTGGCCTTTGCCCGGAAACGGTCGGCGAAACGTTGCAGCGTCTCGATTTCTTTCTGCTGATTTTTGTAGGCGGAAAGCATCTGTTCGTCGCGGGCGATACTTTGGCCGACGTAGGCGGAATAGTTGCCTTTCCAACGGGTCAGGCGCGAGTGTTTGATCTCGACGATGGAGCCGACGAGGCGGTCGAGAAAGTCGCGGTCATGCGAAATGACGACAATCGCGCCGGGGTAACGGCTGAGGTATTCGCGAAACCAAACGAGCGTTTCGAGATCGAGGTGGTTGGTCGGCTCGTCCAAAATAAGAAGATCGGGCTCCTGCACGAGCAGCCGAGCCAGGTGGGCGCGCATCACCCAGCCGCCGCTGAGATGACGCGCCGGCCGGTCGAAATCGCTCTCGCGAAAAGCCAACCCGTGCAGGATGCGTTTCGCCTTCGGCTCCATCTGGTAATCGTCAGGATCGACGTTGTGCGACATCGCGACTTCGAGAACGGTTTCCTCACCGACGGGCGCCGTTTCCTGCGGGAGAAAGCCGAGCGTGGCGCGTTTATCGAAGCTCACACTGCCTTCGTCGGGTGACGTTTCGCCCATGATGAGCGAGATCAACGTGGATTTGCCCGCGCCATTGGGACCAACGAGGCCGATGCGTTCGCCGACATTGACTTGTAGCGAGGCGTCCTGAAAAAGCGTGCGGCCGCCGTAGGATTTGGAAAGTTTGGAGACGGTGAGCATGGTTTTTCGAGCGTGGATATTCGCGGCAGTTGCGCCAATAGTCAAAGGGATGCCTACGACCGCTCAACGCCTCGCTCTCCGTGAATCGCCTGCAACTCGGATGGTAATGCATCAGACCTGGAGCAAACTCCTCTTTCTCCACTGGAAATACGACCCCGCAGAAATCCAGCGCCTCCTTCCACCGGGACTCACGATCGACACTTACAATGGCGCAGCTTGGATCGGAATCGTGCCGTTTTTTATGAGCGGAGTTAGACCGATATGGTGTCCACCCGTGCCGGGGCTTTCCAACTTCCTGGAACTGAACGTCCGCACATACGTCTGCGACTCCGATGGAAATCCCGGCGTCTGGTTCTTCTCGCTCGATGCTAGTAATGCGGTCGCAGTCTTTCTAGCTAGAACCCTTTTTCACTTGCCGTATCACAACGCCAGAATGCGCGCGCGAGCCACACCAGCAACCGTCGATTACTGGTCGCAACGAGCAGACTTAGAGCCGGATCATTTCGTCTATCAGCCGTTAGGACCGGAGCGCGTCGCCGAAACCGATTCGCTGGAATTCTTCCTAGTCGAACGCTACCTCCTTTACGCTTTTGATTCGAGTTCCAACCGATTCTACAAAGGACGCGTGCAACATGCTCCGTATCAACTACGCAATGTCAAAGTCCTGGAATACGGAACCCAACTTCTAACACCTACTCACATCACGCAACCTAGCCGACCATTTGATCATGCTCTCTACGCGCGGTCCGTGGATGTGAAGATTCATCTACTAAGCCGCAGCTAGTTTTTGTAACCGAAAGTCAGCTCCGCCCAAAAGCTATGAAAGTTAGCTGGCGAATCCTCATCTTGGGTGATCTTCACCGTGCGGATCAGCCAGAGACCTTGGTGTTGAATTGGGAGCGTGCATTTACCATCCTCATTCGTCACGTCGGAAACCGTCGTTAGATTGCCATTTAGTCGTTGGATAGCGCTAACCTTCGCGCCTGCTTGCGGCTTGCCTTCAAACATCACCCGGACTCGCAGATCCTTCACGTCTGGATCGTAAGGATTATTCTTCGGAACAATCTCATAGGTGTGATCCACTACCTTTTGCGGCACCTTCGTTATCCGATCACCTACTTGGATTAAAGTCTTTAAGAAACGCGTGTAAGTCTCTAGCACCCGACGTTCCGTGATTGGTAGCTCGGCTTCCGTAATCGGATGACCTTCCATGGCAGCATATTGGATGAACTTAATGCGTCCGAACGCAATCTGCGAAGGACTCCGCTCCATCGTCACCATCATCGTTCCTGGAAAATCAAACCGCTTCATCGCAGCTGGATTTCCCTTGAGCGAAGGGTGAATCAGTAGGTTTCCAAACTGCCGCGAATCTCCATAGACACGGAACTCCGATGTTCTTCCTAACTGCAAGGGCTTCTCAACGCCCACCGCAAAAGTCTCACCAAACATCAGCCGGATCACTGCCGTATCTTTGGGAACTAACAAGGTGCGATCCGGCTCCAACCAGTAATCATAAGCGACCGCACGATTGGCTAACACCATGCTTAGCAATAGGCCAAGAAGTTTCATCGCCCGGATGTTGTCGCGGCTAGGAATTCTGCCAAGCTCTTTTTGTCCTGGAATGCCAACTGGCTTTCAGATGTTAGATAGATGAATCCGGTGACCGCCGCTCCATTGAGAACACACGCGTCGGTCTGACACTCCGCCATTTGTCGTCTTCCCTTTTCCAGAGCGTCCTCGATCGTGCCTTCCAATTCGTATTTCCAGCCCACGATGTAGGCCTTTGGAAAAAGTGCGCGTAGCTCGCGGATTACTTTTGATGCGGGTTGCAGCCGTATAGTTAGGTCGAGAGTGTCGCTCGGGATCTTATTTTGCTTTAGGATAGTCCCACAAGAATCCGTCACTGAGCTAACCGAAAAGTCCGTCAGCGCCGCCGCATGAAAAACCCGGGTTACAGAATGCTTGCCAGCTATTTCGCGAAGTAGTCCTAGCAAGTCTTCATTCGAGTAAAATGATCGGACTTCCATTCCATTCGGAGAAGGATAAGTGGCTCCCTCGCCGCGCAAAAGAAAAACCTTATCTCCCCGTAATCGTAACTCATCCGCCAGCAGGCTCCCCAGTTCTCCAGTCGAAGCATTCGTGATGCGGCGCACCGCATCGATGCGAGTAGAAGCCGGTCCGCAAGTGACGATCGAGACACTCATTGGCTAAGTCTTCAAGAGAGTTACGTCGCCAGAATGCACCACTTGAAACGCGCCTTGATCGTCTTTCACCTGTAACCCTCCGTCTTGAGCCAGACCGCTTACAATCCCTCGGATGGTTACCGCTCCTTGTTCTACCCAGACCGCTTTTCCTAACAACGTGCTTCGCTGTTCACATTCTCGAATGATCGTAGTAAAACCGTTTGGAAGCGTCGCATAGATGGCATCGAAATGGTTAAGAAACGCTACAAGGATTTTCATTCTTTCAAGTTTGCCGTGGGTTATCATCGCGAGTGAACCCGCACTAGCTTCGAGCGAATCGGGAAAGTCAGACGGTTGTTGCGAAACATTAATTCCGACTCCCACGACGATAGCTCCCTGACTCGACTCACAAAGTAGCCCGGCCACCTTTTTTCCATCGATGTAAATGTCGTTCGGCCATTTGATTCCTACTGGCGCTTGAGTTAGTTCTTCCAACGTCTTTGCGATAGCGACTGCGGCAGCCAGACTTATCCGCGAGACATCCTTCCATAAGGGGCGCAGTAAGATGGATACTAGAAGACTCTTTCCTACAGTGGAATTCCATGGTCGGCCCAGGCGCCCTCGTCCGTTCGTTTGGCTTTCCGCGACCACCGTCAAACCTTCCGCCGCACCTTTTGATGCGAGTTGCAGTGCTATGTCGTTTGTGGAAGTCACCTCGTCGAAAACCTCGATCGGGCGTCCGATAACTTTCGACGTCAAGCCTGAGGTGATTTCTGAAGTGGTCATGTTAGCTCCAACGAAAAGTCGACGGCCACCGCTGAATGCGTCAGCGCCCCGACCGAAATAAAATCCACTCCAGTTGCAGCGATATCTGCGACGGTTTCGAGGTTCACTCCGCCGCTTGCTTCCAATAAGACACGACCAGAATTGATAGACACTGCGCTCTGCATTTCTTCAAGAGACATGTTATCCAGAAGAATGACATCCACCTCTGGCAATGTTAGAAACGCTTTTACCTGATCCAGAGTGTCTGCTTCGAGTTCGACTCGAATCTCTGGGTAGACGCGTTTGAATTGAGCGATCTTTGCGCGGAGATGTTCAATGCTAGCATCGGCGAGTAAGTGATTATCCTTGACCATCACCATATCATGCAGACCTATTCGATGGTTAGTGCCACCGCCTGCTCTTACTGCTGCTTTTTCTAACAAACGCAATCCCGGTGTGGTCTTTCGTGTATCGAGGATTTTGGCGTGCGAAATGGCGACCGCAGCCACGTAGCTAGCTGTAAGTGTGGCGATGCCGGAAAAACGTTGTAGGAAATTTAACGCCACGCGTTCTGCTGTTAGAATCGAGGAAGTTTTTCCGTCAACAGTTAGAACACTGTCTCCGTAATTTAGCGCATCGCCATCCGACCGAAGAACTTTAAGGTGCAACCCAGGATCGATCCTTCGAAAGGTCTCTGCAGTGGTTTCGATGCCTGCTAGAACGCATGCTTGTTTGGCGAAAATTCGGGCAGAGCTTCTAGCATTGGGGTCTACAAAGAACTGGGCGGTGAGGTCACCGCTCCCAATATCCTCAGCTAAGGCTATCGCAATGGGATCGTGCATTAGAAGAGAGCCGGCTCAGGAGCGCGATAGATGGATTGTCCACGCACAAAGGTTTCCAAAGTGTTAGTCGCGTTCGCGCGATAGACACAGAGTGCTAACAAGTCCTCGGCAGAAATATCGGGCCCACTGCGTGAGACTTTTCGGTAAGGCAAAACGCTAGCGATATCAATGACAGTTAGATCCGCTTCTTTTCCGACGTGCAGAGTTCCAACGAGATGGCTTTGTCCGAAAGTCTCCGCGCCGCCGACTGTTGCCAAATGAAAAGCTTCCGAAGTTGTGATCGGAGTTAGAGCGGTATCATAGAAAGCGCGTGCTTGCTGCGACTCGACGGAACAGCGCATCACCTGCCACATGTTAAGTTCTGGCCCGGCCGCAACATCGGAGCCAAGGCCGATAGTTAGTCCACGATTCCTCCAGGTGGAAATGGGCATAATGCCGCTGCCGAGGAAGAGATTCGATGTTGGACAATGCGCGATGCGGCTGCGGCGTTCGTGAATCACATCTGTTTCACGTTCGGAAAGATGAATGCCGTGTCCTAACAATGTCTTGCCTCCTAACAATCCGCATTGATCGTAGACGTCGGTGTAGTCTTTGCACTTTGGAAACAAATGCCGAACCATTTCGATTTCCCCTAGGTTTTCCGACAAATGCGTTTGCACATAGGTGTCTAACTCCCGTGCAATTTCTGCTGCGCCACGCATCAATTTTTCGGAGCAACTGACCGCAAATCGCGGACTGACTGCGTAATGAAGCAGACCATTGTTAGCACCGTGCCATTTCCTGGCGAGGCGTTCCGTTTCCAAGAGCGAAATCGAGACGACTTTGCGGGGCTGGAGTGAGCCGTAGGATCCTACATCCATCATCACTTTTCCAATGACGGCGCGAATGCCCTTTTTCTCCGCAGCTAAAAATGCGGAGTCGCAACTGTCTTCGTAAATCGCCGTGAAGAGTCCAATGTTAGTCGTGCCGTGGCGGGCGACTTCATCGAAGAATTGAGCGGATTGTTTTTTGGCTCGAGTTCCAGTGAATTCTTTCTCCAAGGGAAAGATATGTTGTCTCAGCCAGGGAAGTAATTCGCCGCCGGATTTTGCCACGGACGGATATTGCGGAAGGTGGGCGTGGACATCGATTAAGCCGGGAATGATGAGTGCGTGCGGCCCGTGTAACCAACGGAGTTTCTGGGGGCGCGGTGTCTTCCTAACTATGTCGTAGTCGCCTAGTTCGATGATTTTTCCGTCTTCGACTACAATGGCTCCGTCCCGCCAGCTTCTTAGTTTTCCGAAGGTAGGCGCATCGATGAGATAGCCGCGAATGCCGAATGCGGATGAGTTAGACATGCGTCGCGATACGACTGCAACTCACTTGAAAATTTTCTCGAGCGACGGATCGGTGTCTGCACCTAGCTCGATTGCCTTACGATAGCACTCGCGTCCTTTATCAATGGAAGGCGGCTCGCTGGTAGCATAGATGACGGCTAGGTTAAACCACGCATCGGGATACTTAGGATTCAGTGTTGTCGCTTTTTCCAATTCTTTCACGGCAGCTTCATACCAGCCTTTCTGACTGGCGGCGATACCGAGATAGTTATGCGCTGTGGCGCTGGAAGGATCGATGGTGACGGCTTGCGTTAAGGACTCGATGGCTTTTTCAAACTTGCCCTGGCGGTAGTAGACGATGCCGAGGGTACAGTTGACGAAGAAGTCTTTCGGCGCAAGAGCGGCGGCTTTGGTCAGAGCTTTCTCCGATTGCGGCAGCTTACCTGCTTTGTAATGCACGACACCCAGGTTGGAAAGGGCGTAGAGATTGTTAGGATCGTCGCTGAGGATTTCGTTGTAGGCCTGTTCAGCTTGGGGGAGCTTGCCTTGCTCAAAGAAAGTCTTAGCACGTCCAACCAGCGAGGCATATTTGTCGGGGACAGTGAGTGGCGGTTTATTAGTAGCTGATGGCGCGGGGCTGGCGCCCGGCAAAGGACTAGGTTGAGGCGACGCGCCAGGCGGAAGTTGCGGGCGAACGTTGTCGGCGCCAGTCTGCGTCATCTCTACGGAAAGTCCGGGATTCGTCGCATCGAGAGCGGCTAGCTCGGGTTCCTTGAAAAGTTTTCGCTCGTCGTCAGAGAGTTGTAAAGTGGCGCTGCCGAGGACATCCACCTGATCCAGCAATGTCTGTGATTTTCCTTCAATTCGGGCCAGCTCTTCGGCGACAATTTCGCGGGCCTGATTTCGCTTCACTTGTTCCTTGATGGTGCGAAGAACGATGCCGCGCAACAGGTTGTTTTCATTCTTCAGCTCCTCGGTTTCCTGACTGTTAGAACCTTGCTTGCGCGCTTCTTCGAGAGCCTGATTGGAGGCTGCAAGCTGGGCCTTAAGTTCCTCGATGTTAGTCGCGTAAACCTGTGTCTGGTTTTGAGCCTCGGTGAGTTGTTTTTGAATCTCGCCTATCTGGTTTTTCAGAGCGTCCACGTCAGCCGCTTGCGGGCGCTCATTGAGTTCCGCGATCTGCTTTTCTGCGGCGTCGAGCTTGGCCGTCAGCGTCGCGTTATCGGCTATTGCTTTGTCAGCCGCCGCTTTGTCCTGAGTCATTTTTTGCAGTTCGGCTAGAGCGGTATCACGGGCCTGCACGGCGTCCTGTTTTTCCTTCATCGCGGAATCGCGTTCTTGCACGGCGCTGTCTCTGGTCTGCTGAGCTTCAGCGGCGCGCTGATTGGCGTCGGAAACCGTTTTCGACAAATCATTCGCCTCGTCTTCGACGAGATTGGCATCGGCGGCGCGTTCGGAAAGCTGGCGTTGCAAACTGGCGACGTTCTTCTTCAACCCGTCGATTGCAGCGGCGTCTTTTTTCTGCGCTGTCGAGGCGGTGCGGAGTCGGTCTTCGGTCTGGGCCAATTGTGATCGGAGTTCGGCGACGGCCACGCGGCTTTGGTCCACCTTTTTCAGCGCGTCGCGGAGGTTGCTGGAGGTGAACTCGTATTTCTGGGTGAGCTCAATGTTCTGCTGGCGGAGGCGTTTGATTTCCAGTCGCGCCTCGGCGACCTGACGACGCAGTTCCGCAGCTTCCGCACTGCCGGCCGGACCGGTAGCGATGTCGCCGGCAGCCTCTTCAGGAATAGTGAGTGGAGTCGGAGTCGTTTGAGAATTTTTGGAGACCCCTGGAATGAGCGATTCGTCGCCAGGCAGCGCAGGTTCCACGGCCTTCGGATTTAACGCCTGGTCCCGGGAAGCGGTCGCCTCGAGATTCGCGATGTGCTCGGCGGTTTTCTTGGCGCGATATTCACGAACCAGCGGCTGCCATTTCGGGGAATCGGCCTTGATCTGATCGAGCAACCCGGCTGCGAAACGAAACTTCACCAGAGCATCCCGCGTTTTGCCATCGGCAGCGAGTTTTTCACCTGCCTGGCTAGCCAGTAACGCCTGAACAAAAATATCCGACGGATCCTGCGCGGCCCGGGCTGGCATCAACGTCCCAGTCCATAGACAAATGGATAACAGGAGGAGGTGCAGCAATCGCGTCATAACAGGCGGCGGCCAAAATAGCGCATCGCCATTCTTTTGGCAAACAGTTGCAAGGGATCTTTGCGCATTCGATTTCGTAAATTTTCATCCGAGTTACAGACGTATCGGGGCTCCAGTTGACACTCTCCAGGCCGGGTGTTAGCGTCTGCGCAGTTCCGGGGCTGGCAAGCCCGGTTCAACCTTTTACCTGGGAAATCATCTGGTAAATATGCAAGCAACGTTAGACCATCCCGTGCTGGTGCTGAACAGGCTCTGGCAGGCCGTGAATATCTGCAGCGTAAAACGCGCGTTTACGCTGCTCTTCCAACGGCAGGCGCAAGTCGTCTTCGCAGAGACGGGCAACAATTTCGCCACCCACGATTTCGAGAGTTGGCGCGACATTTCCCATCGCAATCCCGAGGAGGAAATGGTCCACACCATTCACTTCAAAGTCCGCATCCCGCGCATCATCGTCCTCATGATGTTTGACCGGATGCCGAAGAAAGAAGTGAAATTTACCCGGCACAACATCTTCGAACGGGACAAAAATACCTGCCAGTATTGCGGCAAAGTCTTCGAGCGCAAAGACCTCAACCTCGACCACGTCATCCCGCGCGATAAAGGCGGCCTGACCACTTGGGAAAACATCGTTTGCTCCTGCATCCCGTGCAACACGCGGAAGGGCAACCGCCTTTTTTACGACGTCAACATGCACCTCATCAAAAAGCCGAAACGACCCAAGTGGAAACCGTTCGTCAATCTAACTTTTAGCGGTCCGCAGCACGAAAGCTGGCGGCATTTCATCGATCTCGCCTACTGGAACGTCGAGCTCGGCGACACCTGACCGCCAAAAAACTGAGCGGAGTTTCAGTTTACTTTGCCGCCAGAAACGGCTAACACTCACGCGATGTTTAGCGTGACGATCCTGGCCAGTAGCAGTGGGGGAAATTGCGCGTTATTGACGACCGCCAAGCACAAATTCCTCGTCGATGCCGGGCTCAGTGCACGGCAGATAACCCTGCGACTCGAATCAGTTGGCGTCCAACTGGCGGAGCTTGACGGCGTTTTCATTACCCACGAACACATCGACCATGTCGCTGGTTTGCCGACGCTCCTAAAAAAGACCGGAGTTCCAGTCTATTGTAACTCACAGACCGCCGATGCGTTACGCGGCAACATGCCGGATTTCCGCCGCTGGCAGCTCTTTCAAACCGGCGCGGAATTCACCGTCGACGACCTCACCATCGAGACATTTCACATCCCGCACGATGCGGTGGATCCGGTCGGATATGCTTTCCATTGCGGCGAGGATTGCATCGGCTTCCTGACCGATCTTGGCTATGCAACCGCCCTTTCGATTGAGCGGGTGCGCGATGCCCACACCCTCGTTTTGGAAAGCAACCATTGCGAAAAAATGCTCCAGGATTGTCCGAAACGACCGTGGTCGCTGAAACAACGCATCCTTTCCCGTCACGGCCATCTTTCCAACTCGGCAGCCGCCAATGTCATCCCGCATTTGCTCGAGCGAAACCTCCGCCAGCTCATCCTTGGACATCTCAGCCGCGACTGCAACACGCCCGCGCTCGCGCTCTCCACGATGCAGGAAAAACTAGCCGCCCTCGGCGTTTCCGACGTCGCTGTGCATTGCGCCTCGCCCGTGGAAGTCAGCCCGCGATTTGTCGCCATGCGACCGGTCCACGCCGACGGGCAGTGTCTGGATGAGGTAAATCCAGTTGGCCAGAAACAAAACCAGCGCCGCACCCCGGATTACGTAACCGAGCTTTTTCGAGAATTTGCCGCAGCGGACGCGGCGTAAACGCAACGCCAGCACCACGGCGGAATAGGCAAAGAATCCCACTCCGGCAGTCAGCGCCAAAAACAGAAGCGGGTTCCATGTGAATCCCAACCGGAAATTTCCCTCCAGCACCGCACGGACCATTCGCGTTCCCCCGCAAGTCGGGCACGGCAGCCCCGTCCAATGCGCCACTGGACATTCCGGCAGCGGTAAATGCCAGCGCAGCCAGAAAAATCCCATCCCAGCGGATGCGAGCGCCACCCAAAACCAGAGCAACTCCACATCCGTCTCGCCCGGAGCCAGCGGTCGCCGATAAATTTTCATCGGAGTTGCAGTCGAATCTGCGCGCCTCAGTGCGTCTTCAGCGCCTTGTTAAAAACATCCATAAACTCCGCGTTTCCGGCCATCGCCTGCCCGAAGAAAAACAGACCCACACCGCAAACGCCACAGCACAAAACCAGTGGCAACAGAATCGCCGTGACCGCTTTTCCCGTGCTGATTCCATGGACTTGAGCGAGTCCAATGGAACCCGAAACCACTTTCCAGACAACCGACGCCAGCCCGCCGCAACACGGCACCAGCGCCATCAACGCACACGACCCCGCAACGTAACAATAAACGCGATACGTCGCCTCGAACGGCTTCGTTGCGCCGCCGAGCAGCATCAGACAAAGATGCCAGATACCGGCTCCGATAAAGGAACCGACAAAAATACCGATCGGTAGAAAAATCAGAATGCCGACAAAGGCGAACCCCATTCCGATGCTCTGACCGGCTAAAGCCTTGGCAATTTCTGTGTTTTGCGAAGCCGCCATCGAGCCGAAAACCGACTGCAGCCCGAACTGCACTCCGAGGCTCAGCAAAACCCCGATGGACGAAGCAATCAGCGCATAGAGAAACGGCGTCGTGAATCCGCCCGTCTCCTTCATACGTCTGAAAGTCGACTCAGGTTCGGTCAAAACTTCCTTCACCGTCGCGCCGAACGCGTGGAAAAAACCCAGCGCACTTTTCTGCTCCCACGACGGCAGATTGGCTTCCGCTACCGGCACCATACCCGTGGACGGAACGTCGCCCACGATCGGCGGCGGCACGTTTACCGGCATCGTGAAATCCGCCCATTGCGCCAGCGGCTTCCAATTTTCCATGCCCGTGCGCCACGCGAGATCGGTGCCACTGAAACGACCGCCATCGAGCCCGGATTGCACTTCGGCCGCGCTGAAAATCCCTAAATTTTGACCCGCCCGATTGATGTGGATGTCGCTCATGGCATTTTTTCTAACGAGATTCCGCCGCGTCGTCAACGTCCCGCCAGTTCGTCAGCCGCAGAGTCGGATGCCACTCCGCTCGCTTTTCCAACACCGGCCCGTCCAATCCGGGATGATAATAAATCTCCGCCAAATCGCAGCAGCGCGCCGCGTTTTGCATCTCATCGAAAGCGCGATCATCCACCCGGCCCGTTTCGCGCAAACCGAAAGTGCGTTCCGCGAATCGAATCTCGCCCAACTGACTTTTGGCCGACGCGCTCAACCGATTAAAAACCCAGCCGACTCCGAATGGATTCTGCCGTTGCAACAGCCGCACCGCCCGGAACCCGTGCACCCGCGCCACCGGCAAAGTCGCGCAAAAAATCGTCGGGTGCAGATGCAAATGCGTGTGGCCATCCCAATAAATCGGCGCGAAACCCGCCGCCAGAAAACGGGCAAACTGCTCCTCAATCTCCGCGCAGATCGCCGGAAACAGAGCGGAGTTCCAATGATATCGCCACCCCGCCCGGGCCGGGCTCGGCTCAAAATTTCCCAGGGCATCCGTCAACGCCGTCGCGCCTTCCCGCGAACCGGCACACAGAGTCAAATGCAACCCCACGCACAAGCCCGGATTCCGCAGCGCGATCCGTTTTGCCTCCTCCATTTCAACGCCATGAATCATCAGACTTGCCTGCGTCAATCGGCCCGCCTGATACTGCGCCTCGACGGCTTCATTGACCGCGTGGCTCGCCCCAAAATCGTCGCCGGTCAGGATCAATCGCGTCATTCGCCTCCCACTGAATCATCTGCCACCCGAATGGAAAACTTCTTTCGCAACCAGATCGTCGTCGTCACCGGCGCACGCGGTTTCATCGGCAGCCACGTCGCGGATCAATTGGTAAAATGCGGCGCGCGCGTTCGCGGAATCACGCGTTCGTTGCAAGCGCCGCGCGGAAAAAACGCAGCGGAGTTAGAGTGGTATCAGGGCGACGTGACGGACGTGGAAACGCTCCGCAAACCGTTTGCCGACGCTCGCTATATTTTCCACGTCGCCGGTGATTACCGCTTCTGGGCGCGCCATCCGACAGCCATCTACAGCAGCAACGTTTCCGGGACGGAGAATGTCCTGCAACTCGCCTCAGAAACCAGCGCGGAACGCATCGTCGTCACCAGCACACAGGGCGTGCTCGAACCCGGCACGTTGGAAATTCCTGGCAACGAAACGCGCCGGATTTCGTCCGTTCACGGACCTTATAAATCCTCCAAACTGGCCGCGCACGATCTCGTTCACAGACACGTGGAAAACGGTGCGCCGATCATTTCCGTGCTTCCTGGAGCGCCAATCGGCGAAAACGATTTGCGCCCGACTCCGACCGGCGCGGTGATCGTCCAATTTCTTCGTGGCAAACTCCCGCTGCTCGCTCGCACCGGGCTTTCCTTCGTCGACGTGCGCGATTGTGCGCGCGGACATTTGCTCGCCATGGTTCACGGAAAAATTGGCGACGATTACCTGCTTGCCGGACGTAATCTCTGGCTCGGTGAATTTCTGCAACTGCTCGCGCCCTATTCCAACCACGCCGTCCCGACCCGATACGCGCCGATCTGGCTGAGCCGGATTGCGGCGCTCGCCAGCGAAAACTGGCACCGGCTGATCCGCTCCGATGCCGAGCCATTCATCACCATGGAAAGCGTCCGCATGTCGGAGCGTCCCTATTTTTTCTCGTCGGAAAAAGCGATGCGCGAACTCCATTACACCCTCAGTCCGCTGGAAAACGCCGTCGAACGCGCCGTCCGCGATTTCACCGACCGCGGCATCCTATGATCTGGCTCGGGTTGGTTTTCATCGGAGTCGCATACGATTGGTTGACGACTTTCTGGCTAGTCCGCTGGCTGGGTGAAAAACAAACTCCAACCGGCGACTCGGTGCCTGTGACTTTCTTCCGTCCGCTAAAAGTCGGCGTGCCGCAGATTGGGATGAAACTCCGCTCATTTTTTGCCGCGCTCGAGCCCGGCGATCAAGTGCTGATCGGCATTTACACTGACGACACGATCACGCTGGCAGAAGCCCAATCCGCCGTCGCCGATTTCCCGCAAATGAACGCTCAGATC
>JAYVOE010000141.1:0-2693 GCA_043758065.1 Spartobacteria bacterium | reverse complement strand
AAAAACCTCCAGCACGCGGTCAATGCCTATAACCAGACGGCGAATTCCCTGGAGAGCCGACTGCTCGTAACGGCTCGGAAATTTCAGGATCTCGACGTGGCGACGTCTGAGAAAGACATCGAACCCGCGCTGATCGTTGAGGCAATTCCGCGAATCACAGGTGATCCGGAAGTGAGCGGAGTTCCATCCGATTCACTGCTCTGACGCGCTCATATGACCCAATCACTAACCGTGCTCGTGGCGCGATTATTTTTATCGAGGATGGTGAGTTGTTTCTCCTCGAAAAAGACGAGCGAGCGCTTCGGCACGCCGTGGGTTAGGAAGACGTTTGCACCGATCGTGCTGCCTGCGCCAATGATCGTATCGCCGCCCATCACGGTCGTGCCGGCGTAGATCGTGACGTTGTCCTCGACGGTCGGATGACGTTTTTTCCCGCGCAATTGTTGTCCGCCGGCGAGCGATCGCGCGATGAGCGAGACGCCTTGGTAAAGTTTGACGTTTGCGCCGATCTCCGACGTTTCGCCGATGACAACGCCGGTCCCATGATCGATGAAAAAGTGCGACCCAATTTTCGCGCCCGGATGGATGTCGATGCCGGTTCGGGAGTGGGCCCACTCGGTCATCATGCGCGGCACAATCGGGAGTTCCGCGAGGTAAAGCAGATGCGCCATGCGCTGGATCGCGATGGTTTCGACGAACGGGTAGGAAAGAATAATTTCATCCAAGCCGCGCGCGGCGGGATCGCCTTTGAAGGCGGCTTCGACATCGGTTTTCAGGATTTGCCGAACCTCTGGCAGAGCAGAAAGAAATTGCTCAACCATACGCTCGGCGCGCGCGTCGGGGCAGGCGGGCTCGGTCAGGCGCAGGCTTTTGCAAATCTCGATTTTCAGCGCCGTCGCGACGAGTTCCACGCGTTCGGTGGTTACGCTTTCCACGGCGTCGCGTAATAATGGAGCGTCGTCGTGGAAGCCGGGAAAAATCAGGCTGAGCAGGTCCTCACAAATTGCCGCCAGGGCGACTTTGGACGGCAGATTCGCGCCGTCGAGATGGTTGATCCCGCCCGAGTGATGGTAGGACGCGACGAGTTGCTGGGAAATGACGGTTAGTTCCACGTGAGTGCGCTGTAACTCGGATGAAAAAACTAAAAAGCACCCGCGGCCAGCGAGGTGAGATACGGCTGGCAATCGATGCCGGTGCGCGCTTTGTATTCCGTTTTGTAAGCGCTGATGATGGCGTCCGCCTTGGTCGGATCGATCAAGGAAACGGTCGCACCTCCAAAGCCACCGCCGGACAAACGCGAGCCGTAAACGCCATCGGTTTTGTGGGCAATTTCCACCAGCGCATCGAGTTCCGGCGTGCTGTTTTCAAAGTTCAGCCGCGAGCTTTCATGCGAGTCAAACATTAATCTCCCGAATGCCGCGCCATCGCCGCTTTCCAGAAAATCCACGCCCGCAATCACGCGCTCGATCTCGCCAGTCACATGCAACGCGCGGCGGCGGGTCAGCTCCGGTATGTCAGCCGCGCGGAGTTGATCGCTCGTCGCGTCACGCAGCGCCTTCACGCCCAAAATTCGCGCGGCCTCAAAGCATTGCTCACGGCGTTCGTTGTATTCGCCACCGGTGAGTTGATGCTGCCGTTCGGAGTTCGTAATCAGCAATGCGAAGCCATCCGGAAAGCGAACGGGGCGAGTCGTTTCGACACGGCAATCGAGATAGATCGCCGCGTTTTCCGCTCCAAAAACCGACGCTGCCTGATCCAGCAATCCACAATTCACGCCGACAAATTCATTCTCGGCACGCCGACAAAGCTTCGCGCGCGCCATCGGCTCCAGCGAATAGTTCGCCATTTTCTCAATCAACAGACAAGTCGCCACTTCCAACGCGGCAGAACTCGAAAGCCCCGCCCCAGTCGGCAGCGTGCTCGAAACCGTCGCCGAAAAACCCGGCACTTCGTAACCTTCCTCCAGCAACATCCGCACGACGCCCAGCGGATAATTTGCCCAACGATTCGTGGTTAGCGGCTCGGGCCAGCGATAGTCCAGATCGTGACGCACCGGACTTCCATCGGATTGTAAAAGGATGATGCTATCCCCCGAAAGCTCGCCCTGCATGGTGATCCCGCGATCGATCGCCGCAGCCAGCACGACGCCCTCGTTGTAATCGGAGTGATTGCCGAGTAACTCGACTCGGCCGGGGGCGTAGGCTTGCATGGGAGGCCTTGTTTACATGGTTCCGCCGTGGCGGGCAAGTAAATCGGCACCCGCTTTCCCGGATTGACCTCGTCCGTGACTTCCCCGCATCCTGCGCCATGCGAAACATTCCCGTCCTTCTGCTTTCCGTCCTTAGCATCGCCCTCGCCGGAGTCGCCTGGCACAGCCATCAGCAGCACGTCACCTTGCGCGGACAAGTCGCCACTTTGAAAAAATCTCTCGCCGCTCGCGACGCCGTCATTGCCGACATCCGCCAGTCTGGCGAAAAGCTCGAGCAGCAGAATAAAGCCTTCACCGAGGAATCCAACGCCCTTCGGGAAAAGCTCGCGCAGAATCCAGTGCAACTCCCCTCAGTTTCCGCTCCAGCGGCTGCCGAACCCACGGCCACTCCGGACGCCGATAAGAAAAATCCCTTCGGTGGCATGATGGAGAAAATGATGAAAAACCCCAAGATGCTCGACGCCATCGCCACGCAGCATATGGC
>JAYVOE010000140.1:0-7853 GCA_043758065.1 Spartobacteria bacterium | reverse complement strand
CTCCGCTGCGACCTTGAAAATGAAGTGATTATCCACAATCTTCGCCCTAATCAAATCTCCCCTGCAAACCTTCACTTAAATCAGCGGTTCCCTAGAGGCGACCTGCAAATAGGCAGATGCTTGCCTCACACCCCTCGTTCCCAAGTTGCACTTGGGAATGGACTTGTTCCGGCAGTTTCACTGCCTCGGGTGGGTTCCTCCCCAGTTTTCCACCGAGCCACTCAGGGAAGCACAGCTTCGGAAACACTGGCCTTCCCAAGTTCAACTTGGGAACGAGGGCATGTTCCAAAAGTTTTTTAGAAAAATGCATTTTCCGGTTTGACATCCGCCAGCCTTTCCCGGCTTATGTCGCTCCGTAATGATCGCTTCGGTTCCATTCCAGCATCAGTCTTTCGGCTCTTCGGCTCTTCGGCTCTTCGGCTCTTCAAAGAACTGGATTGAGGCAGCTTCTCTAAAGTCGAGCTGCGACTTACTGAGGAAAGCTGCCACGAGCCGCCCGCGTGGAGCCACGCTTCTCCAGACCACAGCCACGATTTTCTTTCGTGCCGCCACGAAGCGACAGACTTCTCCCACGATCCCTTTAGCTGGCTCCACGAACGGCGAAAACTTCGCCACGCTTTCATTTCGTGGCGCCACGAAACAGAAAAACTCCGCCACGAAACCGTTTCGTTGCTGCACTCCGGCTCTTCGTGGCCCCACGGCTCTCCTGCGTAACTCTCTCATTATCAACCACTAACCCCTAAAAAACAAAGACATCATGGCCGTTCATCAAGACTACTTTCCCACTCGCATCGGCGACCAGCTCCTCTGGCTCACCAATTACCGCAACAAAATCTCCAGCTACCAGGCAGCCCTCGGTTACACGGCCCCTGAGATCGCCACGCACCTCGCCGACCTCGATTGGATCATCTACCTGCTCGGCACCGTCAAAACCGCCGCCAGCCAGTTTGACCAAGGCATTTCCACCTTCGTCCGCACCGCTTTGGAAGGACCGGTCAGCGCGACTTTGCCCACATTGCCGACGTTTGCATTGCCCACGGTTCCTCCTCCGCCCGCAGCGGTCGCTCCCGGCACCTTGAAGCGCCTCTTCGCCTTCATCAAAAACCTGAAAACCCGTCCCGGCTACAACGAGCCGATTGGCGAAAATCTCGGCGTCATCGGCAGCGAACCCACCGCCAACGCCGACGCCACCCCCACTGCCAAAGCCGACGCCCGCAGCGGCGAAGTCGTCATCAGCTTCAAGAAAATGGGCCACATGGGCGTGTATATCGAGGGCCAGGTCGCGGACGAAACGGAGTGGAGTTACATCGCAATCGACACCAGCAACCCCTACAACGATACGCGTCCGTTGAAAGTCGCCGGCCAACCCGAACACCGCCGCTACCGCCTCTGCTACTGGGACGGCGACCCCACGAAAGTCTGGAGCGACATCCTCGAAGTCGTCTTCGGCGGGTAGAAAATCAACTCAGAACTATCCATCATGAACCTACAAAATACTCGCTACTCAATAGCCGCCTTCATTGCGGCTGCGGTCGTCACCCCAGCTTTCGCGATGATGGCTGCAACTCCTGTTTTTCGAGCAGGCACCACAACCACTGGAGCACCGGGCACTGCTGCCAGCCTTGTCGTTAAGAAAACAGGTGATAGCGTGAATTCAATTTCACTATTCCAGAAGGCCCAATAGGCAACACTGGAGCACAAGGTCCCGCTGGCCCTATAGGGGCGACCGGTGCCGACGGATTGAGTTACAATCCTCTGCAAGTAGCTTTGCTTAAGTGGGGAGTGAAAGCGACTGACAATGCATTCACCGTTAGTTCTAATCCAGATGGTATCTGCTATGACGGAAGATTCATATGGGTCACCAATTTCGGAAGTAATACAGTGACGGCCCTGGATTCTGTAAGTCGATATAATCATGGAGACGTGGTTGTGGGAAATGGCCCCCAGGGAGTCTGCTATGATGGAAATAATATTTGGGTGTCGAATTCGCTAAGTAACACTGTTTCCAAAATCGACAATTTCACTTTTACGTCAGTGACCTATAGTGTCGGAACGGGACCAAATGATATTTGCTATGATGGGGCAAGTATTTGGACTACAAATTCTGGTAGCAACAACGTGACGAAAGTAAACGCCACCAATGGAGCTACCATTGGCACATACAGTGTCGGCACCAATCCAGTAGGCATCTGTTTTGATGGCTCTGCTATATGGGTGACCAACTACGGTTAGCAAGCTGGATGCAAGTAATGGCAATACGATGGGCACTTATAGTGTTGGCGCAAATCCAATCGGCGTCTGCTTTGATGGCGCGAATATTTGGGTAGCAAATAACCGCAGCAATGATGTGACAAAGCTAAGTGCTGCTAATGGGAGCGTAGTCGGAACTTACCCTGCCAGTGGTCCATACCGGCTATGTTTTGATGGTGCGAACATATGGGTCGCGAATAACAATTCAAACAGTGTAAAGAAGCTAAATGCCAAAACTGGTGCAGCTATCGGAACGTACCCGGTGGGACTTGCTCCTCAGGATATTTGCTTTGACGGGGCAAACATATGGGTAACGAACTTGAGCAGCAACTCAGTCAGTAAATTGTAAGTTAGTTCCTCAAGGCACCGAGTTCGCGATTTTCACATACCAGCGCTTGATCATGCCGACGGCGGGGTAGATCAGTCCGTCGCGTTGAGACATCGTTTGCTTCGGGGTGGCGAGGGTGAGGTCGTAGAGCGTTTCGCTGATGTCGGAGTTGGTAAAAACGACGCGCGGGAAGGGGATGGCGGCGGGTTTTCCGAGGGCGATGGAGACGATGCCGGGGAGTTTGGCAAGGTCGCGTTGAGGAAAGACGAAGACCGTTGTGGCGCTGCGGGAAAAGGTCTGGAAGAAATGCGCGAAAGCTCCACCGGGAGTGGTCTCACTGGCCTGGACGGGGACGTTCAGCAGGGTGTCGTCGATGATGAAGAACGCGACGGGGCGACCATTGATCAGGGCGTCTTTTCGGGCGTCGTCGAGTTGCGCAATCGTGAATGCACTGGAACTCGCATAGGAAACGGGCGCGCTGCTGTGGGCGGTCTGCAGGTCGGCGGCCATTTGCGCGAGATATTTATTACCCGTGGCGACGACGAGATCGTGCGCGCTGCCGGGAAATGGCGTGGCGGTGGCTTTCGGAGATTCGGCGGGAACGGGCGCGTCGGCTGGTTTTTCAACGGACTTAGGTTGGTATCGCTGCCGGATTTCGGGCGGAACGTCGGCCAGCGGAATTTTGACGACGTCGATGTCGGTCGTGAACGTGAGCTGAGTTCCACGGACCTGGACGTCGTGCACGTCGAAGTATTTCTTGCCCGACAACGTCGTGATATCGATGGCACTCGACTGAAAAATTCCGCAGGCGAAAACGAGGATGAGGAGGAAAAAACGCATGGGAGTCGGAAGGAAATGGCGGGCGGCTTGACGCAGGGCGCGGCACGCCGTTTTCTATCACGTCATGCGGCGCTATTTCGAGATATACCAGATGCTGTTTCGCAATTCGTTGATTCGCGAGATGAATTTCAAGGCGAATTTCCTCCTCTGGATGGCGGTCGAGCTGCTCTGGTTTGTCGGGCAGATTTTCTTCATCGAGGTGCTCTTCAACTACGTGGACAAGATCGGCGACTGGACGAAATGGCAGGTCGTCCTGCTCGTCGGCACGCATCAGATCATCGGCCAGCTTTTCCAGGCGTTCTTTTATACGAACCTCGCCAATCTGCCGGAACTGGTGCGCACGGGGAAACTGGATTTCCTGCTGCTGCAGCCGGTGGATTCGCAGTTCATCGTCTCCACAAATCGCTTCTCGGCGGACAGTGTGATTAACAGTCTCGTCGGCGTGGCGATCGTGATTTTTTCGCTGGCGAAACTGGAAATTCATCCGAGTTGCATCGCAATCGCGGCCTACATCGGCGCGGTGTTGCTCGGGATCGGCATCCATTATTCGATCATGTTTTCGCTGGCAACGGTCAGCTTTTGGATCGTTCGCGCGCAAGGCGTGATCCATGGGTATTACAATCTTTTTAACATTGCGCGCTATCCCGATGTGGTCTTTCGTGGCGTGTTCCGGGCGGTTTTCAGCTACGTGATTCCGGTGATCATCGTGGCGAACACGCCCGCTCGCGTCTTGATGAATCTCGGGAGTACGCCGGGACTTTTCATCCAACTGGCATTTGCCTCAACGGTCGTCGTGGTGCTGAGCCGCGTCTTTTGGAAAGTGGCGTTGCGCCGGTATTCGAGCGCGAGTTCTTAGAGTTTGTGGTTCTCGATGGCGGGCTGGCCACCGGTGAGCGCGGTGAATTTCTGAAAGATGCGCTTCGGCAATGTCTGGCCGGATTCTTCGGCGGCGAGTTCGTCGAATGATTCGCGCTTGGCGCTCTCCCAAGCCGATGGGAAGCCGGGCGATTTCTCGGTCAGCCGTTTCTCGGCGCGAGCGTAAATTTCGAGTTCGCGCTGGAGGCGTTTTTCGGGGTTTTGGTTGAGCTCGGAGACTTTGATGCGGAGGTTTTCGTTCTGCTTGCGAAGTGATTCGAGTTCCAGTCGAGTCTTCGACGAGGTGGAGGATTCGAGTTCCATTTTCTCGCCGAGGAGGACTTTGAATTTTCGCAGTTCGTTGCGAGTGACGCGGGCATTGTTCCAGGCCATGAAGGCGAAAATCAGGCCGAGAACGAGGCCGCTGCCAAAGACGATGAGGTAAAATGGGAACGTGTTGACTGCGGGCATGAGCGTTTAGTTGGCTCCGACGGAATGATCCGCCGGTGCGGGACTTAGATTATTCGAGCTGCGTAGAACGACGCCGTCGACTTCCTGCGCTTCAGGATCGGGGGTCGCCATTTTCTCCGATTCGGGCAGGGGAATGCTGTCGATGTTGTTGAGCATCGCTTGATCGACCGGGGCATCGGTGGCGTCCATACTCGGGACGTAAAGCGCCCGGGCTTCCTCGGAACTGGGGCCCGTCGCCATGACGGGAGTGGCAGGTTGGGCCGAGGCGAGAATGGCGGATTCCGTGGCGATGCACGCCGATGGAACGAATCCACGCTGGCCGTTTTTGATTTGAACAAAAGCGTAATGGCCGTTGTTGCTGAGGACTCTGACCGGTGTGAAACGCGGCAGGCTGAGTGGCTGCGCGGAGGTGTTGGTGCGCTGGCGGTTATTGCCGGCTAGTGGCGTTTGCAGGCCGGCAAACTGAGGGAAATCGACCCGTTTCATGGGCTGAAAACCGGCCGTTTCCGTCGCGATCCGCATTTGCTCGGGGGTGTGTTTTTGCCCGGCATTTTTGCGACTTTCGGAAAAATGAGTGGCTATCTTCGAGACGCACCCGGTGAATCCCAGCACTCCTGGAGCGAGACATAAATAGACCAAGTAACGATGTTTCATAATCCAGAAGCCCTTTTCAATTTCGCGGCAGGTTATCACGAAAGGCTTCAGCGTCGAGCCTTATCACCGCATCGGGCGGCTTTTTTCAACGGAGTTGCATCCAACTCTGGAAGAAATCGGTTGCCCAAAACGGCATTCAGGGCAACTTTGCGCCTTCCTTGCCGTTAAGGAAAAACGTCCATCTCCCAAAATGCATCATGTTTAAAAACGACAAACTCCAAGCACTCATTCTCATCGCCCTGGTCGCCATTCAAGTGGCTGGCGTCTTCGCTCTCACGCATCATTTCCAAATGATGTATCTCTGGATCATGCTCCCTGTATATGCGTGGGGTTGCTTCAGCACGACGCTCTATTTACATCGTTACCTGACCCATCGCGGCTTCGAAATGCCGGGCTGGTTAAAGTTTTTCTGGGCGATGGGCTCGGCGGTTTGCCTTTCTGGTGATCCCGTGACCTGGGTGGGTGATCATCGTTATCATCACCTCAAATCCGACACGGATGAGGACATTCACAGCCCGCTGCATGGTTTCCCATACGCCCACATGATGTGGCTGGTGCGGAAACCAGAGAGCTTTCGCCTGCGTTCGCTGCGTTATGCGTCGGACGTGCGCAAGGTCTGGTATTGCAAGATTTTGGAGACGCCGACGTTTTACGTCGTGCCGCACATCATTGTGGCGCTGACCCTGTATTTCACGTTGGGCGGGGCCGGACTTCTCTGGTGCCTCTATTTCCCGATGCTCGTGTTGTATAATTTCACCTGGGCAGTCAATTCGATCTGCCACATGCCCGCTCTCGGCTATCGCACTCACGAGACAACGGACGCGAGCCGGAATAATTTCTGGGTCGGGTTAGGTTCGTTTGGCGAAGGTTTCCACAATAACCACCACGCGAAGCCAAAATGCGCCGCTCACGGTTTGCAATGGTGGGAAATCGACGCGACCAAATACCTCATCTGGAGTATGGAAAAACTCGGTCTCGCCTGGCAAGTGGCCTGGCCAAAAACCGAGACCGCGGAGTCTGAAACCGAGGTCATCTCGAGTCCCGACCAAAGTCAGGGATTGCTCGCTCGAGTCGTGCAGCCAGGCAATCTGGCTTCTGAGTAGACTGGAACTCGAATCGGTTTTTTTGGAACGGGGCGACTTCGATAGAGGTCGCCTTTTTTCTTTTGAGCGGACTCCCATTTCTATTTGCGGCGGGAAGGAAACAGCGTAGTTTCTCGCCCCCGCAATGGCGGTGGAGCGTTTTTTCGCGTGTGCGAAGCGACGTGTAGAATGTTGAAACAACGGCAACCGTGGCAGGAAGAAAGTCAAAAAGCATATGTTAGAAATGAAGGACCTGATCGCGAAATCCATGCGTGATTTCCGCGAAGGCAGTATTGTCAAAGGCCGTATCCTCGAACTTCGCAATCGTGAAGTGCTCGTCGATATTGGTTACAAATCCGAGGGAGTCATTCCCTCATCCGAGTTCGACGACGTTGATAGTCTCGAAGTCGGCGAAGAAGTCGAAGTGCTCCTTGAGCGTCTCGAAAACGACGAAGGTATGGTCATTCTCTCGAAGGCCAAGGCTGCTTATCGTCAGAACTGGGAAAAAATCGTCAAGGTTTTCCACGGCGACGGCCTCATCAAGGGCAAAGTCCGCTCGGTCGTCAAAGGCGGCCTCATCGTCAATATCGGCGTCGAGGCGTTTCTTCCCGGCTCACAGATCGACATTATCCCCCCGAAAGATCTCCAGCAATTCGTGGGAAATACCTACGATTTCAAGATTGTCAAAATCAACGACGACCGCAAAAACGTCGTTCTTTCCCGTCGCGAACTCATCGAAGCGGAACGCAGCGAACAGCGCGCGAAGTTCCTCGGCGAAGTCGTGGTTGGCTCGGTTGTCACCGGCAAAGTCAAGAATCTCACCGATTTCGGCGCGTTCATCGACCTCAACGGCATGGACGGCCTCCTGCATATTACTGATATGACTTGGAGTCGACTCAACCACCCATCCGAACTCCTCAAAGTCGGCCAGGAAATCGAAGTCGTCGTCCTCGACATCAACAAGGAAAAAGAGCGCGTGTCGCTCGGTCTCAAGCAGACCCAAAACAATCCTTGGGACAAAATCGAAGAACGTTTCCCAACCGGGGCTCGCATCAAAGGCAAAATCACCAACCTCGTTCCTTACGGCGCATTCGTGCAGATCGAAGAAGGCGTCGAAGGCCTCATCCACGTCTCCGAACTCTCCTGGACCAAACGCATTGCCCGTCCATCCGACGTGCTTACACTCGGACAGGAAGTTGAAGCCGCCGTTCTCGGCGTTAACAAGGAAGAGCAGAAAATCTCGCTCGGCCTGCGTCAACTCGAAGCCAACCCATGGGACGAGATCGAACAGCGCTACATCATCGGCAAGCAAGTCAAAGGCAAGGTCCGCAACACCACCGCTTATGGTGCGTTTATCGAGTTGGAAGAAGGTA
>JAYVOE010000139.1:0-20646 GCA_043758065.1 Spartobacteria bacterium | reverse complement strand
GAAGTGATTATCCACAATCTTCGCCCTAATCAAATCTCCCCTGCAAACCTTCACTTAAATCAGCGGTTCCCTAGGTGTTGGAGACTGCCGCCTGGATGGCGGAAACCGCTTCCTAGATGGCGGAAACCCTCGCCTAGAGACCGGAGATGTCCTCCTGGATGCTTCAAAGCCACGACTAGGTGCTTTGGAACGCCGCCTAGATGCTGGAACGCCACGCCTAGACACTTGAGGCATCCGCCCAAACATCGGAGACATTCACCTAGATGCTGGACGCTCCCACCTAGATGCCGGAGGAGGTACCCTAGATGTGGGGGAGCCATATTCGGTAAACTCCGCTGCGGCTGCAGGTGTGTTCTGAGACTAGCCCAGCCTTTTAAGGCTGGGTCTGCGGGGTGGGGAAAACAGGAAGTCCGTGAGGCACCGGAATCCTTTGGATGGCGCCGACTCTTTACGGGGGCTGAATGGATGAAGCCGATCAGGCGAAGCGGTTGTTAGCTGGGTGTAGCGCTGGTTTTCTGGTTGGTGCAATCGATTTAGATCGCTCCACGCCTGGTGGCTGCTAGCGTGGAGCGAAATGGTTCGTCGTCGTATCCTGCAAATCTTTAATCGTTACGAGAAAGTCGGCGGTGAAGAGGGGAGTGTGACTCGAATCGGGGATTTTTTGCAGGGGGAATTCGAGGTGGAGTATTTCCTCGGCTCCACCGCCGAGCTGTTGCGACCTGGCTGGATCAATCGGGTGCGCATCCCGGAAAGGGTGACGTATAACCTCGAGATCAAGCGGCGGCTGCAGCATTACCAACAAGCGGGCCGTTTCGACGTCTGGCTGGTGCACAATGTGTTTCCAGCGTTGTCGCCCGTGGTTTACCGAGTCGCGCGGAATCTGCAAGTGCCGGTGGTGCAGTATCTGCACAACTACCGTCTGTCTTGCGTGAATGGGTTTTTCTTGAATCACGGAGAGCCTTGCCAGCGCTGCATCCACGGGCATTTTCTTCCCGCGCTGCTGACGGCTTGCTGGCGCGACAGCACGCTGGCGAGCGGCGCGATGGGACTGGTCTTGGAAACAGCGCGCTGGCAAAAAATGTTTGAAAAAATCGACCGGTTCATCGCGTTGAGCGAACGGCAAAAAGCCCTGCACGTCGCCATGGGCATCCCGGCGGAGAGGATCGATGTGATTCATCATTTCCTGAAGCCGCACGCCGCTCCGTCGCCCAACCCGGCGGGCGGTGCGCTCTTCATCGGCCGGCTTTCCCCGGAAAAAGGCGGCATGGAACTTCTGCGCGCCTGGCGAACCCTGCGAAATTTAGAGCGGACTTTGACCGTAGTCGGCGACGGACCGGAGCGTGTGAAGATGGAGCGCTTCTGTGCGGAGCACGACTTGGGGAATGTCGTTTTCACAGGGTTTTTAAAGCCGGACGAACAGGAAACGATCTGGCGGGAGACGGCGTTTACGATTGTCCCCTCGATCTGGGAGGAACCGTTCGGGATGGTGATTCTGGAATCGTGGGGACGGCAGAAACCGGTGGTGGCGCATCGCATCGGCGGTATTTCCGAGACGGTCGAGGACGGGAAAAACGGCTGGCTCTGCGAAGTCTCGGAGGAAGCCCTCGCGAGTGCGATCGAAATGGCGTTTTCCAATGCATCGGAGATTGTGGACCGGGGCATGGCCGGTTATGAAACATTGCTTGCGCGCTATAACCAGACCCTTTGGATGGAGAAAATAAGAGCCACCTTTGCCCAAGTGCATTAACCTCTTCGGCACCTGATGAAGCGCAAATCCTTCTCTCTTCCAGACTCGCCGCGCGGGCTGAATCTGCTGGCCGTCTTTTTCCTGGTGGCGATCCTCACGGCGGATTGGTTTACGCCGTATGTGACGATTTCTCCGCCCTTAGCCTTATTGGCGATGGGTTATCTGGCGCTGAAGCTGCCGCCCCGACGGCTCATAATCTGGGTGCTGGCCTATTCTGCGATCACGATTTTCATGATCTATCTGGATCGGGTCAACTGGAACCCACGCAGCGGCGAATTGCGCTTCTACACCCGCGCCCTCGGCGTCCTCGCGGGGCAGGCGGTCGCTCTCGGCTTGTCCACCTACCGGGTGAATCTGGAACGCAGCTACCGGCAAATGCTCGATGTCTTTGAACACATCCCTTCAGCCCTGATCGTGTCCGACAGCCTCGGTAACATCGTGAAGGTCAACACCCAGGCCGCCCGGCTTTGTGAGTTCGATGAAACTCAAATCGTCGGCGACTCCTATTTCAAATATTTCGGCATCAGTGCCAGCAAGGGCGGCTCGGTGCGGAAATATCTGGAAGTGGTGCAAAACCCCGCCGCCGCGCGAGACATCACGGAAATTTCTCTGGTGGCGCAAGAGCGAAGCGTGCCCGGCTCGGTCGTCTCACTTGCCCTGTCGCACGGACCGGAACGGTGGGTGCTGACGATTCTCAACCCGGAGGATTTTTCCACCCGAGTTGCAGTGTAATCTGAAGGCGCGGGGGAAACATAGTTTGCCGGGCAGGAACGGCCGGCAGACTTAGTCAAACGGCGTTGGAGTCGGGGTGTGTATAAGGCGGCGGTTGCCGGGGATTTTGGCGTAGAAGGGGGTGGGCGCGGGGCTGGTGGTGTTGCGGCTGGAAGTGAGCGGAGTTACAGGGGATTCTGCGGCAGGATGGGCGGCGTTGGGCACGGAGGGCGCAGGGATGTTGGCGGCGTCGCTGGCGTCGAGCGCGGGTGTGGTTTCGGCGGAGCCGGTGAGGTGGAGGCGGCGGAGGTTGATCGCCAGGTAGCCGATGACGAGGACGCCAATGAGGATGAGCGCGATGAGGCCCAAACTGCGCGGGGCCTGGCCGTTGCCGCCACCCAGGGGGCGCAGGCGCATGGGCTGGCGGGGCACTCGGTAGCTGGTGTTTTCGTGGTGCTCGACGTTGAGGTATTGGTAGTTTTCGATGCCGATTTTGGCCGGGGTGGCGAGCTGGTTGAGGCCGTCGGTGACGTCGGTTTTCAGGTGTTTGCCGTAGAGAGCGAGGAAGTTGCGCGCGTGGGTGATGCTGGGGAAATGGGTGTAGTCGTCGGCTTCGAGCGAGAGGACGATATTTGGCCGCATCTTGGTGGCGGCGGTGATGTCTTCGACGGAGAGGCCACGGGCAAGGCGGGCGTTTTTCAGTCGAGTTCCAGGCGTATCGGACATGGGGAGATTAGAAGCCGGAAATGACGATACGGAAACCTGAGGGAGGAGTAGTGAATGATCCCTCGTTCCCAAGTTGCACTTGGGAACGCTGTGTTTCGGCAGCTTGGCTGCCTAAATGCGCTGCGGATAGGCCATGGCAGTGCAACTGCCGGGATAAGTGCGTTCCCAAGTGCAACTTGGGAACGAGGAACGAGGCGGAGTGCAACTTGGGAACGAGGAACGAAGCGGAGTGCAACTTGGGAACGAGGGATGAGGCGGAGTGCAACTTGGGAACGAGAGATGAGGCGAAGTGCAACTTGGGAACGAGGGATGAGAGAGATAAAGCGAAGTTCAACTTCGCAACGAGGTTAAACGAGGCTGTCGAGGTCGACGAGGATTTCGCGGGGTTTGGCGCCTTCGCCGGGGCCGAGGATGCCGCGGTCTTCCAATATATCGACGATGCGGGCGGCGCGGGTGTAGCCGAGGCGCAGGCGGCGCTGGAGCAGGCTGGTGGAGGCTTTCTTTTCCTGGCGGATGATTTCCAGGCATTTGGTGACGAGTTCCTCGTCTTCTTCGCTGACGTCGTCCGCGTCGTCGCCGCCTTTTTCGATGGTTTGCTGGACGGCGGCGTCGAAGGAGGGCGGGGCTTGGGAGGAGACGAAGTCGACGAGTTTCTGGATTTCGTCGTCGGTGACGAGGACGCCTTGGGAGCGGATGAGTCGGCTGGAACTCGGGGGCATGTAGAGCATGTCGCCCTGGCCGAGGAGGCGTTCGGCGCCTTTTTCGTCGAGGATGATGCGGCTGTCGAGTCCGCTGGCGACTTGAAACGCGATGCGGCACGGGACGTTGGCTTTGATGACGCCGGTGATGACGTCGGCGCGCGGCGTTTGCGTGGCGATGATCATGTGGATGCCAGCGGCGCGGGCTTTTTGCGTGATGCGCGCGATGCCGCTCTCAACGTCGGCGGGGGCGGTTTGCATGAGGTCGGCGAGCTCGTCCACGATGACGACGATGTAGGGCAGGCGATTTGGGATGATGAGGTCATCGTCGCGGCCGACCGTCATTTTCGGGAGCTCGGGCTGAGGGAGCGCGGCGTTTTCGAGGATTTCGTCGGAGATAAAGTCGTCGGGGGTGAGTTCGTTGGAAGTCGGATCAGTTTCCGGCTCGTCCGGGAATTTCTCATCTTCGGCGGCGTCGCTCGCAGTGCGTTCGGCGTCGAGTTCGGCTTGCGATTTCGGGAGCGGGCGGGCGTTGAAGCTGGCGATGTTGCGGACGCCGAGTTTGGCGAACATCTGGTAGCGGTTCTCCATTTCGTTGATGACCCAGCGGAGGGCGAGGAGGACTTTTTTCGGGTCGGTGACAACCGGGACGACGAGGTGCGGCAGGGTGTTGTAGATCTGCATTTCGACCACTTTCGGGTCGATCATGATGAAGCGGAGTTCGTCGGGCGTGAATTTGTAGAGGATGCTGGCGATGACGGCGTTGATGCAGACGGATTTGCCCGATCCGGTGGTGCCTGCGACGAGGCAATGCGGCATGGCGGCGAGGTCGGCGATGATGGTTTTGCCGTAAACGTCTTTGCCGAGGGCGATGGGGATGCGGGCTTTGGTGTTGGCCCAATCTTCGGAGTCGAGGATTTCGCGCAGGGTGACTTTGACTTTTTTGGAGTTGGCGATTTCGATGCCGACGGTGTCTTTGCCGGGGATGGGGGCGAGAATGTTGATGCGTTCGGCGCGAGTGGCGCGCTGGATGTCGGCTTCGAGGCTGGCGATGCGGTCCACGCGGACGCCTTTCGCGGGATAGACTTCGTAGCGGGTGATGGTCGGGCCTTTCGTAATGTCGCCGGGGCTGGCGGCGATGCCGAAGTGCGCGAGCGTCTCGATGAGCGTGGCCTGAATGGCGAGGAGTTCCTCGTGGTTCGCCTCGCTGTGCCCGGTGAAATCCATCTCGTCGAGCAGGTCGAGGTCGGGCATCTGGTAGTTGTCGAAGGCGCCTGCGGCGGTGGGGTTGAGGAGGGCTTGCTCTTTTTTTTCTGATTTGAGTTTGGGCGCACTCGGTAAAGGGACCGACGTGTCGGTGACCTTCGGTGGGGGACGAAACGGCGCGGGTTCCAGGGTATTGGAAGCGATGACTGCACTCGGCACGCCTTTTTTGCGGAGATCCTTTTCGAGTCGGCGCTGTTCCTTTTCCAAACGATGCAATTCCGCCTCGTGTCGCTCGGCTTCGGAGGCACTGGCGAGACGGCGTTCCTCGGCAGCTTCAAAGGCGTGAATGATCGTCCGCTTGATCCAGGAAATGGTCTCGACGAGCAGATGGATCGGGCGAATTCCCGTCGCTAAAACGAGGCTTACGAGGTAAACGCCGAGCACGAGCAGCACGGAGCCGGGGCCGCCGAGGAAACGTTCGAGGAGGAGTTTGCCGAGGTGAAAGCCGATCGTGCCGCCGGGACCGTCGTTGTTGAATTCGTGCGCCCAACCTTGTAAAAACCACGGCTGCAATTGCGCCAGACACGCGCCGCTGAGGATAAACAGGACGACCCATGGCAGTCGGCGCAAGAGCGGCGAACCAATGGCCAATTTCACTCCGCCATAGCCAAGCAGCAGCGCGGCGACGAGATACGACGCAGCGCCGATGCACAAATAACTGAAGCCCGCGATGACTGCACCGACCGGGCCGACGAAGTTTTGCGCGGGATTATTGGGCGGCGAAGCGGTGTTAAACCAGACCCACGCGGGCACGTCGCGCGGCGTGTAGGAGACCAGCGCCATGAAATAGGCCACCCCGAGAACGACCAATGTGAGCCCGATGACTTCGTTCCAATGGCGCGGACGGTTGAACTGGGCGGCTTTGGAAACAGGAGGCATGGGCGGACGCGATTGTAGCCGTTTCGCACGGGCGTTCAACACGCGATTGCGCGTCGCTGACGCAAACCCGATTAGACTGTAACTCCGCTCAGTTTTTGCACCTGCGGGTCGGCTCGCAGCGACGGGTCTTGCAGGCGTTCCTCGTAGACTTCGCCCCAGGCTTTCTGGTTCATCGAACACATCGGGACGGCTTCCCATTCGCCGTTGCGTTTCACAGCACCTTTGAAGACGCAGGCGTCGAGCCGGCATTTCGTGACCGGGTCATTTTCGGCATTGGCGACCTGTGCGGCGTCCATAAAATTGTGGATGCCGATGTTCATCGTATGGACCTGGCCTTTGAAAATGGCGCGCAGCATTTCTTTGGGAATGAGGCCGTTGCGCAAGAGGCTGAGCAATGCGCCGACTCCGCGAAGGATAAATCCGGGATTGGAAAACAGAATGCCCGCGAGACGCCACGGGGGCGTGTTGGCGTCGTCGTTGACCAGCGAAAGCCCGCCGGTTTTTGCGAGGATGTCGCTGAGGAAACGATCGAGTTTCCTGTCGTCGTGAAGGATCGGCATCGCCAGTCCGCTCGGGCGTGCGATGAGGATCGGCGCCCAGCTATTGCAATCGGGATGGCCGAAAATGGTCGCTTCACGTCGCAAGGGAAGTCCGCTGCCTTCGCGAATTTTTTCCCAGACGTCTCCGGGTGTAATCGGTTTTTCGGAGTAGATCGTTCGTCCGGTGTCCGCCTCCGGCTGGAAACTAAGCATCCGCCAGATCAGCGAACGATTCGGGTCGGCCATAAACCAGCGGATGATTTCGGGCACGTGCTCGATGTTGCGACGCGTGACGGTGCAATTGTGGGCGAACTCCAGCGTTGCGCCCGTTCGTTGGCGGATGCCGAGGGCGAGATCGGTGAATTGCTGCCGAATCGGATGCAAGTCCGCTTCACTTTGGACGCGCTGAATCGGGTAGCCTTTGCGCCCGGCCTGAGTCATATCGATGTGGACTGCGACCTGGCGAAGACCGCCTTCGACGACGAGTTTTTCGAGAAATTGCGGCTGCTCAAACAGCGTTTGCCCGTGGGTGAAAAGCATCGGCACCAAGCCCACGCCATACGCGTAGCGGATGATTTCTACGAGTTCGTCAGCCCGTCCGGCGCGCCAATACGCGTCGGCCACATCGCCGCCGGTGATCTGCAATCCGGCGCCCGGACCTTGCAACCGGCGGTTGGCGTCGATCTGCTCTTTCATTTGCGCGAGCGACGGAATCGGGATGCTGTTGGCGTTTTTCGGCAGGTAACAATGGGTGCAATGAAACGAGCAATAACTCGCCCCGAGCGTGAATCCACAGTGCGTGAGATGACGCCCGGAGATTTGGTTCGGCGTTTTCGTGCAATCGGGCAGCGAGTTCCAACGCTCTTTCAAATACGCTTCTTTTTCACGATTGAGCGGGTGGCGAAAGGCATCCCAGCGCCGGGCCCAGACGTTGGTTTTCGTCTCTGGCGGCTGCGGAAAATTCGATAGGACTGAAACTCCGCCCGTCGCCGGGGCGACTGACAATTCGGAAAATGGCGCGGCGACGGTGGAATCAGCGGGCGTCGTTAAGGTTCCAGTCATAGTCTTGGAAAGTGGTTTTCACGTTGGCTGGGAGTTTGTCTTTGCGGAACTGATTGATGAAAGCAACCGCACCGCCTTTTGGCTGAAAGTCGGCCGCATACCATTTGAAGATGCTGGAAATCGCGGCGCTGTCCGAGCCTTTTTCCCATGCGACTCCCAATGGATTCTGGTTCACGAATCGACTGAAACTCGCATCAAGTTGGGCATCGAGTTTTCCGGCGTTATAGGCTTCGTTGAGCAACGGCGGGCAGCTTCGGCTGGCGCAGTTGATTGCCGCGTGAATCCGGGGCTCGTGGAATTTTGCAATGATGATGTCTTTTTCCAGGTGGTTGAGGCTCATTTCTTCGCCGGAAACCGTGATGGTTTTGCGGCTGAAAAAGCCGAAGAGCGGATAGACGTCGCGGATGCTTTTGATCGGATACGCCGCGAGGACGTTGTGGATCGTCCAGGCGTTGTAGGCGTTGATGTAAAAGGCGAGTTGTTCGTTGCGCGACCATTTCGCGGGATTGGTGGACGCGAATTTTTGTGTGATGCCGTTCAGCGTTTCCAAATCGGCGAAATTGGCTTTCCAGGCGGTGTAACGAACGCCTTCTGGGGTGACGTATTTGCCCAGGAGTGCACTGTAACTCGACTCGGTATTTTCAGGGGCGGCCTGGAGCGCAATGGTGAGGCTGAGAAGAATAAGCAGGAGTGTTTTCATGAGTAATACCAGCGGTGGAGGGTGGTGGGAGAGACGCCAAGATGATAAAGGACGATAAAGAGTGCGTTTTGCAAGCTGGTTCGCCACGAGCCGCGTTGCAGATGCCGCCGGGCGGACGATCGCATCGGCGGATCGAGCAAAATGATACGGCCCGACTTGCGCAGACGGCTGGAAAATTCCATGTCTTCCATCAGCGGATATTCGCGGAAACCGCCGAGTTTGCGGAAGTGATCGGCGTGGACGAAGATGGATTGATCGCCGAAAAGTGAGCCGTGGTGTTGGTTCCGCCAACGCTCAAAATGGCTGATCCAGGCGAAGGCGGGATGACGTTCGTCGAAGGCGCGATGGAAGGCTCCGCCGACGAGCGAATCGTTTTTCATTTGAGTTCCAATCGATTCTGCGTGCAGCGGAGTGAGATCGGAATCGGCGTGGTGGAAGAGCAAAATCTCGCCGGTTGCAGTGGCGGCGCCGAGATTCATTTGTAAGCCGCGATTCGGCCGATCCGCCGTGAGGACGCGAACTTTTTCATCGGACTTCAAGTCGGTTCTGTCCGATGCGGTGACGATGATGACCTCGGCGACGTGCGGCATTTCCGACCATTTCCAAGCGCGCGTTTGCAGGAGCGCGTCGTCGCCCCAACACGGAACGATGACGGAAATCGTCGGCGATTCCATTTCTAGTCCTCGGCTTGACGCGCCCGCGTCTCGAACCGGGTAAATTCCTTGAGAAAGGTCAGCGGAACTTCGCCGACGGGGCCGTTGCGCTGCTTGGCGATGATGAGTTCGGCCATGCCTTCTTTCTCTTTTTTGTCTTCGTCGCCGTCGGCGTAATATTCGCTGCGCATGAGGAGGCAGACGACGTCGGCGTCCTGCTCGATGGACCCGGATTCGCGCAAATCGCTGAGCATCGGTTTGTTGCCTTTGCGTTTTTCGGATTCGCGATTGAGCTGAGCGAGAACGACGACGGGGATGTTCAGTTCTTTTGCGAGGGCTTTGAGCGCGTTGGAGATTTCGGAAATTTCCAATTGGCGATTGTCCTGCGCGCGTCGGCTGGTGGAACGCAGGAGCTGGAGGTAGTCGATGACGATGAGTCGGATGTCGTGCTGCGCCTTGAGGCGGCGGGATTTTGCGGCGAGTTCCAGCACACTCAGGCTGGAGCTGTCGTCGATGAAAATCTGGGCTTTCGAGAGTCTGTCCGCAGCGGTCGCCAGAGCTGGGAAGTCGCGTTGATTGAGGAATCCATCGCGGACGTTGCGTAAATTAACGCGGGCCATGGAGCCGAGGAGTCGCTGGGTGAGTTGGGCGCTGCTCATTTCCAGGCTGAAGACGGCCACGGCTTTTTGTTCGTTGACCGCGACGTGCTCGGCGATGTTCATGGCGAAGGCGGTTTTTCCCATGCTCGGGCGCGCGGCGATGACGATCATTTCAGAGCCGTGCAAGCCGTCCGTCATGCGGTCGATATCGGCAAATCCTGAGGCGAGCCCGGTGATGGCGCCTTTGTTTTCGTAAAGTTGCTCGATGGCCGAGAGTGCGGCCATGACGTTGTCTTTCATGCTCGGGAGCGTTTGTTTGATGCGTTCCTCAGTGATGGCGAAGACTTTGCGCTCTACTTCGTCGAGCAAGGTGGCGACTTCGCCCTGCTGATCGTAAGACTGCGCGACGCACTCGGTGCAGGTGTTAATGATTTGCCGCAGGATGTGTTTTTCGCGGACGATTTCGATGTAGTAAGAGACGTTGGCCGCGGTCGGGACGAACTCAAAAAGGCGGTTGAGAAACTGCACACCGCCGACTTGATCGAGGAGTTTACGATCGCGCAAAAGCTGGGTGATCGTGATCGCGTCGATCTCCACCGCTCGTTTTTGCATGTCGAGCAGCAGCTCGAACATCGTGGTGTGCGCCGGAATGTGGAAATGCGCCGCCGACAAACGCAGCACGCATTCGTCGAGCACTTCCTTCGGATTCAGGAAGATGGAACAGAGCACGCCCAGTTCAGCATCGACGCTGTGAGGCACGGGGCGGTGAGTATCCGGTAGATAACTCTCCGGTTTTTGTGAATAACTTCCTCCGCCGCTCTTTGCGGTTCCCTTCGCTTTCCTTGCGGTGGGATTCTCAGCGACTAACGTGGCTGACGAATCTTCGGGCATGGCGGATTACTTCGCCTTGCGAACGTAACGCTTGCGGCCACCGTCATCTTCGTCAACGGGAGCTTCTTCTTTCACGACGACTTCAGGAGCCTTAATCGTGAGCTTCAACTTGGCGACCACATCGTGATGCAACTTGATTGGAATTTCCAAGTCGCCGGTTTCCTTGATCGGACGCTCCAATTGGATGCGATGGCGATCCACTTCCTGGCCGAGCTCCTGGAGGAGGCGGTCGGAAAGATCCTTGGCCGTGACGGAACCGAAAGCTTTGCCGGTCGCGCCGGTTTCGAGGAGAAAATTCAGGCGCAGCTTGTTGATGCGGCGAGCGAGGTCTTCGGCTTCGTTCAACTCGCGAGCTTCGCGCTCCGCACGCTTGGCCTTCAGATTATTGATCTGGCGGAGAGTGGTTTTCGTGACTTCGTAAGCTTTGCCTTGAGGAAGCAGGAAATTCCGAGCGTAGCCTCGCTTCACTTTAACGATGTCGGCCTCGGCTCCGAGATGCTGGATGTTTTCTTTGAGAATGACTTCGGTGACGGGCATAACGTGGTTCTTGGTAAAGGGCTGCGGTTTAAAAAAGGGAGCAAGTAATAGCTCCCGGGCAACGCACTGTCAAGGAGCCATCCGTGAATTCAATGGAACTCGACTGAAAATTCCACCGTAATCAAGATTCTCTGTTTTGTTTCCCAAATATGAGAAATCTGACCCATTTTTCACGTAGTGTCTCCAAATCGAGACAAAAACAGAGTCGAGTTTGAAAGATATTTGCGGTTTTTTCCAGAGAATCGAAGAAAGTTCCGCAAGTGGTGCATGGAACCTGCTTAAAGAGATTCATAATGCCACCAGAAATCGAGCAATTTATTACTCCCCGGAGACGGATGAGCCGGACCGCGATCAAGCCGCAATGCTATTCGATCACCGTGTTCACTGAACGCTGGAGAGAGATCCGAAACTTTTACGTGAATATCCTCGCTGCGAAAATCATTAGCGAGCGCACCGACCGATACGTGGACCTCATGCTTGGCGGCATGCCGCTGACCATTCGACCTTGTTTAATGGGCGAAGCCGTCAGCTATTTTCACCTCTATCTTTCCATCAAAGAACGCCAGACCGTGCTCGACCAGCTTCGCCGAAACGGCGTCATCGTCTTGAACGACGGCCCTTACGCCAATTTCCGCGATCCGGAAGGGCGCTTAATCAAGGTCTCGGAATCCGAGGCCGTCTTGTTTAAGAGCGCGGAATCGTTGCGCCATCAGACGCGGACTGCGGCGTAATTTACCAGCCGAGTCGCTCGATCGCCGCAGCGGTTTCGGCGAAATTCTCGAAGAGAAAATCGGGCTGATATCGCTCTAACTCGACTGAAGAATATTCGCCGGTCGCCACGGCCACGGTTTGAGCGCCGATGGCTCGTCCGCAGGCAATATCCTTCGGCGTGTCGCCAATCACGAAAATAGCTTCCGACGGAAATTCGATGCCGTGTTTTTCCAGGGCGCGAGTTCGAGCGAAATGGCCGAGTTCATCGCGGACATGATGATCGTCCGCAAACGCGCCGAACTCGAAAAAATGCCAGATGCCGAAGTGCGCCAGCTTGATTTCCGCCCCGCGGGCCAGGTTGCCGGTAAGGAGCGCCACTACGAGATTTGGGCGCCCCTGTAGTTTCCCCAGCAACTCCAGAATCCCGGGCAAAACGCGACCCGGTTTCTCCGGCAGCAACCGCTGCAAATGGTGCAGGTAGCCATCGAGATACCGCGCCATGTTTGCGGCGGTCGGCTCGATCTGATGATGCGCGAGGATTTGCCTACAGAGATTCGTATCCGTCGCTCCGGCGAGGCTGAGGTGGGCGAGATCGTCAGTGATCCCGAACGCATTTTGCAACGCCAGGCGAAGGGCGGGAAAACCGGTTCCGCCCGTGTCCACAAGAGTTCCGTCGATATCGAAGAGCAGCAGTTTTTTCAAGCGCGCAGACTACACTGGAACTCGACTGAAAAACAGGCCGATCATGTCGCTGTCGGTGCCTCCGCCGGAGCGACAAACCAATGTTTTTCCACCACTCGACGCCCCGTTTCCGTCTGGCTGCAACGGCGCTCGATGGCCTGGAGAAAACGGTCGGCGGCTTGGTCGTCGCGATCTTTCAGCCAGCTTCCCGCGCGGTTCAGCACGACGGCCGTTTGTTCATTTTGATCGGGCATCAACTGCGCGGCCTCCCAAGCCAGATTCGCGGCTTGATACCGATAATGAAAACGCTTGTTGGGCGAGATCCCCGAGTTTGCGAGCCGCGCTTTTTCCGATTTCGACGCGCTGAGCACGAGAGGCACGATGGATTCCGTATTGGCTTCAGGTCCAAATGTCACTCGCCTGTATTTTCCCGCCAGTCGCTCGTGGGCGACTTCCGATTGCTCATAATTTCCGTTCCAAACGAATGCGTCGGGCTCATTTTCGCTGCCAAAAAGCTCCATGCCTTTTGCACGCGCGATCTGCGCCGCCTGCCAAAGCGATTCTGCGCGAACGGCTTTCTGCTCATTGCGCGAGCGGCCTTTTTTCAGCGCAGTTGCATAGGAATCCAGCGTCGGGCGGAGTTCTTTTGGCAAAAACGGTTGTGCCTCAGCAAAGTTTTCGCTGCGAGCGAGACGCCGAGCTAAAAGCCATCGGAGTTGGAACGCACTCTCGGCAGAGGACGGCTCCATCTTTTCACGAAATTCGCCGAGCTTCACCGCGTCGTCTTGCTCCGTGGTCCACGGGAAATTTTTCTCAAGTAACGCGGATAATTCTCCAACGGTGAGAATTCGTTCCGCGATGTAGGCTGCATCCTGCCAATGATCGCCCTCGAGAAATGTTTGCAGGGCGGAAGTGAATTCGCTCCGTGCCAGTTGCATCATACCCAGGTCGCCGATGCCAACGCTGCGGGGCTTTACTTGGATATTTTCATCAAAAACGTAACCCACATCTGGATCGTCCGGGATGCCGCGGATGGCTTCAGTCAGCGCAGCTTCGGCTTCTGGTAGTTTCCCGGCGCGAAAATCCAGTTTGGCCTTCAGCCACAGACTCATACTTGTCGGCGCGGGGACACGTTTTAGCCAGCGAGCGGCATCGTCGTAATGCCCGGCGGTGTAGGCCAGCCAGCCGAGACGATCCGCCTCGGACACGGATGAAATTTCCTGCTTTTCGATCAGGGTGAGCCATTTTTGCAATGTCGCGGTGCTCTCGCCGCCAAACGAAGTATCGTAAGTGCACCGGGCCAAAACATGGGCGCTGGTGATCCGCCGCAGGAGGGGATCGGCGGCGAAACGCGCCCATTGTTCCTCGGGATAATTGTCGCCAGCGAGTTGCTTGGCAGAGTCGATGGCTGTGGAATCGCCACTCGCGAGCTGATTCATGTAAAGCGGCGCGGCGCGTTCGAATTGTTGCGCGTCCAGTTCGCAACGCGCTTCCCAGCCGAGGCTTTCGCTGGCGAGTGCGAGCGTGTCTTTGCAACCGGTGGCGGCTAATTCACGGGTTTTTTGGAACATCGCTCGCGCCACTGTTGGGTCGGTGGAAAGGACCGATTTCCCAAGCATGTAAGCGGCCCAAGTGGAGCGGAACTGTCGTTTTTCCTTAGGCAAATCGAGCACCGACTGCCAGGCGGCTTGGGCTTCGGCGAGCTTCTGCTGCTTGAATGCGACTGCGCCGCGATCGTAGAGCGTAAATTCGTCCTCGGCCGCGCGAAATGTCGGCTCAGGCTCGCCCGGGTGCGCGCTGTTCAGGTAACGCCGGACGCCTTCATGCACGCTCGCATCGTCGGCCGACACCGCGCCAATCTTCGCTGCCTCCGCAAAATCGGCGAGATCCGCCAGCGTCGTCGCGTTCGAGTCATCACTTCCGAAATATCCCGCAGCGAATGGCGTCGGGTAATCGCGGGCAATTTCGCTAACCTCCAACGTAAAATAAAACTCCGGCGCGCTCAGAATAATCTGCCCGCCATTTTCGAGCAAACGATTGGGCAACCACGGTCCGCAAGCCTGCGTCGTGTGGGCAAAAATCAATCCGGCGATGATCCAGCTAGGGTATTTGCACATGGATTTTTTCCGGTGGATCGAGACGCGCCCAACCGATAGCCAGTTTCTTGCCGGGAGGCAATGTTCCTTCCTGTAAATCTGCGTTTGGCCGAAAAATGAGTCGAGTTCCAGTGCGTTCAAACGTCCAGCCAGGCAGCGCATCGGCGGCGATGAATCGACTCTGACTCCACTGAAATTCGATCGCCTTCGGAATCGGCGCGTCGATATTTCCGCGATTCTCCAAAGTGACATCGGTGGGAGAATCGCCCGTCGCGGTCACATACGACTGGAACTCCAATGGCTTTTTTTCGATGACGGCTTGCAAGGTTTCCCAACGCCAGTTGCGGCGATCGGTGGCGAGCGGCAGGCGATACCAAATGAAACCGCGCAGCTCGGGCGGACGGATTTTCTCCACGTGGGCGAGAAACGAAGCGATCTCGCGCGGATCGGAGCAGACGAGCTGAGAAGTCGCTCCGTCGGGCAGCAAAACGCCGTCGTCTTCGGAGGTGATGCGAAGGATTTTTCCATCGGAGTTCGAGACGATTCGGTGGGTGTAAGTCGGCAGCGCGACGCGAAACGGCAGATGCAGTTTTCCGGCGCGAAGTGTCCAGTCGATGGCGGATTTTTCATCGAAAATACGAGGTAGTTCGCCCTTTTTCAGTGGCATTTGCACGGAGTGAACTTGCAAAACGAAGCTCCCGGATTGTCGCGCCAGATCGCGAAACCCCGGTTCGTCCAGCCAGCTCGGCAGAACGGTGATGCTGACTGGAATCGGAGCGGCTGTTTTCTGGATGAGGCAGAGCCAGGTTTGGTAGCCGGAGAGTTTTGTCTGGGCGCAATCGAAGTCGATCTGGAGTTCTTCGACCGCGACTCCCGCAGATCTTGCGTTGCGCAGCGTGGATCGGACTTTTTCCCGGATGAAATTTGCCGCTGCATCGTCGGTGCGAAACGCGCTGCGATACGGGCCGATTCTCAAGGCCAGGCCGACGTGAACTCCCGACCGTTTGAGCGCCGCGTAATCGATCTGCGCTTTGGCAAATGTCGGGCCGTTGGCGGTCCAGCTGATTTCACCGGCGAGAACGACATATCCTTCTAACTCGACTCGGGATTTTTCCATCGCTTCCTCCACGGCGGATGACCAAATCCGCTGCCAGATGTAGGCTTCGTATTTGAGCCCGTCGGGTTTTGGATGACAACTTCCCAGGCAAAGACAGAGCAAAAAAGTGATCCGAGTTAGACGGTATTCTCGCGCCATGGGCTTTCTGTCGTCCCTGCGGGACTTGGGGTTTCATCTGAAACCCAGCGCTGAAGCACTGGGCTATTTTCAGAAAACCAACGTCCGGGCTGTTTTAGCAGCGCTTAATCTTCCGCTTCCGTCTCGTCGGTCGCCTCGGCCTCGTCCGCAGCGTCTTCGTCGAACTCGTCTTCGTGGGTGGTCCACTTGCGTTTGCGACGGGCGGCGGGCAATGGGGAAAGCATCATGTTGATACTGCGGCCCATCATTTTTGGCTCGGTTTCGACGGCAGACATCGTGGCCAGATCGGCTTTGACGCGCTGCATGAGGGCGTAACCCAAATCCTGGTGCGCCATTTCGCGACCGCGAAATTGCAACTGCGTTTTCACCTTGTTGCCTTTGTCGAGAAATTGCTCTGCACGACGAATCTTCGTCATGTAATCGTGCTCGTCGATATTCACGCGGAATTTGACTTCCTTGAGCTTGCTCGTGGTCGCCTTCTTTTCTTTCTCCTGCTTGGCGATCTCGTAACGATATTTGCCGAAATCCACGATGCGGCAGACCGGTGGATTGGCATTGGGCGCGACTTCGACGAGGTCGAGGCCGGCTTGTTGAGCGTGTTTGATGGCGTCTGAAAGCTTCAGGACGCCAAGTTGCTCGTTGGTGGATGCCACGATCACGCGCACTTCTCGAGCGCGGATGCGGCCATTGACACGGGGTGGTTGCTGTATGGTGCTATCTCCTTGGAAAATCGAGGCAGGTTAAGGCGAAGATTCTCAGTTTTTGGGTTGAGTCATTTTTCAATGGGGCAGGGTAACCCTGCGCGAGTCAGCCATATAGTCGCGACGTAGCATGGAGGCAAGTATTTTATGCGGTGCGCAGCTTAAGAACTCGGCACCGATCCAAAATGAGCGGAGTAAGAGTCGTATCCGGCGGCGTCCATCAAGGCGATCTTCCATTCGAATTCCGCGATACCGCTGTAACTCGACTGAAGTTTTACCCACGTCGGTTCCGCCCAATGGCACCACGAGGAAAGGACTTCCAGAAAGTAGGTGACCCGGATGAGCGGCATGTTGCCGAAATGAGAAAATTATTTCTTCTCGGCTGGCGTCGGCTCGGAGGAAACGGGAGGCGTCGTCGCTTCGATCGTCGGGCTCGCAGAAGGCGCGGCAGCCGCAGGCGCGGCAGCGTCAGTTGGAGCAGCGCCAGCGGCTGGAGTGGCTGGCGCGGCTTCTGGAGCCTTGATGCTGAGGAGCTCGACTTTGAAGATCAGAGTCTGGCCCGGTCCGATTTCTGGAGGTGCGTTGTCGCCATAAGCGAGTTCTGCGGGAACGTAAAATTCAGCCGTTGTGCCGACGGGAATGAGTTGCAGGCCTTCGGTCCAGCCCTTGATGACTCCGGCTAGAGGGAACTCCGCTGGCTCGTTGCGCTTGTAGGAACTATCAAATTCTTTGCCGTCGATGGTGGTGCCGCGGTAGTGGGTGACGACGGTATCCGTTTCCTTCGGCTTCTCGCCTTTACCTTCGGTGACGATCTTGTATTGCAGACCGGACGCGGTGGTTTTCACGCCGTCTTTCTTCTTGTTTTCAGCGAGAAATTTCTCACCCGCTTCTTTGTTTTTCCTGGCGTCTTCCTCACGCTTTTTGCTCACTTTCGCCATCATTTCCTTCTGGAAACTTTCCATCGTGGATTTCATTTCCTCGTCGGTCATGGCGAGTTTACCGCCTGCGTAAGCGTCCTTCAGACCAAGCAAAAGCTTCTCGGGATCGACGTCAATGCCCTGGCGTTTGATCGTGGAACCAATGTCGGCGCCGATGCTGTAGCTGACTTTGTCCTTGGTTTCGGTGAGCTTGGTTTCCGCCTGTGCGAACGATGTGATGGTGACGGCGGCAACAAGTGCGGTGAGAGGGACGGAACGAGTAAATTTCATAGGAATCGCAGTGGTAAGCCAGATGCCAGCGCCGTGCAACGACATTTTCAGGCGAGTTGGAGTCTATTCTTTGTGAATGGCGGCGACGATGATCCGGTAAATGTCGGTGTTATCGAGGAAACCGTGGACCTTTTCACTGCCGGGGCCCTGGCCGAGGAGCCAGACGCTGCCGCCGCTGTGAAAGGCTGCGCCGGTTTTCAGCAACGCTGGGGAAACGGCGTCGGGTTGGGTGTAGTCGACGTTGTTGAGAGGGTTTTTGGGCGGAGTTGCAGTCGTATCGGCAGAGTCAATCACGCCGCCGGGACCGCTGGCGAACGTCAGGACGGGCATTTTCGTAATCGGGCTCTCCCGCAGGAACGCGTCGCCTTTTGCGCTCATCGGCAGACCGGGGCCGAGCGTCAAACCGCCGGTGTTGTGGTCGGTCGTGATGAGAAAGAGGACGTTCGGGCCGATTTTCGACCGGATTAGGCTCACAGTCCGATCTAAAACGAGCACTTCTTCGAGGGCGCGCTTCATGTTTCCGAGGTGGCACGCCTTGTCGGGCAACCCCGCTTCGGCGACGAGCAGCCAGGGTTTGCCGGAGGCTTGCAACAGGCGCAACCCTTCGGAAACCATGTCCTCCAAATGCGGTTTGCGGTCGCCGTCAGCGATGAAATCCAGTTTTTCCGGCGCGAAAATTCCCAAAATCGGACGGCTCAAGTCTTTCGGCGGCGCAGAATCCCATGCGACCCAACTGGAAAAAACCGCGATGCCCGACTTCGGCATTGCATTCAGCGTGTCATGGAAAGCTTTGACTTGAGCAACGTCGCGCTCGTTCGGGCCGATATTTCCTTGGAAGAAACGTTGGCCGCCGCCGAGCAGAAAATCGCAGCTTTTTCCAAGGCTCTGCATTTCCAGATTCGCCACGATGTATTCCTCTTCGCGATGGTCGTGCTCGATGATGAACGGGGCCGGAGTGCCGCCCGTGACGCTGTCGTCGGTGATCACGCCGGTCGCCCAGCCGGCTTTTTTGGCGAGTTCGATCATACTCGCCTGACGCGGTTTCCCCTCGGGCGGCGTGCCGACGGCGCGGTTGATCGTCTTGATTCCCCGGGCCAACGCGGTGGCGGCAGCGCCGGAATCCGTCACCATGCTGTCGGAGGAATACGTGCTGACAAACGCCGTTTGCGGCATCGAGTCGAGGGCCAGCTTACCAGTCACGCCGCCCTGGTAAATGCGTGCGGCGGAGAGGAGTTCGAGCGAAGTGCCGTCGGCGATGAGCAGGACGACGCCGTGAGGCGAAATCGGCGTTGCGGCGTGTAAATTTAGAGCTGCGAGGGTGAAAATTAGCGTCCCAACGATGAAAACTAAGGCTCCGATCTTCCTAATTAGGGCTGCCGGGGCATCAATTAGCGTTGCCGGGCCGCTAATTAGCGCATCCGGGGCACTAATTAGCGTTGCCGGGTCACTAATTAAGGCTGCGGAGTCTCTTTTTAGCACCGCGGAGTCTCTTTTTAGCGTCGCTGGGTTCAAAATTAGGCCTCCGGCGTTAAAAACTGAGCGGAGTTAGACCAGATTCTCGGGGTTCAGCGCCAGCAACGTCGGCTCCACGAAGATGCCGTTCTTGCGAATCAACTTCCCGTCGAACCAAATCTCGCCGCCGCCGTAGTCTTCGCGCTGGATATTCACCAAGTCCCAGTGGACCTGCGAGCGGTTGCCGTTATCGGCCTGCTCGTAGGCCTGGCCCGGCGTAAAATGGAAGCTGCCGCTGATTTTCTCATCGAAAAGGATGTCGCGCATCGGCTCCAAAATGTGCGGATTAAAGGCGAGCGAGAATTCGCCGATGTAGCGCGCGCCGTCATCGGAATCGAGGATTTGGTTGATCTTCGCGGTATTATTCCCAGTCGCATGAACAATTTTCCCCTGGGAAAACTCCAGCCGGATGTCGTCGAATCCGCCGCCTTGATAGACCGTCGGCGCGTTAAAATGCACGTGACCTTCAACCGAATCGCGCACCGGACACGAGAAAACTTCGCCGTCGGGAATGTTGTGCGTGCCGCCGCAAATGATCGCGCCGATGTTCTTGATGCTGAACCGCAGATCCGTCTTCGGCCCGATGATATGCACGGTGTCGGTGCGATTCATCAAAGTCTGAAGCGCCTCCATGCCGGGCACCATTTTCCCGTAATCGAGGGTGCAAACGCGGAAATAAAAATCCTCGAACGCCTCCGTGCTCATACTGGCTTGTTGCGCCATCGAGGCGGTCGGCCAGCGCAGAACGCACCATTTCGTTTTCTGCACGCGATGATCCAGCACCGGCTTGAGCAGACGCATGGCGAGTTTCATCCGATCGGTCGGCACGTCGGAGAGCTCGTTGATATTGTGCGAGCCGCGCAGCGCAATGTAGGCGTCCATTTTTCGCATCCGGGCGAGTTCCAGGCTGGAAAGAATCTCGTATTGCGCCTCGTCCGCCTCGCGCATCAACTCGCGCGTGACTCCGGCCCGGTGAATCTGCACAAATGGCAGCGCACCGACGTTGCGCACAGCACGAACGAGCGAGATGAGCATCGCTTCCGGGATGTCGAACGCGTCGAGCAAGACTTTTTCGCCGGGTGCCAACCGAGTGGAATGGCGGACGAGAATGTCCGAGAGACGCGCGAAACGAGGATCATGCATGGCTGAAATGGAAATACAGGCGTTTCGCCCGGTGGGAAAGCGGAAACCGGCTGAATGCGATGGAACTCGACTGAAAATTTTGCGCCACGCTTTTCCAGGGAATGTGCCGGTGGTCCTCCGCAAGATACCGCTGCAACTCCGCTGAAAAGTGGGAGCCAACATGAAAAGTCGCTTGACGGAAACTTACGCTGGGAATAAGACTCAGTCGCAACAAGTGATCCCGGCTTTCCTGGATCTCCACCACACTCCACTCAAATCCCACTCCATGTTTCACTCCTTGATCGCCCGTCCATTACTCACGCTCGCCGCGGCCGCTGTGCTGTTTCCTGCC
>JAYVOE010000138.1:0-7892 GCA_043758065.1 Spartobacteria bacterium | reverse complement strand
CTGACGAAACAAACGCCGTAGCTCCGAATACACCGCCTCCGGATAATCGTATCGCAGAAAACCCAGAGACGAATCCACTTCATCCTCCTGTAACTCGCCATCGATCTTTGTGAACGCGGCGAGCACCTTGATCATCAAGGGCAACAGATTCGCACTTTCCGAGACAGCACGTCGCTTGCGAAACGCTCTTCGAGCGGTCGCGCGGGACCGGTTAACTGCGCGATGCCAGGTGGGCGTGATCGCAGTCAGCCGGTCGATCAATTGCTTACCAAGAATCGCCAGAGAACTCACTCGGATCACCTTATATCATGTTCTGTCCGTCTGAGAAAGGTGTTCAGCGCGAGAGTTTTACATAACCGACCCCAATCGGATGGAACTCCGATGAAAAAACTTTGAATAATTTCCGCCATAATTCTTGACCAAATGGCGCTGAAAACCCATATTTAGTGCAGTTCTTTTCCATGACACACAAGATATTGTGTATAGTTTGTGAACAAGTCGTGTCACTCCAATCGGTAAAATACACGTAAGAAACCATGATGCGTCATGCGACTTACAGTGAATTCAGGCAGCGGTAAAAAGCTTCCCAACAGCGATTTGCGATACAGAAAAACCGGTAAGAAAGGCAAAAGCCCGATCCGGCGTCAAGTTGTTCACAATGGATGAGAAAATCAATTCTAACTACCCAATAACCATGCTCCAACCTGCTCCTGAAAACGACCTCGACTTTAACGCCACTGAGGAAGGCGACTACGTGGTTCATCGCCTCGGCACAAAAGTCTTCCGCCTCGATAAAACCAAAGCCCGCGCACGTCTGGCCGGTAAGAAAGTGATCAACGGCCTGCGCAGTGCCGAACTGAACATTCTCCCGCTCAAATATCACGAGGCCTATCGCATCTATAAACAGATGAAAGCGAATCACTGGGAGCCGGACGTCATCGACATGACCAAGGATTGCGCCCAATGGAATGGCAACACGCTCTCAGCGAAAGAACGATGGATCATCGAGATGGGCGTTGGCTATTTCTCAGCCGCTGAAGGCATCGTCGGCGACTCCGTCTTGCACGTGATCGAGGATAATCTGACGGCCGCCGAACTAAAACACGCCTCGCTCCGACAGATTGCGGAGGAATCAATTCACATGGATTCGCTCCTGCACATCATCGGCTCGCTAAATATCGATCTCGATGAAGTCACCGCCAAGTTCAGCGACATCCCAAGTGTTCAGCGGAAAAACGCGTTCATTCAGCGTCAGATGCCCGAGCTAAAAATGGGTATCGATCTAACTCGAACGGAAAATAAGCAGAAGTTTGCCAAAGCCCTTTTCGGCATCACTCAAGTCATGGAAGGCACCCAATTTTACGCGTTGTTCGCGATGATTTTGTCGCTCCATCGGCAGAACAAAATGACGGGTATTGGCCAGATGTTCCAATACACGCTGCGCGACGAGTCGAATCACATCGAACTCGGGCGCTATATTTTGAAGGAACTCATTGCGGAAAACCCCGATCTCTGGACCGAGGAATTCCGTGCTGAACTCGTCGCTTTCATGCGCGAAGGCGTCGAACTCGAGAAAGAATTTGTGCGGGACTGTCTTCCGGAAGATGGCGTGGGAATGACTCAGGCCGATTTCCTGACTTACGTGGATTACAACGCCGACCGTCGCCTCGCCGGGCTCGATTTGCCGTTGCTTTCAAACGTTCGCACCAACCCATTTATGTGGCTGGACGAAGTCATTTTCCTGCGTAAGGAAAAGAACTTCTTCGAGACGCGCGTCACGGAATATCAGACCGGCGGCAGCGTGCAGAACAGCAACGAAGACGATCTCATTTGAGTTAGAGTCGTATGGGAGTTCACGCAGACCACTGGATTCGCCGTATGGCGAAAGAACACGGCATGATCGAGCCGTTTGAAGAAAAACTCGTGCGCAAAAGCGGCGACGCCCAAGTCATCAGCTACGGGTTGTCGAGCTACGGCTACGATCTACGCGTGGCGGATGAATTCAAAGTTTTCACCAACGTTTACAATGCCGTCGTCGATCCGAAACACTTCGATCCGCGGTCGTTCGTCGATATTCAGGGCGAATATTGCTTGGTCCCGCCGAACTCATTCGCGCTCGCTCGCAGTGTGGAATATTTCCGGATTCCGCGTGATGTACTGACGCTATGCGTGGGCAAAAGCACCTACGCGCGTTGTGGAATCATCGTCAACGTGACTCCGTTCGAACCCGAATGGGAAGGGCACGTGACCTTGGAAATCTCCAACACGACGCCGTTGCCGGCGAAGATTTATTCCGGCGAAGGTCTCGCCCAAGTCCTGTTTTTAGCCGCCGCCGAACCTTGCGAAACCAGCTACGCCGATCGCGCCGGCAAATACCAATCCCAACGCGGCATCACCACGCCGCGCATGTAACCCCCAGTCCACCCTAACTCGCCTCAAAAAAATCCGCCTCATGAGCCTCTCCACCGCACCCTTCAACCTCAGCAACGACCTCGCTGAAAACGCCATCTCCACCGATCTGCCGCAAGTCATCCGCCGCGATCTTCCGGGGGATACTTCCGGCAAACCGCGCGTCGTCCCGTGGCTCGGCCACAAAATCGAACGTGCCGTCGGCGCCGCCTGCCTCGCGATGGGCGCCGATGAAACACTGGGCCGTCAGGTCCGCGCGGAGATCGAATTCCGCATGAGAAAAGAGCGTCCGCTATTTCTCCATATCGAGGAATTGCAGGATCTCGTCGAGGAAACGCTCCTCGATCTCGGTCACGGAAAAGTCGCGCTCGCGTATCGCGGATATCGCGCGACCCGCACCGCACAACGCGGAGCGCATTCGTCCATTTTAGACGATGAGCCGGGTCAGATGGAACTCGCCACGCGCGAGCAACTCACGGATATCCGCTCTCGCATTTCCTTCGCGAAGATCGGATTGCAACTCGCCTTAAACGACGACGATCTTGTGGTGCGTTTGCTCAAAAGCACGTCGATCAATTTGTCCGCCGATGAGCGCCGCGACACGATCGTATTGAACGCAAAATCGCTGCTCGACCTCGATGCGGACGCGCGCTTTTTCGCCGCCAGAATTTTGCTCGCCTATATCTATGAGGAAACGCTCACGTGGCGCGTGGCCGACGGTTTGCAGGCGCTGAAGGACGCCCATCGCAAAGCGTTTTTAGAATACATTCCAACTGGAATCAGTTTGCGCCGTCTCGATCCGCGACTGGCCGAATTCGACCTCAAAAAACTCGCCGGCTCACTCGATCCGTTTGCCGATTTGCAATTCGACTTCATCGGCATTCAAACGCTTTACGATCGTTATTTGATTCACACCCACGACACGGTAACGAACAAAAAACGTCGTCTCGAAGCGCCGCAAATCTTCTGGCTCCGCGTCGCCATGGGCTTGTCGCTCAACGAAAGCGATCGCGAAGGGCGCGCCGTGGAATTCTACGGAATTTACAAGACCCGCCGCGCCTGCAGTTCGACTCCGACGTTGTTTAATTCCGGCACGATGCATCCGCAACTTTCGAGCTGCTACCTGCTCTATTGCGGCGATTGCATCGAGGACATCACGGAAACGTGGCGCAGGTTTTCGCACCTCTCGAAATGGGCTGGGGGACTCGGCTGCTCCTGGACGGCGATCCGTGGCAGCGGCGCGCACATTCACGGAACCAACGGCGAAAGCTCAGGCGTCATTCCATTCCTGAAAGTTTCCAACGACATCGCGATTGCAGTGAATCAAGGTGGCAAACGTCCCGGCGCACTTTGCTCGTATTTGGAACTCTGGCACGCGGACATCGAGGATTTCCTCGATCTGCGCAAGGAGGTCGGCGACGACCGCCGCCGCACGCATAACATGAACACCGCGCACTGGATTCCAGACGTGTTTATGAAGCGACTTAAAGCAATATCAGAGGGTCAACTGCCGAAAGATGCGACCTGGACTTTGTTCCGCACGAACGATGTCGCCGATCTTCCGGAGATTTACGGCCGAGCCTTTGAAGAACGTTACGAGCAATACGAAAAGCTCGTCGATGAAGGCAAACTCTGGGGTCGGAAAGTGCGCGTCCTGGCCTTGTGGAAACGCATGCTCGAAACGCTCTTCGAGACGGGACATCCGTGGATGACCTGGAAAGACCCGGCCAATGTTAGGAATCCGCAGGATCACGCGGGCGTCATTCACAACTCGAATTTGTGCACCGAGATCGAGCTGAACACGAGCAGTGACGAAGTCGCCGTTTGCAACCTGGCCAGCGTGAATATCGCAGCTCATTTGCGCGAAGATGGCTCGCTCGATCACGAAAAATTACATGGGACTGTGAGCGTACTCATGCGGATGCTCGACAACGTCATCGACATCAATTTTTACCCAATCGAAGCGGCGGCGAATTCAAACAATCGTCACCGTCCCGTCGGCCTCGGCATCATGGGAATGCAGGATGCGCTCTATGAGAAACGCATCGCATTTGATTCACTGGCCGCGGTCGATTTCAACGATGAGGCCCTGGAAGCGATGGCCTATTACGCTTACCAAACTTCCAGTGAACTCGCTGCGGAACGCGGACGTTATCCAAGCTTTACCGGGTCGAAATGGGATCGTGGAATGATGCCGCTCGACACGCTCGATCTGCTGGAGAAAGAACGCGGCATACCGATTCTGGTGAACCGCACCAGCAGAATGGATTGGAACTCGCTTCAGAAAAAAATTGGTGAGCACGGCATGCGGAACTCCAATTGCCTGGCCATTGCGCCGACCGCAACGATTTCTAACATTCTCGGTTGCACGCCTTGTATTGAGCCGACTTACAAACATATCCACACGAAGTCGAACCTCAGCGGCGAGTTCATCCGCACCAACGACCACTTGCTGCGCGACCTGCAAAACCTCGGTTTATGGGATGAGGAAATGCTGGCCGACTTGAAATATTTCGACGGCAGCGTGCAAGGCATCGAGCGCATTCCATTGGAACTCCGCGAGCTTTACAAAACGTCGTTCGAGATTGCACCAACCTGGATTCTGCAAAGCGCAGCCGTTCGCCAAAAATGGATCGACCAATCGCAAAGCACCAATCTTTGGCTTGCCGAGGCAGACGCACGCGCCGCCAGTTTCATGTATCGCGAAGCATGGGAACGTGGTCTAAAAACCACCTACTACCTCCGCACGCTAAACAAAAGCACGATCGACAGCGCCAGTCGAGATCGGCGTCCGGCCGCAGCCGCAAAAGTGGAGCCGACGGAGAGCGAAAAACTAGCCTGCTCCATCGAAGCCATGCGCAACGGCGGCACCTGCGAAGCCTGCCAGTGATTCTTTTATAAACTGTTGGCCCCAAATTCTGGACTCACAGCAGAAGTTGCTTAGCCCTTCCGGCCTAAGTTGCCTGAACTGGAGTTAACTTCCTTCGGCACGTGTGATGCCATTTAGACTTTCGGTTACTCGGATTTCCGAATGGTCGCCAGTTGTCAATTTGTCGGGGTCGGGATTTTCCGAAGGGGTTCTGTCGTGAAGTTAAAGCATTCGGGATTTCCGAAGACGGGAAAGTCGGGAATTTGACCCATTCGGAATTTTCCGAATGGGTGTCTGTGATGACTTTGGGCGGCTCGCATCTTGCGAATAGGGCCATGTCGCGATTTTCAGGCGTTCGGTAGATGGGGAGGAGGATAAAGTGCTCCGGGACGGGGCTTTGCAGTGCTTTAGGAATTAAGTCGGGCGGGTGCGGGAAGGGCAAACCTCGGGCGGAAGTGTGCTTTTCTGTAATTTTTTCTTGCACAAGGCCGCTTCTTTGAACAATCTCGCAATGTCTTAGCCAACCGTGGACGCCGAGATTTCGGAGGTTCCTCAGTGGCGAATGAATCTAGCCAACCATCTTCACGGGAGAAAAACTTATGATCGATCTTAACCGCATCTTTGAAAACTGGTTCGACGACGCCGAATTTAGCGTGACCGAAAAGCTGAATTTTGCCGAAAACACCCGCAACAATCTCGCTGCCAACAATGCGGGCGGCGAATTTGACGACGTATTGCCCTTGGTCCAGACGGCGTTGGTGGCGGCAGGCGGCAGCGCCGGTTCGGAGGAGGTCGCGGTGGCTGTGCGCATGGCGGCGGTGCAGGCGAAGCGGACCACCTTGGAGACGATCAAAACTACGATTAGCCGCCGCAGTGGCCGAGTGGTCGATTTGTTTGGCCGTGACAGTGCGGAGTATCTGGAATTTTTCCCGCAGGGCGTCTCGGCTTACCGCGATATGAATGAAACTCAGGTGGAAGCGAAGCTGAATGTGCTGGTTGCGGCAGGAAAGAAATATGTGCTTGTGCTGGAGACTGAGTTTACTGCGTTGCGGACCAACTGGCTGGCGATCAAGCAGGCGGCGGGAGACCGCATCAGCGAGGCGGGCGCAGCGGGGTTGTCGCAGGACGCGGCGATGACGACCCTGGAACTGAGTCTGATGAAGGTGATCTACACGGCGGGCCTGGCCTTTGTCGGCAACGTGGCGATGGGGCCGAAATTATTCGATCAATCCCGCCTCTACAATCCGAAGTCAGCCGCAGCGCCGACGGCTCCGCCAACAACGTAACGGGTGCGCAGTTCACCCATGTAACAATCGCGTGACGAAACTGTCCAAAGTTGTCGGACAACGACGAGGAATTTCGCATCCGACTCAGGTATCCCTCGTAAAAGGCGGGTGGGAGTGAAATGGAAGTGGGATGCAGGCCTGTGACGGCTCCTGAGAGGAAAATTGTTTGCTCTTGCTCCGAAAAAATCGCGGTCTATACGGAGGGCAGTCCTGAACTGCATGAGCGAAAAAATCATTGTTGTCGATGACGAGACTGACGTTTCCGATCTGATTAGCTTTCACCTCCGCAAGGCGAAATACGAGGTGATGACTTCCGCCGATGGAGCGGAAGCATTGGCCATGATCCGGCAGGAAATGCCTGCGCTCGTGGTTTTGGATTTGATGCTGCCGGGAATTTCTGGACTGGAAATTTGTCGTGCGCTGAAGAGCGATCCCAAGACCGCGTCGATTCCTGTGATCATGTTGACAGCGAAGGCTGAGGAAGTGGATCGCATCGTGGGATTTGAGCTAGGCGCGGATGACTACGTCGTGAAGCCGTTCAGCCCGCGCGAGTTTGTTTTGCGTGTGAATGCCGTCGTCCGACGAAACGCTTCTGCGGCGGTTGCGGAGCGCCTGGTCGCGGGTGAGATCACGGTGGATCGCACGAAACACGCAGTGCTGGTTTCCGGATCGCCGGTGGATTGCACTGCAACTGAATTCAAACTCATTTCCATTCTGATCGAGCGTCGCGGAAGGGTTCAAAGCCGCGACCGGCTGCTTTCCGACGTCTGGGGTTATCAGGCAGCGATCGACACGCGAACGGTCGACACCCACATGCGGCGCCTCCGGGAGAAATTAGGAAAATACGGCGCTTATTTGGAAACAGTCCGCGGATTTGGCTACCGCATCAGCGAGACACTGCCGGTCGTCTGAGTTCCATTTCCGGGCAAAATCCGTCACGCAATCGTAACAATTTCGTGATTCCAATGGAACTCAAATGAGTTAAATCTCTAGCGTGACTTTACTGACAACCGTCATGAATCACAGCCTAACTAACCAACTAAAAAAACATTATGATTCGTCCTCGTAGTTTAATCCTCGCGGCAGCGGCCGCAATTCCACTTATTACCGGTTCCGTGCATGCCCAAGACAGCGGCCCGCTCATCGATAAACTGGTCCAGAAAGGAATCCTCAACGATCAGGAAGCCGAAGAACTGCGCGCGGACCTGGTTAAAGATTTCCAGACGACTTCCGCTGGAAAACTCAACATCTCCAGCCCTGTCACCGAGTTGAAACTCTACGGGGATGGCCGTTTGCGGTATCAATACGACGACCAGCAGAATCAGACC
>JAYVOE010000137.1:0-7953 GCA_043758065.1 Spartobacteria bacterium | reverse complement strand
ACCTCCTTTTCCGTGCCGGGTGGGATATCTACAATGCGAATGGCGATCAACGCATCACGCTGCGGAATATTGAAAAGAAAATCATCGAGTCGGATGCGTTCGTTTTTACCCCGGGCGCGTCGCTCGAAGACATGTTTAAGGCGACGTCGGTGCTGGTGGGGTATCAAACGAAGGACCCGCATCTGAATGGCAAGCCGACGCTGGTGCTGGATGAGGACGGCTCGTGGGAAATGTATTACGCGTTGATGGATCATTTGCATGGAACTGGAATGATAAAACAGGAGTATCGCGAGTTGCTCATCCCGGTGAAGTCGGCGGGCGAGGTCATTGAATGGCTGCAAACCGACACGCCGATGGGCGACGACCGGGTGGAGCTCGATCCTGCGGATGAACTTTCCTCGACAGACGCGACGGAGGATGTGGTGGCGGGGATGCCAGACTGCAATGTCTGCGTGTTTTGCTCAGCGAGCATTCGCACGCCGGAGGTGATCTATGACGGCTGGCTCCTCGGCAAAGCGCTGGCCGATGCCGGGCTGGGCTGCGTTTCCGGTGCGGGCAATAGCGGCGTGATGGGTTCGGTGGTGCGTGGCGCGATCGATGCCGGCGGCTGGGCGGGCGGGTCGAATGTGCCGCACATTATTGAGCTGGAGGGCTTGCCGGAGGGAATTAGTTGTTTTTGGCCGCGGCCCGATATTTATCTGCGCATGGAAGTGATGATTCAGCGGTCGCAGGCGTTTGTGATTTTTCCCGGCGGCGCGGGAACGTTCCAGGAATTGCTCGCGCTGCTGATTCTACACCAGCAAAACTCGATGATTATGGACGGCAAACCGGTGATTATTTTCAACCGCCTGATGGAAGACGGCACGCGTTTCTGGGGTCCGCTTTTCCCGCTGCTCAATGCGGCGGGCGGCGAGGGATTTTACACCGAGGTGCGCAATCTCGAAGACGTGGTGCCGACGGTGGAAAAGTTGCTCGCGAAAAAGTGAGCGGAGTTAGAGTGGACTCACCATGTTGACCGTTCCCGAACAGCTCGCCGACATCCGCTCACGCTCTTTACATCGGAGTCTGAGGGAAATCGCAACGCCGCAAGGCAACGAGATCGAGCTGATCGGGCGGCGGCTGCTAAATTTCTCGTCAAACGATTATCTCGGCCTCGCCAACGATCCGCTGCTGGTCGATGCGGCTCGCACGGCGTTGGAGAAATACGGAGTCGGCGCCGGTGCATCGCGACTGGTTTGCGGAACGCTCACCCCGCACATTCAGCTCGAGAAGACGCTGGCGGCCTTCAAGAGAACTGAGGCTGCGCTGACTTTTTCCAGCGGACACGCCGCCGCGCTCGGGGCGGTCCAGGCGTTGGTCGGCAAGAACGACGTCATCCTTATCGACAAGCTCGCGCACGCCTGCCTGATCGACGCTGCGCGGCTGAGTCTGGCAACGGTCCGCGTGTTTCCCCACAACCATCTCGGCAAGCTGGAAAGTCACCTGCAATGGGCGCAGGAAAATCATCCCGACAGCCGTGTGCTAATCATTACGGAATCCGTTTTCAGTATGGACGGCGACCACGCGCCGCTGGTGGAAATGATTGCGCTCAAACTCAAATACGACGCCTTTCTGCTCGTCGATGAAGCGCACGCAGTCGGCGTTCTCGGCGCCCATGGTCGCGGCCTCGCGGACAAACTCGGCGTCGCCAGTAAGATCGACCTGCAAATGGGCACGCTGAGCAAGGCGCTCGGCGTCAGCGGCGGCTACATTTGCGCGAGTCGCGTGATGATCGAGCTGCTGGTGAATCGCGCCCGGAGTTTTATTTTTTCCACGGCAGTTCCACCGTTATTAGCGGCAGCGGCGACGGCGGCCGTGCAGTTTGTCGCGTCTCCAGAAGGCGATGAACGGCGCAAGGCGCTCTGGCAAAACATCCGCCACCTGGAAAAGGGACTGCGCAAGATCGATCCCGAATATCCTGTCGCCGGATCGGCCATTCTCCCGTGGATCGTTGGCGACGAAGAGGATGCGTTGCTGCTGGCGCGTTCGCTTTACGATGAAGGATTTTACGTTCCAGCGATTCGTTTCCCAACGGTCGCGCGCGGTGGAGCCCGGCTGCGGATCACGGTAAATGCGCATCATACGGCGGAGCAAATCGACGCGTTGCTGGAAGTGCTGGCCCGACTTTGCCCCAGCCCAACTAGCTCGCGGCGAGCTGACGCAGAAGACTCTGGTTGAGCTGAATGCCGGCAAAGAAATTAGCCAACGGGAAATTTTCGTTCGGCGAATGCGCCCGGCAATCGGGTAGCGCCAGCCCGAGTAATAACGTATCGACGCCGAGGACATCCTTGAAATTTTGCACGATGGGAATGCTGCCGCCTTCCCGAATCAACGCTGGCTCGGCACCAAAAGTTTCGCGTAAAGCCGCCTGCGCCGCGCCCCCAAACCGGCTGTGCGGATCGACCACATACGCGCTGCCGTAGTGGCCGAGGGTAATCTTCATTTTTACCCCAGCCGGGTAGTGTTTTTCAAAATGCGCGTGAGCCAATGCGAGGATCTGTGTGGGCGTTTGGTGAGGGACCAGCCGGAAGGTGAGTTTCGCAAACGCCCGCGATGGAATGACCGTTTTCGAGCCTTCGCCTTGATAGCCGCCGCCGATGCCATTGATCTCCGCAGTGGGTCGCGCCCAGACACGCTCGGTTGCGGAAAAATCGGGTTCCCCAGTCAGTTCCGTCACGCCGGTGAGTTCAATGTAACTCGCATCAGAAATCGGCAACTTCCTCCACGCCGCGCGCTCCCACTCCTGCAGCGGCTCGACATTTTCGTAGAATCCTTCGATCGCGACGCGCCCATTTTCGTCATGCAAAGTCGCCAGCAAACGAGCCAGCGCGGTCAGCGGATTCGCAACCGTGCCGCCGTAAATTCCCGAGTGCAAATCGACGGACGGACCGATCAATTCGACTTCCATCGCAGCCACGCCGCGCAATCCGTAAGTGAAGGTCGGCACGCCCGGCCCGATCATTCCCGTGTCGGAAATCGCCACCACATCGCACTGCAACTCCGCTCTGTTTTCCTCGAGAAACGTTCCGAGATGTTCGCTACCCACTTCTTCTTCACCCTCGATCAGAAAAATCAAATTCACCGGCAGCGGACCTTTCGCAAGCGCTTCCTCGACTCCTAAAATGTGCGCCAGGATTTGTCCTTTGTTGTCCGTCGCGCCGCGGGCAAAGACCACTTCATCGATGATTTTCGGATCAAAAGGCGGCGATTCCCAAAGCTCCAACGGATCGACCGGCTGCACGTCGTAGTGACCATAAATCAGGACCGTTTTCAGTCCAGCCTGATGCTGATTCCTCGCTACCACAATTGGGTGACCCGCCGTTTTATGGATCTCCGTTTGCAATCCCATCGACGCTAATTTCTCTCCCAACCACGCCCCACAATCGGCGACGTGATCCGCATACGCACGGTCTGCCGAAATGCTGGCGAAACGCAGAAACTGAAGAAGCTGATCGACCTGTTGCTGTTTCATGGAGCGAATCTAGTGAGCTGCCGCAGAGGGGCAAGCCTGCGGAAAAGTTTTGATGCGAGTTAGACTGAACTCACCGCCATGCGCCGCCAGTGCCGCCCAACAACCGACTAACATTCGATTCCAAGTCGCTTGATTTTTTGGTAGAGCGTCGGCCGATAAATCCCGAGCATTTCTGCGGCGCGTTTCTTGTTCCCCTGCGTCGCCGCGAGGGCCCGGATGATGGTTTGTTTCTCGTTGTCCACCAGACTTTGCACCGCCGAAGGCGACTGCTTTCGCCGCGTCTGCAATCCCGCTGGAAGCCGAATCTCCGCTGGCAAATGCGATTCCTCAATGGAATGTCCCTCCGCCAAAACGACGGCGTATTCGATGGCGTTGCGCAGTTGCCGCACATTGCCCGGCCAATGAAACGCAGTCAATTTATCCATCGCTGAAGCGGACAAAACGACGCCCGCTTTTCCGAGTTGTCCGGCAAACGTTTCCAGGAATAAATTCGCCAGGCTCGGAATGTCCTCGCGACGATCGCGCAACGGCGGTAATTCGAGTTGGAACGTATTCAGCCGGTAGTAAAGATCCTCGCGCAGACGGCCCGATTCCAACGCTTCCTCGATCGCGCGATTCGTCGCCGCGATCAGTCGAAAATCCACGGGCTTGGTCTTCGTGCTGCCGAGCGGACGATACTCGCGCTCTTGTAAAACCCGGAGCAGACGCGTCTGCAACTCCGGTGGCATATCGGCGAGTTCATCCAGGAAAAGCGTGCCGCCTGCCGCCTCCGAAATCATGCCGGGGAAATCCGTCACCGCTCCCGTGAACGCGCCCTTCACATAGCCAAAAAGCTCAGCCTCGATCATGTTCGCCGGGAACGCCGCACAGTTCAGCTTCACCAGCGGACCCTGCGCACGCCGGCTGGCTTGATGGATGTGATTCGCCAAAACTTCCTTGCCGACGCCACTTTCGCCGAGGATCAAAACGCTGGCATCGCTGGTCGCAAGGCGTCGCACGAGTTCGTAGATCTCCTGCATTTTTCGGCTGCGCACCTGCGGCGAAAAATACGCTTCGACTCGAAGCAATTGCTTCTTTAACACCCGAGTTTCCTCTCGCAAATGCGCCGTTTCCTTCTGCATTTTCACCGCTTCCAAAGCACGGGCCAGCAGACTGATCACTTCCTCCGGCGCATACGGTTTGCTGATGAAATGAAACGCCCCGAGTTTGATCGATTCGATCGCGTTATGGAGCGAATCCTGGCCAGTCAAAATGATGACCTGCAAATCCGGACTGGCCGCTTTCATTTCCCGCAGCAATTCCATTCCATCGCCATCGGGTAATCCCAGATCGAGCAAGACGACGTCTGGTTTTTCGCGTTCGACAATGTTGCGCCCGGACGCGGCCGTGTTCGCGAGATGGACCACGTAACCTTTGCGCGTGAGCAGCGCCTCCAGCGTCATTAACACCGGGCGTTCGTCATCGATCACCACGACTTTTCCAGCGCTAGGCAAACTCATGCGACTTCCAACGGTATCTGGAGGGTGGTTTTCAAAATCTTTTCTTCAGTGGAAAACGCGAACTGCAACCGCCCTCCATGAGCGGCGAGAACACGGCGCACGAAGAAAATTCCCAAGCCCATCCGGCTTTTTTCAGTGGTGGAAAACGGCGTCAACCCCCAGTCATTTGGCTCTAAGTCCGCTGTCTTTTTTTCTTCAAGTGAGAGGTTCAAAAAGCCGTCGCCTTCCGATGCTGAAACAGAGATTCGCCCATCGGGAGTCAGGTGACGCAGAGCGTTTCCGACCAATTCCATTACGGCTTGGGAGATCGCGACGAAATCAACGATGACGTTCTGACTCAGCTCACTTTTTTTCCAATCGAGTTGCAGTGCATTCAAGGTCAATTGCTGACTGAGATAAGCCTGTAAATCTTCAATAAAAAATGCAGCAGGATACGAAATCGGGGTGATTTCCGGCGTCGACAGCTTTCGGCTGAGCGCGTTGAGTTCGCCAGTCGCCGCAGTGATTAATTGCTGGGCCTCCTTCAGATCCGACTCGCAGTCCTCCGGTTTTTCCGCATACGCCGCCGCCGCGATGCGCAAATTGATGCCGTTGAGAACGTTCCGCCAGTCATGGGTGAGGGTGCGAATGCCCTTCTCCAGTTGCTCCATTTTCACTGAAGTAAAAGTGTCGTTCTTCACTACACGATGGTGTAGCAGGATCAAGCACGCGATGTAAAGCAAAACGGCACCTCATTTTCGAGGTGCCGTTTCGCAAAAATACCAAAGGAGTCAGCCGAGGCTCTGGACGGTCTTAACGAGGTTTTCGGTGGAGATTCCGAGGACTTTGAAGATTTGAGCGCCCGGCGCGCTGAGGCCGAAACGATCGATGCCGACGACTTTTCCATCGAGGCCGACGTATTTGAACCATAAATCGGAAACTCCAGCCTCAATCGCCACGCGACGACGGACTGATTTCGGTAGCACGGATTCCTGGTATTCCGCCGATTGACGGTCGAACCGCTCAAAGCACGGAACGGAGACGACCCGCACACCGTCGCCGAGTTGTTTCGCGGCTTCCACGGCGTATTGCACCTCGCTGCCCGACGCCATAAGGATCGTAGTCAGCTCACTTTTTTCTTTCACGGCAATGTAAGCGCCGAGCGCGACGCCATTGCGCCGATCTTCGACGGAGATGTCGTTCAGCATCGGCACGGCCTGGCGCGTGAGCGCGAGCAAAGTCGGGCCATCGGTGCGAATCAATGCCGCAGCGAAAGCGCCCGCTGTTTCCTCCGGATCGGCCGGACGAATGACGTCCAGATTTGGAATAACTCGCAACGAACTGACCGTTTCCACCGGTTCGTGAGTGGGTCCGTCCTCGCCAACGCCGACGGAATCGTGCGTGAAAATGTAAAGCGTCGGCAGGTGCGATAACGCTGCAAGTCGAATGGAAGCGCGGCAATAATCGGCGAAAACCAGGAACGTCGCACCCGAGGCCCGAAAGATTCCGTGATAGGCGATGCCGTTCATGATGGACGTCATGCCATGCTCGCGAATGCCGAAACGGATATTACGACCGGAGCGATTGCCAGCGGTAAAATCCTTACTGCTGTTGATATAATTCAAAGTCGAACCATAAAGGTCCGCGCTTCCGCCAACGAGCAACGGCAGCGCCTCGGCCAGCGGTTGGAGAACGTCGCTGCCCGCTTTGCGCGTGGCGATTTTTGCATCCGCCGGGAACGCTGGAATCTTGGAAAGCAGATCCGCTGGAATGGCTTTGGTGATGCCGGAATCGAGCAACGCGGAAAGCGCCGGATTGGCTTTTTCCCAAGCGAGAAAGAGGGTTTGCCAGGCGTCGTATTTTTCCTTCTGCGCTTTCTGGCGTTCCGCAAAAAACTCGCTGACAGCCGGATCGACGTAGAAATGTTCTGATGGGAGTCCCAGTCCTTTCCGGGCTGCATCGGCAAATTTCGCACCGCCTTCGCCGTGACCTTTGGCCGTTCCTGCGACCTCGGGAATTCCCTGAGCAATCAGCGTGCGAACGATGATGAAATGCGGCTTCCCATTGGCAACGCGCGCTTTTTCAAACGCCACAAAAAACGCCTCCATATCGTGGCCGTCCACAATCTGCACATCGAACCCGTAGGCCTCGTAGCGTTTCGCCGTGTCTTCGCTTTGCGACTCCGAAGCCATGGCGTCGAGCGTCACGTCGTTGGAGTCGTAAATCAGGATCAGGTTATCCAATTTAAAATGTCCGGCAAAGGACGACGCCTCCGCCGCAACACCCTCTTGAAGGCAGCCATCGCCAGCCAGAACGACGATCTTGTGGTTAAAAATCGTGTGCTCCGTCGTGTTAAAACGCGCCTCCGCCATTTTCGCGGAAACGGCCATGCCGACAGCATTTCCCACGCCTTGGCCAAGCGGTCCCGTCGTCGATTCCACTCCGACTGTGTGGCCAAACTCCGGGTGACCGGGAGTCTTGCTATCGAGCACGCGGAAGTTTGCCACATCTTCGAGGCTCAAATCATAGCCAGCCAGATGCAGCCAGGAATAAAGAAACATACTGCCGTGGCCAGCCGAAAGAACAAAGCGATCGCGGTTCAGCCAATGCGGATCGGCTGGGTAAAAATTCAATGCTTCGCCAAATAAAACGGCGCCGACTTCCGCTGCGCCCAAAGGCAAACCGAGGTGGCCGGAATTGGACTTGTGAACGGCATCGATAGCGAGCCCGCGGGCAATATTGGCGGCACGGGAAAGAACAGGAAGATTGAGTGGCATAAAAGAGTTAGGTTTGTTTGGGACAGAGAGGCTTAGTGGAAAGTCGTCGACGTGACAACCCTTTACATCGGAGTTGGAACCAATTCTGGCTTGATCGTAAAGCGACGCTCCAGCGATCCATGCGGCGGCACGGTTTGCATTCCCAACTTGTCTTCAAACGCCCGCTGAACGTGATGATCCGGCAAGC
>JAYVOE010000136.1:0-20743 GCA_043758065.1 Spartobacteria bacterium | reverse complement strand
AGGCAGCCAAGCCGCCCGTTCCACCGGTCTAGAATCGACTGGAACTCGCATGAAAAAAAGCCGCTGGGAGAAACTCCGGCGGCTTTTTTCGTCGGGAGTGGACAAGCCGCGTGTTCTGACAATAGCCCAGCCTTTCAAGGCTGGGTGCGTGACGACACGAAAGGGCAAAGTCCCGCGAGGGACGGCAGAAACTCTCGGACTACGGACGGGGCTATCGTCCCTCACGGGAGTTGGCCGTTTTTTCAGTCGAGTTCCATGTTACTCTGCGTCAGTTTTCGTCGCCGTGTTTAGAGTCTGCCGCCATGCAACGTTCCTCGCGCCCGGTCAAAATCGGCATCGGCGGCCCCGTCGGCTCCGGTAAAACCATGCTCGTCCTCCGCCTTTGCCAATGGCTGCAAGGCGAGCTCTCCCTCGCCGTCGTCACCAACGACATCTACACCCGCGAAGACGCCGAATTTCTCGTCCGCCAAAACGCCCTGCCCGCAGATCGCGTCCTCGGAGTCGAGACCGGCGGCTGTCCGCACACCGCGATTCGCGACGACACTTCCATGAATCTCGCCGCCATCGCCGAGCTCGAAAAACGCCACCCCGACGTGCAACTCATCCTCGTGGAAAGCGGCGGCGACAACCTGTCCGCCACGTTTTCCCCCGAGCTGGTCGATAGCTTCATCTACGTGATCGACGTGGCCGAGGGCGACAAAATCCCACGCAAAGGCGGCCCCGCAATCCGTCACAGCGACCTCCTGCTCATCAACAAAACCGAGCTCGCACCCTACGTCGGCGCCGATCTCGACGTCATGGCGCGCGACTCGAAACTCATGCGCGGCGACCGCCCATTTCTCTTCGCCGATCTGCGTTCCGAAAAGGGCAAAGACGACATTCTCACCTGGCTCCGACGCGAAGTTCTTTTCGCCTAAAACAAGCGCCTAAACCTAGCGATGAACCGCGGGCTCGACGGCCATCTTTCACTCGTCTGCGCCCTCGACGAACGCGGCCGCAGCCACATCGCGCGCCAGTCGTTTCGCGCCCCGATGCACCTCAGCAAACCCTGGCTCGAAGGCGACACGCTCATCGTTCATCTCGTCAACCAAACCGCCGGCCTGCTCGCCGGTGATATCATTGAGACTCGCATCAAAATCGAATCCGGCGCGCGCCTCCTCGTCACCGCGCCCAGTGCCAGCCGCGCGCATCGCACCGATTCCGGCGAGATTGCACTCCGGCAAAACTTCCACGTTGCTAACAACGCCTGGCTCGAAGTTTTCCCCGACCTCTTCATCCCGCAAGCCGGCACCACCTGCCGCCAGCACACTCGGATCGAACTCGACTCCGGCGCCAGCCTGCTCTTCATCGACACGCTCGCCCCAGGCCGCGTCGCCTCCGGAGAAAGCTTCCAATTTACCTCGCTCGACTGGCGCACCGACCTCTTCGTCGATGGAAAACTGTTAGTCCGCGAACGTTCCCTTCTCCAACCCGGCGCGCCGAATCTACTGGCACTCCGCTCCGTTTTTCCCAACGCCTATTACGGCACCATCTACCTCGTCACGCCATTGTTAGAACCGCTCGACGAATTGTTAGCACTCCAATCCGACACTCTCTGGATCGGCCTGAGTCCACTGCAACCCGGATCACTTTGCCTCAAACTCCTGGCTGCCGACAGTCCCACCCTCCGTCGCGCCATCGGTATTATTCGCGAAAAAATCCATCGGAGTCTCAATCAAATCGCGCCGCCCCTGCGCAAACTCTAACTTCCGTCACCACGCGTTCGCTGCTAGGTTCCGCCGGGCTTTTCCACCGATGAAACTCTCGCGCTTCCTCGTATTTTTTCTCCTCCTAACACTCTGGGGAAACGCCGCCACGCTCCCCTTTTCCTTCACGCTCGATGAGGACGCCACCACCAGCGCCGGCGTCTTTACACCCGACGGAACGCTAGTCCGCACCCTCTGGCGCAAGGTCGATTACACCCGTGGCGATCACCCTTACACTTGGGACGGACTGACCGACGAACAAGCGCCGGCCGCCCCCGGCTCCTATGCGATCCGTGTGTTAGCACATCATCTCGACTACATCTGGCAAGGCGCGATCGGTAACACTTCCACCGCGCCATTTGGCCCAACCGTGCATCGCGGCTTTCGCCCGTTGCGCGATCTAACCATCAGCGGAAACGACGCCTTCTACATCACTGGTTACGTCGAAGGCGATTACGATTTTCGACACTTCCTAACCACTGACATCCAACGCGTGAACGATCACTGGTGCTGGTATCGCAAACCCGACGGAACGATCGTTAGTCAAACTGGAAACATCTTCACACCCGAATGGATCGCCACGGATAACGATGGAACCTGGGTCTATTTTGCCGCGCCCGACAGCACCAACCCCAAGACGCGCAAAGATCACAGCGGCCCCGGTTTCGTCGTCGCTTCCGATGTGGCAACGCATCAAAGTGTTAGCTTTAACAATGGTGCTCCCATCGAAAACGGCCCATCGAATTTCCTACCTTTCGCGAATGGAATCAAAGTCGGATCAAAAAAGGGCATCGCTGGAATCGCCGTCGAAAAAACCGGCGACACCCTCGCCATATCAGTGCAACCCGAATCAAAAATCTACTTCGTCCACAAGCGCACCGGCGCGCCGCTGGGAAGTGTTAGCATCCCCTCCCCCGGCCAACTCAGTTTTTCAAACACCGGCGAACTCTGGGCCATCAGCGGCACGAACCTTTGCAAGATTACCAACATCGCGACCTCACCCGTTGTTAACACAGTGGTTTCCGATCTCCAGCAACCGCTCGATGTTGCGAGCAATGGAAACCTAACACTCGTCGTCGATGCCGGAAGCAGTCAGCAAGTGAAGGCCTTTGATAACACTGGAACTCCGCTCTGGACCTTTGGACAGCCAGGTGGTTATTCCGCGAACGGTCCTGATGTCACGCGCAACAAATTCCTCTTCCTCGACCGCGAGGGCCATCCCGGCGGCAGCGTTGCGTTGGCCCCCGACGGCTCATTTTGGCTAAGTGATGTGGGCAATCGTCGTCTGCTGCATTACGCCGCCGACCGCACTTACATCGAGGAGATCATGTTTCAGAATGTGTCTTACTCGACCAGCGTGGATGCTAACAATCCGACACGCGTCTTTTCCGACTTTCTGGAGTTCGCCATTGATTACTCCAAGCCGCTCGCGCAAGGCTGGCAGCTAACAAAAAACTGGGGCGCGAATCTTCCGCAAAGATATTTCGACTTTGGCTGCGGCGTGCGCCAGGTCACCACGCTCGCCAACGGCCGCACTTACGCTGTCGTGCAAAAAGCGGGCGCATCCGGCGGAGAACTCGTCGAACTAACACAGCAAGGTTTGCGGCTGACTAACATTTCTCTCACTCGGACGGAAGGGAATCCGGGGCACTTCGAATTCTTCGCGAGCCATGGTGCTGTCCGGCGCGGCAGTCTTTTTTCATCGGAGTTAGATCCGACTCAGGAAGCCAAAGCTCTATTTGAGGAAAAGCCGCTGTTAGGATTTGATGAGCAGAACAATCCCAAATGGGGCAGCTATGCGAAATTGGCCAGCGCACCGGTGACTAACAAAGACCCGGCTAATCGTTGTTGCAGCCTCGGCGATGCGCGAATGCCGATCACCACTTCAGATGTCGTGATCGCTTTTGATCCAACGAAAAACAACGGCTGGCATCTCGGTGGAGTTAGGCGCAACTCCAACGAATGGCTCTGGAAGGCCAGTCCCACCGGTCCGCTCGATGGGCTCGGCTCTTTCGATATCGGCGAAGGTGTTAACTATCCGGGCAACTCTGTTTTTACCGCAGGCCGCAACGTTGTCTTCGGCTATCACGGTGAATTCTGGAAGGACGCGCAAGCGTGCCAGTTCATGCACTTTTACGACGACGGGCTCTTCATTGGACAGTTTGGCGAGAGCAGTCTCGGTCATGAGACTTTTGAAGGCGTCGTTCCGGGCTTGGCGGGGAACAGCGCGTTCGCATTCCTAACAGCAGTCGGAGGCAAGACCTATCTCTGGACGAACGATGAAAGTCAGCACGGACCGCAGCGCTGGCTGCTGGATGGCACGCAAACGCTCCGTGAATTCACCGCCACCGGCACGCTCGGCCAAAGCGAGGTGCTAACCATTCCACTTCCAGCGAATTCTTTTCCCACAGGAGTTACAACGCAATCTGGCGATGGCTGCGTTTTGCTAACCTGGAACTCGGTGAACAACGCCGACACTTATAACATCTACAAGGCAACGTCGCGCGGCGGCATGCCGGTGTTAGTCGCAGGCGGAGTTACGACACCTAAAAAAGCGATCCATGGACTCACCAACGGACAGACGGTTTGGTTCACCGTGACTGCTGTTACTAACACTGGCGAATCTCCGGCTTCGGCCTCGATTTCAGCGACACCCGCAAGCCTGGATAGTTTGGTAGAAACGGCTGGCCGCTACGATCAACCGGGGGCGGAACCTTCAATTTTCGATGTCGATTCCGCTGTCGTTGGAAAACCTGCATGGCGCAATCTCAATCCATTGCTAGGAGACCTCGCGCTCCGCAATATCGGTTCGTCCGGCTACAAAATTTTTCAGTGGAGTTCCAATGCACTCACCGATCTGATCAACCTTCCTTTCGGTCACAAAATTGATCCACAAAGTGGGTGGCGCACGGATCAATTTCTCGACTGGCGATTTCGCGTTTCCGGATTGTTAGGATCTAGCAGCGGACTTTACGTGGAAGAAAAAGGGAATCGCTCGGCGCGCATCGACATTACGCCGCCAGATTTAAGTCTTACCTATCTAACCGTCGCCATGCCGGCACGGTTCCGGGATGCAGCTAGCTATCGCATTCGCCTAACTCCCAAAGACGCTAAAGCCCTATCGGTTGGCTATGATGCCAATGATTCTCCGGGCATTAATCATCTCTATCAATTTCGCTTTCGCGGCCCCGTGACACTTACTGTGACGGCACTGAGCGGACCCGCCATTGTGCAGGCGATTTTCCTCGATACGGTGCCGCTAATTCCGAAAGACGCGGATTGAAAATGACCCTCGTGCGCAGCGGACTTTCATCGGAGTTAGATCGTTATCTAGCTAGACTGGCAACGGAGGCGGCGCGGCTTCTTTGACGGCTTTTTCCTGGATGCGCAGACCCGAATCTTGAAAGCCCTCGGCCTTCGATCCGCGGGAGTTGTGCAGCGCATCGAGTTCGCGGCTCATCTTGTTTTTCAGGTTGCAATAGAGCATCGCAGACTCTTCAGAAATGATGTTGTTTTCCACGGCTTGCACGAGTTCTTGATCGAAACTGTGCCAGCCCTGCGGGACGGCGGCTTCGATGATGTCTTGGAAAGTGCGCCCGTCTTTTTCTCCATAAAGAATCGCTTCGCGCGTGCTTAGGCTGCTGCCCATGATTTCCGTGATGAGATGACGTCCGCCGCTGATTTTACTAACCAATCGCTGGCTGATCACATAGCGCAAGGTCTCGGCCAAACGCTGGCGTACTAGCGGTTCTTCTTCACGACTGAACATACCGAGAATGCGGTTGATCGATTGCCCCGCATTAATCGTATGCAAGGTGCTGAAAACGACGTGCCCCGTTTCTGCGGCCGTCATGGCGATTTCCATCGTATCGCGATCGCGAATTTCGCCAACGAGGATGACTTTCGGCGCCTGGCGCAAGGCGGCTCTAAGTCCGTTGGGAAACGTGTTGTAATCCTTGCCGAGTTCGCGCTGACAGAAGATCGACTTCTTGTGCGGATGAAGAAACTCAATCGGATCTTCGAGAGTAATGATGTGACACGACTGGTGCTCGTTGATCTCGTTGAGCATCGCCGCCAGCGTGGTGGTTTTGCCGCTGCCCGTGCCGCCGGTGACGAAAATGATGCCGTTCTTTTCCTTGATGATCGTCTTAAAAACTGAGGGGAGTTTCAGCGTTCTCATGTCCGGAATCACCGAGTTGAGCTTACGCATGACGAGCGCCGGATTATTATTTTGCCGAAAGAAATTCACACGAAACCGCGCTTCGGGAATCTGGTAGCTGCAGTCGCAGGAACCATTAATGAGGTAGTCTTCCTCGAGCCGCTTATTCCCGTTCATGAGAATTTTGCCCATGGCCAGAACTTGCGCGTGAGTGAGGCCGAGATTGGGCGGATCGGTTTCCATCGCGTGTAATTGCCCGTGCAATTCGACGTGCGGCGGCTTGCCCACGACGAAGAAAAGATCGGAAACGCCATCGTCCGTTTCGATCATGGCGGCGAGAATGTGGTCGAGGAGTTCTTTGTTCAAGGCAATGGAAGGTTGTTACTCTGAGTTAGCAGCATTCCTGCCACCAACTGGGGCATCTGGTGAAATCCTGAGAAAAGCAGATTTCGCTCAAACTCGATTGGAAAATATGTTTCCCATCCCGGATTTTTCACCGGAGTCTCAGTCGTATGTGGGTAACGCTGACTGTGGCTGGCTTTCAGGTCGCCGGATTTGTGAGTTCGATCAAAGCGATTATGGAGACACGCACGTCGCAGGGCGCGATTGCCTGGGCGGTGGCGCTGAACGCGTTTCCATATCTCGCGGTCCCGGCGTATTTCGTTTTTGGCCGGAGTAAATTTGCCGGCTACGTCCATTCGCGTCGCGGCCAGACGCTGAATCACAATCCGACGGCACGTCAACTCGCGAAGGAAATGGAGCCGTATCATTTGCGGCTCGACACGCGGCAGCATGAGACGCGGCTCCTGGAAAGACTCGCGAAGATGCCGTTCACCTCGCACAACCGGGCTGAACTCCTGATCGACGGTGAGGCGACTTTCAGTGCTATCTTCGCCGCCATCGCGTCGGCAAAAGATTACGTACTGGTGCAGTTTTACATCATTCGCGAGGACGAATTGGGCCGTCGGTTACGCGATGCGTTGCTGGAAAAAGCGGCGAAAGGCGTGCGGTGTTATGTGTTGTTTGATGAGATCGGCAGCGGGCGGTTGCGCAGGTATTGCGCGGAATTGCGGGCAGGCGGTGTGCAGATTGCGCCGTTCGATACGACGAAAGGTTTTGCGAATCGCTTCCAGATTAATTTCCGCAATCACCGCAAAATCGTCATCGTCGATGGGCTCGTCGCGTTCGTGGGCGGTCATAATGTGGGCGACGAACATCTCGGGAAAAACTCGAAGATCGGCCCGTGGCGCGATACGCATGTGGAGGTCGAAGGTCCGGTCGTGCTCGCGGTGCAGGTGTCATGGTTCGACGATTGGAAATGGGCCACGGACGAAACGCCGGAGCTGAATTGGACGCCGCAGCGGAGCCCGTCTAACAACACAGCCTCGCTTTGCCTGACCACCGGCCCGGCGGACACTCTGGAGACGGCGACGTTATTCTACCTGTTCGCAATCAATTCCGCCCGCGAACGCATCTGGATCGCCAGTCCGTATTTCGTGCCGGATGAGCAATTTATCTCGGCGCTCCAGCTCGCCGCTTTGCGCGGAGTGGATGTTCGCATTCTGATTCCGGAGAAGCCCGATAGCGAACTGGTCCGACTTTCATCCTATTCTTACTTGAATGAAACGATGCCGCTCGGCATTCGCTGGTATCGGCATCAGCGCGGGTTTATGCATCAAAAAGTGATGCTGGTGGATGCCGATTATTCCGCCATTGGAACGGCGAATTTTGATAACCGTTCGTTTCGCTTGAACTTCGAGATCGTGATGGGATTTGCCGATCACGTGATGGCGGAGAAAGTCGAGGCGATGCTGGAAAACGACTTCGCGAATAGCCATCAGGTGAGTTTAAGCGAAATCACGGAGGCGAGTTTTTGGTTTCGGCTACGCGTTCGCGTCGCCCGGCTGCTGGCACCGATTCAATAAATCAATCGCAGGGCAACATCACCCAGACGTTGGGTTTGCCGATGTTGCAATGAACGGAGCGATTGATCAGCGACAGGCCCGCCCAGGAAAGAAACGTCGCGTAACGCGCTGCGTGCCAGCCACCGGGCCATTTCGGAGGTTTTCCCCAGCGAGCGAGCCGACTTTCGGGACTCGGCACCGGATGAAAGATCCGCTCCACGGACGATCCGTTTTCTTCGCCGACCTGGGCAAATTCCGAGCTCATATAATGCTTAAACTCCTCAATACTCACACCTTTGGCGAACAGCGCGTAATCTCCGGCATACACCGCCGGGCGGCTCAACGCGGGCAAAATGAGCACGCCGAAAAACGACCAGAGCGTAAACCAAAGCGCCAGCTCCACTAGACCGCTCACGGTGCCCAGGGGATGCCGCAGCCAGTTCGAGACGAGCAAAAATCCAGTCGAGTTAAAGGCGACTGCAATAATCACACCCGCCGTGGGCAAGCCGAGGCGTTGAAGATGGTGTCGCCGACGTTCATCCATCGCCCGCAATCGCTGGCCGCGCCCGGTGGAAAAGATCACACTTTGCAGACCCGGCATGCCCGCAATGCCGCCGGTAAAGGCGTCGTCCACCGACTTCCAGCCATTTTCACCTCGCGAATAAAACGTCCCGACCAATCGGGCCAGCGGCATTTGCAGGAGCAGTAGGATAAAAGTCCAGCCCGCCATGCAGCCGAGAGCGGCCTGGGAATGGTTTAGAAACGTCCAGCCGATACCGAAGAAGATCGCAGCCTGCACGCTCAGACCGCGCATCCATTGCGTGATAAACTCCCCGAAATCTTCGTAATAACGCCGGTAAACCACGGGCAAAATGTAGCCGCCGATCCAGTCAAATGGCGCCTGCAGAATCGCGTAGCCTGCCACGAACGCACCCAGCGCGATGGCTAGTTTCTTACCCGCAAGCGGCTCCGTGGGGAAGAACTGCCCAGGCCAGTCGAGTTGCAGTGCTACCACGGCGAGCGCGACCCAGAATCCGACGTTGGACAGCCCGAGAATGAGACGGGCGCGTTGGTAGGTTAGTCGTTCTCGCTGCGGCATGGGACAGTCATCTGAAAAACGAGCGGAGTGTCAATCCTATGCTGGGCGAATCATTTCAAACCGATCCCGCGTCCGGCAATACCAGTGCGGCGACGCCATGCGCCCGACCGGGTGATATCGATCGGACTCGACTCGTAATTTTTCCACGTCCACGAGTTCGTCGCGCAGATGGACGCGGTGAATCAGCCCGACGATCATGCGATTGCCGCCGATTTGCAGCGTGCCCCACTCGGTGCATTCGAGGCTGGCAGGCGACTCGGCAATGCGCGGCGGTTTTACCATCGACGACGGCAACGTATGAAACCCGGCGTGCTCGATTTCACTCACGCCCGGCGGCAAACTCGCGGCGCAGCGGTTCATCTTTTCAGCGATGCCTTCGTCCACCAGATTGACCACGAATTCGCGATTCAGCCGGATGTTGGCCGCGGTATCTTTCGGACTCCCATCATCCCGATTGCCCGGCGCAAAGGCGAGAATCGGCGGGTTCGCACCCATGACGTTGAAAAAACTGAACGGCGCCGCATTGACCACACCGTCCGCGTTCAACGTCGTGACCAGCGCAATCGGTCGCGGCGTAACGATCGAGGCCAAAATCGCGTAAGCCCGGTCGGCGTGTTCCCCTACCAAGTCGAGTTCCATAGGATTCAGCTTGGGGGAAAAACATGGAAAATCAATCGCCGGAATGACACGCTGCGTCATGCCTGCCGAACCGCTGCCCGGAGCCCGCAAATCGCTCGCCCTCCTCCTCGCGATCAACCTTTTCTGCTACCTCGACCGCTACATCCTCGCGGCGGTCATCCCCGACATCAAAGCGACGTTTCTCGCTGGCGCAGCCGATGCAAACGCCAAGGCTGGCCTGCTCATGACGGCTTTCCTTTTGAGTTACATGCTAACCGCGCCGATTTTCGGGTGGCTGGCGGATCGTTATTCGAGATGGGTGATTATCGGGCTGAGCGTCGCACTGTGGAGTCTGGCCAGCGGCGCGTCGGGTTTGGCGACCGGCTTTACGATGTTGCTGCTGACGCGCGTGTTCTTGGGAATCGGGGAAGCCGGCTACGGTCCGGCGGCTCCGACGATCATTAGCGATTTCTATCCGGTGGAAAGACGCGGCGCGGTCCTCGCGTGGTTTTTCATGGCGATCCCGGTGGGCAGCGCGCTGGGCTATGCTTTTGGCGGTTTGATGACCAAATGGATGGACTGGCGCTGGGCATTTTATCTCGTGGTGCCACCCGGGCTTCTGCTGGCGATGTTCTGTTTTTGGATGCGAGAACCCAAACGTGAGTCCAGTTTTCAATTGGGTTCCAGTGCACTCAAGCCGGGTTGGGGCGACTACAAAAAACTCCTGCGCATCCCATCGCTCGTCACCAACATCCTCGCGCAAGCCGCCATGACGTTCGCCATCGGCGGTCTCTCCGTCTGGGCGCCGACCTACATTCACGAAGATCGCGGCGTGCCGAAAGACACCGCCAGCCTCATCTTCGGCGGCATATTGGCCGTCACCGGACTCGTCTCCACCCTGCTCGGCGGCTGGCTGGCGGATCGCCTGAGGACGCGGTTCCCCGGCTCGTATTTCCTCGTTTCCGGCACGGGCATGCTCCTCGCGTTTCCCTGCACCATTGCGATGCTCTACGTTCCAATGCCACTCGCCTGGGTTTTCATCGCGCTCGCCATGTTTTTCCTCTTTCTCAACATCGGCCCGTCGAATACGGCCATTGCCAACGTCACTCCGGCGAACATGCGCGCAACCGCGTTTGCCGCAAATATCCTCGCCATCCACCTCCTCGGCGACGTCCCCTCACCGTATCTGATGGGCTGGATCAAGGACCATGGAACGTGGTCGCAAAGTTTCCTCGCCGTCTCGGTCGTCATGCTCGTCGCCGGAATCGTCTGGATCTCGACTCAAAAACTACTCGTCCGCGACACCGCTGCGACGTTGGAAAACGTCGTCATTTAGCAATTGGGACGCCCGAAGTTTCATCGGAGTGAGAGGGAAATGGCCGGGCCAGCCGGAGAAATAGACCTACGGCGACCGCGATAAAAACCCACGGCAACCAAGCGAGCGCCGAGACAAAAAGCGCCTCGGGCGACGCCGTGGGATGCGTCGTTTTTAATCCCCGCAACAGCCCGGCGAAGAGCAGGCCGGTTCCGCCGTAAGCCAGATTTGTCGCGAGGCCGCGGAAGCTGAGAATCGTGGCCCGGCGCGATGAATCGGCGGCTTGGTTGAGGTAGAACGACGTGAGGAAATTCATCACCGACATGGCGAGTCCGAGCACGAGCGGAAAGAGCAGACCGACGTAGGGAATGACGAACGCCAGCCCGCTGAGTCCGATGCAACTCGCCGCAGAAATTGCCCCGAAAGCGCGCGCTGGTTTCTCCATCGCGATCAGGCGTTTCGCCAGCGGCGGCGCAACGTAACCGAGCAGCGCGAAGCCCGAGCCGATGAGGCCGAACGACGCCTCCGGCAAATGGATCAGCCGGTAATATTGACTCCCGATCGTCAGAAAAAGCCGGATGAAACTGTCATTACAAACCGTCGCTGCGAGGACGAAAAGCGCGAGCGGCGACGCCCAGATCCAGCGTCCGGCAGCGAGCACTTCGCCAAACGCCGCGCGGGCCGTCACAGTGCCATGCAACTCCGGTCTGTTTTCGTGCAGACGCAACGCCGCAAACACCGTCACCAGCGATGTGGCCAACGTCAGATCAACCGGCCAGCGCACGGTGTCGGCTTTGGTAAAAGTGAGCGGACTTCCAACGAAATGAGCGGCGCGCGTGACCAGACCCGGATCGTAAACCGCCGCGCCCAGGATCATGGCGACGAAGAATCCGGCGGATTGCCAGCGGGCGAGACGTTCCAGGACGCGGGGCCATTCCGACTCGCGCCCGTCGGCTTTTAACGAATCATAGACGAGCGCTTCGTCGGCCCCGCTGGCACTGGCTTCCGCCGCGCCGCTGATCACGCGATTGAGGAGAAACAGGCCAAAAAGCAGGGTCAGATTACCAGTCGGGGTGAATGCAAAGACCGCCATCTCACAGACCATCAGGCACGCCGCGAAGACGACGAGCCGTTTGCGCCCAACCAGATCGGCGAGCGCGCCGGACGGGACTTCGAGCAGCACGATGGACGCCGCCCAGGCGACGTTGAGGAGGGCGTATTGCGAGAGCGAGAGGCCGAGGTCGAGGAAGAGAATCGCCATCACGGGGTAGTAGAAGCGGGCATTGAAAAGCACGCGGAAAACGATGAACCAACGGACGTTGCGGTCGGAAAATGAGCGGAGTTCCATCGCACTGTGTTTAGCGGCAAAGAGCGCCGGGAGCACAGAAAAAGCGGCGGCTTCATTTCGATTGTCTTATCACGAGGGGGTCGCTACAACTCGCCGGCCTTTATCCATTTATGAAAAAACCATTCGCCCTTCTCCTCGTCGCCGCCGCCCTCGCCACGCACTCTGCGCTCGCTCTCGGCATCCCCAACGCCCCCATCTCGTGGTCCAAGTCAACCCCCACCATCACTAACGACCTCGACGTCGTCACGAACGGCGGCTTTGTTTCCGCCTTTCACTTCGGGGTCGGCACCCCGGCGGACACCACAGTCAATGGAGTCACCTTCACGGGAGTGAATCCCGGTAATGGAACCTCCGTGACCTTTGGCGGCAACACATTGGCCGAGTTTCCCTCCAACCTCGGCGCCTACAACGGTTCCAGCACGGCCGCGCCTTACACCGACCTCACCGCCAGCTACCAGGCCCTCGTCGGTTCTGGAGTCCGTGCCTTGGCCGCAGCGACCATCACCCTCACGCTGAACGGCCTGACCGCTGGGCACAATTACCAGATTCAAATCTGGAACAACGCCAGCGCCACCTCGGCTTTCGGCTCCACCACCATTGACGCGGCTGGCAGCAGCGTCATCTTGAACTCCAACACCACCGGCACCAACGGCGGCCTCGGGCAATTTGTGGTCGGCACCTTTACCCCTGGCCTGACCTCCCAAGACATCACCTTTAATGGCAGCACCATCAGCCCGACCATGAACGGCTACCAACTGCGCGACCTCTCCATCGCTCCCGAGCCCTCCACCTGGGTGATGCTCGCGGGCGGCGCGGGTCTGCTGGCGTTCGCACGATTCCGTCGCCGCGCGTAGGAAACGGAACGCCTCGAAACCCCACCCGCCTCCCTGGCTTCGGCTGGCGAGGCGGTTTTTTATTTCCCACGGGCCGACCGCCTGGTTTCGAGATTGACAGCTGCGAATCCCTTTGGCTCGATGGCATTCATGCGCATGAATCCAGCTCATTCTCTCGCCCTGATCGGGTTGCTCCTCGGATTGACCTCCTGTTCGCGCAACCCTCTCAGTGAATCGAATCCAACTCCGATGGGAAATTCGCCCCAGATGACCCCGACCGAGGTCGTCGCCACCGTCACGCGCCCCGCCGCCGAGCCGATCCCAGAAACCGCCCCCAAAGTCGTCCCCACACCGCATCCGGCGAGTGGCGCGACCGAGGCAGCGATCCGTTTGTTTCCCGATCTGGGCAAAAAGGACACCATGTTTAACCGGACATTCCGCGACCTCTACACGGAGCGGAAACTGAAGAACCCGGAGTCGTTGACGCGGCCGGACTGGCCCATCGAAGTGGCGCAGGAGACGGGGAAACTACTCTCCATCCTACCAGCGGGCGCCACGAGCGCGGGAGCCGTGGCGCAAGTCGAAGCCAAGCCACTCAAGTGGATCGAAGAACGCAAAAACCAACCGTCCGCATTGGAGCGTGGCGCCTACGATCAACGCCGCGTGATGATCCCGCGCTACTACTACACCGACCCGTATGGCCGTTTCTGGATCGACCCAAACGGCGCGCGCCATTATTACTAAAGCCGAGTCGCCGAGCGTTCCGTTTCGGGTAGGGAAGGTTCGCCGAGCGTTCCCCGTGGAGTGCATACTTCCTGTTTTTCGTCCGAGGCACCTTCGGCGAAGCTGCCCTACCGTTGAATCGTCGCCCCCGCGTGGCTCCAGGGCGTATCCTCTTGATTCCCTGGCGTATCCGCTTGGCTTGCTGGCGTATCCTCCTGGCCCACTTGGTCAGCCAGAAGCCCGGGAGGAGGTGCCAACGGAGGACGAGGAGACGCTCACCCGCGAGGAGGAGCCCCCAGCGCTCGAAGCGGCGAACAGACTTCCCGAAGCGGCGATCCGATCTTCCGAAGACGCCACCCATTTCCCCCGCGCGGCGGAACTTTTCCCATATGCATGCAACTGGATTGACATTTTCGTGCGGGAAAGATTCCACCCCCGGCAACCACCCACCAAACACAGTCTTCTTCTTATGGGCGAACGCATCGAATTCATCAAAAACCGTGCGGTCAAAACCCTCAGCGAGGCCTGGTATGCCGACGCGACGCGGGTGTTTCCGGCAGGCACACCCGAAGGCGACATGATCCGCAGCACCGTGCCGACGACATATAACGGCCCCGGCAATCCCCCGACTCCGCCCGCGCCGCCGACGCCGTAGGTTGTTTTTACGATAGCCGCTTGACTGACTGCCATGCTGCCGCAGACTAATCCCATGCGACTGACTGCTGTTCTAATTCCTGCCGAAGAGGGCGGATTCACTGCTTATAATCCGGAGACGGGGACGACGACTGAGGGTGAGTCGGTGGAGGAGGCGATTAGCAATCTGAGTGAGGCGACGGAGTTGTATCTGGAGGAGTTTCCTTTGGTGCAAACGGGGCAGGCGCTTTTGACGACTTTTGAAGTGGCGGCACATGCCTAAGTTGCCGCGCGTCTCAGGGGCAGAGGCGGTGAAAGCTTTGAGGAAGCTGGGTTTCGAGGTGGCGCGTCAACGAGGGAGTCACATCGTGATGCGTCGAGGTGCTTCGGGTTGTGTGGTGCCGAACCATCGAGAGATCAAAACTGAAGCAGGGAGCGTAGTTAGGAAGGCGCGAGGTTAAGCGGCGACTTGTTCGTAGGAGAAGTGCGGGATGTCGGCGCGTTCGCTGGCGTGTTCGACGGTGATTCCAGCGATGTTGCCTGCGCTGTCGAGGTCGAGGAGAGTATTCTCGTCGAGGTCGCGCGTCTCGGCGATTTCGAGGGGTTTAAACTCGATGTAGAGGGTGTCGGTATCGGGAAAGTATTGGATTTTCATGCCGTGAAGGAGCGGTCGAAGAAGGCGTTGTGGACGGTCTCTCCGTCGGGCAACACTATAACGCGCAAAATTTTTCCGTCCATCTCGGCGATGGAGGCCCAGCGGCGGATGCGCCCGTCCTCCTGGATGACTTCGCGCAAAGGGTGGTCGAGCGCCTGTTGAATCCATTCCAACCGGATGAAGGAGCGGTCGGGTCGCTTCCGCGTAGAATGGAAATATTGGGTGAACTGCAAGGCGGCTCGGTGAAGTTAAACTGAGGCGAGTTCCATTCGTTTCTGCTTTCTCATGACCATGAGCATGGCGCAGCCGCCCAAGGCGCCGAAGCTGGCCATGATGGGATACCACGCGCCCCAGCCGTATTTATCGAGGGCCCACCCGGTGAGTGGCAATGCGATGGCAGTTCCATAGTATTGGAAGCTGTCGATGACGCCGCTGGCGAACCCGGCCATTTTGCGTCCGCCAATGTCCATCGGGGCGGCCGTGCCGACGATGGAATGCGTGCTGTTGGCGGTGAGGGCGACGAGGATGAGGAAGAGGCAGCCGATAAAGATTCCACTCGGAGTCGGCCCTACTTTTCCCGAGAAGATGAAGCCGGCGGCGACGAGGATGACGATGGCTTCGACGAAGTAGAGGGTCATGGCGACGGGCGAGCGGCGGCCTTTGAAGATTTTATCGGAGATGATGCCGGAGCCGAAGGAGCCGAGGACGGCGACGAGGGGCATGAGGTTGACGGTCCAGGTGACGGCGGCGGGCTTGGCGGCGAGGTCGAGTTTCAACACGTCGTGGAAGTAGAGGATCATGAGTTGATCGGAGCTGTTGCGGACGGCGCCGGTGCACGCGTAAGCCAGCGCATAATACCAGACAAGCGGGTGGCGAAAGATGGTGAGGAAGGATTCTGCAATCGAGGTGCGGGTGCCGGTGTCAGGCTCCGAGTCGTCGCGGACGGCGTCGGGGTGTCCGGCTGCTTCGGGGGTTTCTTTGACGAAGCAGGCGAAGAGGATGGCGGCGATGGCGACGATGAATGGCGGGATGCGAAAAAGGTAATGCCAGTCGCCGGTGGAAATAACCCAGGTGCCAACGGTGATGCCCGCGAGGATGACGGGCGCGAGGTTGTTAATGGCGAACTGGCCCATTTGAATCATGAAGCCGAAGATGCCGGCAAAGGTGCCGCGCTCGGTTTTGTGGAACCAGGCAGCGTTGATTTTGATCATGCCCGGTGCGCCGAAGGATTGCATGTAGCCGTTGAAAAGCCAGATGAGGGAGAAGGTCGAGAAGGTGCCGACGAAGCTGGAGAAGCCAAAGATGAGGTTGACGATGATGGTGCCGACGGAGCCGATCAACATGGCGGCCTTGCCGCCGATGCGGTCGGTGAGGAGGCCGTTGACGAGTTGCCCGGTGCCGTAGGCGAGCGACCACGCGCTGAGCATGGAGGTGATCTGGAGTTTGTTGAAGCCGAACTCCGCGACCATGCCGGGAGTGGCGAACCGGAAATTATACCGACACATGTAGAACGACGCGTAGAGCAGGCCGATGATGAACCAGTTCAGTCCGCGTCGCGCGCGGAAGCCGGGTGGATGGACGAGGAAGGGTTCTGGGGAAGGAGCCATCGGGAAAGTGAATCACAGTTTGGCGCGTTCGCCGACAGAAACTGTGGGAAAAACGGGGGCGGTTTATGGAACAGTCCGCTGCAACGATCTGCGGCGCGCGGCGTTTTACGAAACAGCGATCGCTTCCACGTGGCGCATCTGGGAAATTCTCATGCGAGCCAGAGTGAAATTGATGATGATGCCGGGGATGTTGCCGAGGAGACCCATCCAGAGGACGCCTTGAACGGTGGAGACGTTGAGGAAATAAATCAGCGTCGCCTGCGTAATGACCGACGCCGGAATGTAGAGCCACGGGGCGACGATCCAGCCGCGCGTGGAGTTCAGCCCCCAGAGGTTGCCGCCGATGACGCCAAGCACGGACCCCGCGACCATGAGGAGGACTTCGCTCTCGAGGTGCTGGTATTTGTTGCCCAGAATCCAAAGCAACTCCCGTGGAAATATTTGCGCAAAGGCACACATGACGAGCCCCATCAGGATGAACAGACCGATGATTTGCAAGTAGCGCCGCCAGAGCGTGGCCGAGTCCTGAATGTGGGCGAAGCGCGGGTAAATAATCGTGCTCATGACGGAGCCAATGACGGCAAACACGCGAGCCAAAGCCGACAACGCAGCGACGTCGGCGAGGTTCGAGACGTTGCCGGTGAGCGAGATGAGGAAAATCGTGATCTGCCCGTAGATGCAGTAGTAGATCGAGCTGGGAAGCTGGCGTTTGATCAGGCTGACGAGGACGTTTTTGTCTTCGGCATTGACCGCCGCATGCGGGTTGGCGAGGGGCGACATCCAGGTGCGGAGGATGCGGGCTTGCACGATGGAACCGATGAGGTTGGCGACGAGCGCGGTAAACGTGGTCAGCCGCGATACGATTGCAACTCCGATCAAACTTAGTCGCAGCAAGGCGACGCCGATGTTGAGTTTCTGCAACCGAATCGCCTGCAAATGGAGCTTGGGAATTTCTCCAAGGATCGACGTGAGAATCTGAAAATAGGTGCCGATGATGACGACTGACGTGATCTCAACGGTTTGCCAGAACGGACAGCCGTTGTGTTGCAACAAATACCAGGTGATTGGAGAGACGACCGCCATGCTGGCGATGGTGAGCCGGCGACGAATGTGGAATGCCGTGGCGATGAGTTCGCCGAATCGATCTCGATCGCGCCAGACGCGTCCGCCGATCGCGTAAATGCCGGAGCCGACGCCGTTGTCCGAGAGCAGCGCCATGGCGCCGATCATGACGTTGGCGAGGTTGTAAAATGCCGCGTCGGCCTTGGAGAAGTGGTGGAAAAGGAAAATCCCGATCAGGAAGCCGATGCCCTGGACGAGGATTTCGCCGGAAATGAAGCGCGTGAGAAGCAGGAGCCAGGTTCTCCAACGGGGTTGGGTGGTGCTCTCTTCTGCCATGGGTGCGGGCACAGTAGGAGAGCGCGGCACGTTTGTCGATAGACACGGGACCTACCCGTGAAGCTCCCGAGTTAGCTCGCGCTTTTCTTCGTGCGCTTCGCGGCGGTGGGCTTGGCGGCGGCTTTTTTTGAGTCGAGTTTCAATGGACTCTTCGCGGCGGGAACTTTGGCGGCTTTCGTTTTTGGCGCGGTCACCTTGGCCGTCTTCGTGGCAACGGTTTTTGGCGAAACAATTTTGAGCGGAGTTACAATCGATTCTGGAGAAATTTTGCGAGTCGTTTTCGTTGCAGACTCGTCCGGGCCGCGGAGGAGGCCTCTCGTTTCTTCCTGACCGCGCAGCAAACCTTTGCTCGGAGTCGGTGGCGTTTCCTGCGAACCGCGGATGAGTCGGCTGACGCGAATTGGAGTAGGTGTCTTCCCATCAACCGGAGAAACCGCAGGTTTTTTGGGAGCCAACGAACTGGCGGGAACGGTGCTGGTCTGCATCGAAGACGGCGGCGCGATGCGACGTGTGACGCGCACCGTGGCCGACGTATCCACGGGCTGGCCGTTCGGCATCCGACGTTGAGCGTCCGCGACGGGCGTAACGGCAAGATGGGCAATGCGGCGCGTGACTCTCGAAGTTTCCTGGGGCGTTTCGCAATTAATGCGCGGTGTTTGCATCGACTGAGTCGGCGGCACGGGCCGAGGCGTGGACGATCCGCGCATGAAGCCGCCGACCATGCGAAGCGCTTTGCTTATCATGGAGGACGATTCCTTGACTTCCGATTCCTCATCGAGCGGGACGTTTTTCGTCGGAGTTACAGTCTTATCAGCAGGCGTGTTGTCGTGATGGAGCGGGTGCAGTTTCTTTGGAAAACGAGAGAGAATGCTCTCAAGCGTGGCCTCCAACTGCTGGAGGCGAAAGGGTTTTACCAAGATCGCGGAATGCGTCTTCATGATGAAGGCGTCCACGGCTGGATTTGCCTGGTGCCCGGTGATGAAGACGAAGCGATTGCACAATTGCGGCCGGGTCTTTTGCACTGCGAGATAAAACATATCGCCCGGGAGTTTGGGCATCATCATATCGCAAATCACGAGCTCGAATTCCGATTGCATAACCTCGCGCAACCCGTCCACTCCATTGGCCACGGCGACGACTTGATAACCGAGGGATTGCAGGTATTCCCGCAGGATGAAATTGGTTTGTGCCTCGTCTTCCAGGAGCAAAATGCGCTCGCAGTGCTCGTTCGCCGCGGGCGGCGCATCCAGGCGAATGGTTTGCTGAGGCGCCGGTGGGCGACTTGGTGTAAAACCCCGGACGATGTTGGTCCGAGGGGTGATGAGTTTGGCCATTTTAGGTAGAAGTGGTGGTGGTGGCTGTCGTTACAACTCTTCTAGAGCACCCACCATGCCTATAACGGCTCCAACGCCCTAATAGTTGCCGAAAATATCAAATTCAAGAATGATCACCTGGAAATATCGCCTTGCGTGAGAATTTTGAAGCCGGCGCCGGAGAGCACCGAGATCGCGCAATCGTCGTCATCGGGATGAATGACGAGCGCCGAACGTTCATTCGGCCGAGTCATCACGGGATAACTGTAATGAATATTCACCTCCGCCTGGAGCAACGTGGCGAGGAGGCGTCCTAGCTCGGTGCATTCCGTCATTTCGACGACTAAAACTTCCGTGTGACTATGAGCGATACCTTGCTGGGCGAAGAGTTCTTTCACCAAATCCGGGTCGCTGACGATCATCCGCACGATGGACGAATCGGCGGAATCCTGCACGCTCAACGCAACGATTTCGACGTGTTCGTGGCTGAGCAATCTCACCAAATCGAGCAAAGCGCCGGCCCGATTTTCGGCAAATACGGAGAAATGTTGCACACGCGGTGCGGAAAGTTTTTCCAGGGTCTTATAAGATGCGTCCATCGCGGTTATTTGTAGGCGTAAAGCAGGCAGACTGTCGAGCTTTCGGCGGCGTTGCCCTCGGCGGAGGTGATTTTGACGTAATACGCCCCGCTGTAAGTGGCGGTCAGCCCGGCGGCGACCCGTTTTCCATCGGAGTAAGGTTGGATTGAGAGCGCTTTGCCGGCTTCGTCGTAGAGCGTGATTTTCACTTTTTTCACGGCAGGCGCGGTGGCCACGCAGAACCAGTAGGCGTTGCCGAAATAGAGATTCACGGTGAAGATTTTCGATTCGCGGCCCTTCAATTCCGTGGAGAAAAAGCCATCGCGCAGCTTGTAGCCGTCGTTCGCCGAAAAGGCACCAGCCAGTTCATACGCTGCACTGCGAGCCGTCACTGCTCGATCGTCCGCCGCAAAAACCGATGCGAGTTGCATCGATATCGCGACGAGAAAAATGAGCGTGCGCAGAGTCATTTCGTGGGCTTGGTGATGATCGGCATGAGTTCTCCCACCGCCGAGCGCAGGGCGATGACTTCCGCCGAGGTGGGCGTGTGATCGAGCGGAAATTGCGCCAGATCGCGGACGACGATGAGTTTTTTCTTCAACGCAAAAATCAGTTGTTCGTCCTGCAACGCTTGGGGCGACTGCTCGATCTGCTGAATCAAATACCCAATGATCGCTGGCTGGCGCAAAAGCTTCGCATCGTCTGGATCGTAATTGGTGGCAACGACACTGCTAACGACTTCCGTTCCCCTCACCCAACCGCCGAGGTTCACGAGCATGACCAAATCCTGATCCTCCATGCTGGCCATGTCGGCG
>JAYVOE010000135.1:0-8078 GCA_043758065.1 Spartobacteria bacterium | reverse complement strand
CGGCTCACCGTTTCCACTGTGCGCACCGCGTCGACCAGCCCTCGCAAGCCCAGCCGCTCGAGCCCACCCTCGACCCAAGGCGCGGTCGAATTACTCGTCACCCCGATGCGATAACCCAGCTCGCGACCTCGTTTCATCAGCTCCCGAACGCCCGGCAAGATCGGTTGCGCGAGCTGGCAATGGGTCAATTTTTGCCGTCGCTCCATGTCGATCACCGGCCAATCGAACGCAACTCCGGTCCGTTTTTCCAGCTCTGCACGCGGATCAAACGCCCCCACCGCGCCCACTGCCACCAGCCAATCCTTCATCGTCAAAACCGCTCCATTCGCCTCGTAAACCTCTCGCCACGAGAGATATTCCGGCATTTCCGTGTCCACAATCAGCCCGTCGAAATCAAAAATCAGCGCTTTCAAATCGGCTCCACCTTTCTTCATCGGAGTCAGAACGCAACCTGTGGTTTCCAATCGCCCCCGGCCTGTGGCAGAGTGATCGCCATGGTTCAAATCGACATCTCCTACGACGGTGGCCTGCATTGCACCGCCAAACACCTGCCCTCCGGCACCACCCTCGCCACCGACGCCCCGGTCGATAACCAAGGCAAAGGCGAATCGTTTTCGCCCACGGACTTGGTGGCCACCGCGCTCGGCACCTGCATCGCGACGACGATGGACATTTATGCGCGCCGCAAAGACATCGATCTGACTGGACTGAAAATCACCGTGCAAAAAGAAATGACCACGTCCGCCCCGCGCCGCATCGCGAAATTGACTACCGAAATCTGGATTCCCCTCCCCCTCAGCGCCGACCCGGAGCGTCATCTGGAACGCGTCGCACTCGGCTGTCCGGTCCACGCCAGCCTTGCAGAAAGCGTCGATTTGCCGGTGGAATTTCACTACGCCGAGTAAGAAAAGCTACGGTCGTTGTAAGAGCGGGCGATTTCTCAAAGGTTCGCGTCGCGGCTGGCTGGCATTGGCAAGCAGGGTGTTCAACTCAGTTTGCATTTGCGGAGACAAAGTTTCAGTGAATGCTTTGTAGCCGTCGACATCCATCCGGCTCCATTTTAAGGCGGTGCCCAGCATGGCTGCGCTGCGGGTTTCGGCGGGTTGCGTCACCGCCCAGCTCATCGCGGCCCCGGGGTTTAGTTCGGCCCAAGTCTGTGCCACTGCAGTGACGGCGGCGGTTTTCGATGCAGTGGCAGGAAGTGTTGCGGTCCATTTGGCAGCGGCTTCCGGAGAATTGCTGGCAAAGATCCCGGCGATTTCCGGCAGAACGCGGGCGACAAAATTTCCGTCTTCCTTGAGCACAGAACTTGAGGCCGCTGCCGGATCAATGGTGCTCCAGTTGAGGTAACCAATGGAAAGTGCTTCACTGGAGCCGGTGTTTGTCGCGACTTGGCGGGCCCATGCGATTGCTTCAACGGGCTCCGATTGGGCCCAAACGCCAGCGAGCGCTCGGAAGGCGAGTTCACGATCCTGCGGCGTTTGGAACGTGGTGCTTGTTAGGATGTCCCGCACATCCCGGGCATTGTCCGAAGCACCGGACGAGACAATCTGTTCGAGCATGACAGCGCTAAAATCAGAGCGGGGTTGCAGGGTTATCCAACCAAGTGCCGCCTTCGGATCGGTGCGGCCCCAGATTTCGGCGGCAGCCACATAAGCATTATGTGCGTCGGGTCCAGTCAACAGGCGCGGGATGCGTTCAATCGCAGAAAGCGGTCGGTTCTGAGCGAGAATTTGCAACGTCTCCACAATAGCTCCATTGCGTAGGCGACTGACCGGCAGTTTTTCCAGAAAGTCCAAAAGCACCGCCGCATCCGTTAAATGGTTCGCTACCAAATCGCGTAGGAAAGCTTCCTGCTCTTTGGGCGTTTTTAGCTCTGCGTAAGCGGCGTTCCAGTGTTTTGGTTCCGATCGCACCCGCGCGACCGGCATTTCGTCCGGGGCCAACAATCGCGAGGAACTCGAAGATGTTGCTTTTGCTTCTGCATTTGAACGTGTCTTCGGTACTCGAGTCGGTTCCGAGTCGCGTGCAAACCACCCTGCCACACCACCCCCAATGAATGCGAGCGATGCAACCAGCGCGGTTGACTTCCAATGCGTCATTGCCCATTCCCGCCCACTGACTCAATAATAGCGGTATCTGGAGAATGGAATATCGTCCACCTCATACCAGCCGTAATCGTATTCGGAGAGGGAAATGTCGCCGTAGCCATAACGGCCGGGACTGCGGAAATACCCGCTCTGGTACACTCCAGAATAGAAATAGCCGGAAGAAAGACCGCTATATCCGCGAGTGAACATTATCGAGCCTGAGGTGCCTCCGTAGTAGCTTAAGCGCCAGAATTCCAAGCTGAGCGAGCCGGAATAATAGGAGTAGTAGTCATTATTTGTGATATCACCCCCTGAGATTCGTCCGTAACGATAGTAACCAGCACCCATCCTCGAATAGCGGCCCGACATGCTGTAGCCGTAGTAACTGTAACTCCGCGAGTTATTGATACTAGCGGACCAATATCCCTCCAGAGCCACGTCGGTGGCCTGGATTCTATTTACTGAGAACGTTGTAAGCAACGCAATAACCAGAATGAAGGTTTTCATAAGGAAGATAATAGATAACAGCGCGGTTCACGTCACGCATTATTTGGTGTAAATCTATTAACACCCCTGGTAGATGGGGGCCACTTGTTAGAGTGGTATGCCGAGGTCGCCGATCTTGCTCAGGCTGCGGCCAGCGAACGCCGGGACTTTCGCGGCCATCTGGGCGAAGACTTCCTCAATGGTGTAGGTGCCGCCAAGGTCGCCGGAGTGGCCGCTGATCGCTTGAATCAAGTCGCGCAGAATTTCCCAGTCGTCGTGAGCGAGGCCGGGGCTTTGGATGGCCTGGTTGAGGCGTTGCAGACGGTTTTTTCCGTTGATCATGGAGCCGCGTTTTTCGGCGAAACTGGCGGCGGGCAAGACGACGCTGGCGTATTTCGTGGAGGCGTTTGGCAAAATATCCATTACGACCAAAGTTTTCAGTCGAGTGAGGTCGGATTCTGCGATGCCAGCGGCGACGGCGTTTTCTCCGAGGAGAATGAGGCCTTCGATGGCGCCGGATTGGATGCCAGCGGAGATGGCCGCGAGTCGCGCGCCGGGGGTTTCGCCAGTGACGTTGAATAACTTGGCGCCAGCGGTATTTGGGTTGCGGTCGGCAGCGATGAGGAGGCCATCAGCTTCGCCGGTGCGGGGAACGATATCGATGGAACTCGCCTGTAAAACTTCGGCCAAACGGCGGGCAAGGTAAAGTTCCTCATTGGTCATGCGGCCGCTGGCGATGATGGCGAGTTTACCTTTCTCAATCGAGTTACATTGCAATGCAGCGGCAGCGATGGCTTCGCTCCACGGGACGGTGGTGAGTTTGCCATTTTTTGCGATCTGCGGGTGGAGCAGGCGGTCGTCGCGATGGATGTATTTGAAGTTGAGCCGGTGGCTGTCGGGCAGCCAGTTTTGGTTCACGTCGTTGTTTTCGCGCGGGGTGATGCGGTAGATTTGGTTTTCGCGTGCGCCGATGAGGATGTTCGATCCGGTGGCGCAATTGACGTCGATGGTTTTGGTTTCCTTGAGGAACCAGACGCGCATTTTGAAGCGGAAATCGGTGTTGGTGAGCGCGCCGACAGGGCAAAGATCGACGGTATTGAGCGAATAATTGGAGTCGAGGACGCGGTCCGGGTGGCAGGATAACGTCGAGTAGCTGCCGCGGTCGGTGAAGCCGAGGACGTCGTCGTTGACGACTTCTTGCATGAAGCGAATGCAGCGGGAGCAGAGGATGCAGCGTTCGTCGTCGAGGGTGACGCGTGGCCCGAGCTGGACGTTTTTCGGTTTTTTGACTTTGTGTTCGAGGAAACGGGAGCTGCTCTGGCCGTATTCGATGCTGAATTCTTGCAGGCGGCATTCACCGGCCTGATCGCAGATCGGGCAATCGAGCGGGTGGTTGATGAGGAGAAATTCCATGACGCCCTTGCGGCATTCCTGGACCATTGGTGAGTCGGTTCGCACTCCCATGCCTTCCGCGACGTCCTGGGCGCAGGAGATTTGGGGGCGTGGAATCCAGTTGATGACGGGGAAGCCGTCTTCACCGAGCTCGATTTTGCGCTCGGGAGTCATCTTGGGCATGCCCATTTCGACGAGGCACATGCGGCAGTTGCCGGGCGAGGTGAGTTTCGGATGGTAGCAATAGCGCGGGATGAATTTCCCGGCTTGCGAGCAGGCTTCGATGACGCGGGTGCCCTTGGCGATCTTGTGCCAGACGCCGTCGATCTGGACGTTGACGGTTTCGATGGCCGACGGTGCAGCGTCGGGACCAGCGGTGGCGGTAAAGGCGGAGCTCATAAATTATTTGCTGGCACTATTTACTCGCATCGACGCCCATCAGGCCTGCGCCGCGTGCGCCGAAGGTCGTGGGAATGCGATCGTGCTCGACGATTTCTTCGCTGGTATATTCGGGCGGCATCGGGGGCGGAAGCGGCTTAAGGGATTTGGTGGCGAATTCCTCGGGGAATTTCGCGAGAAAACTCTGCGTGGGCCACGAGCAGGCTTCGCCAAATGCGCAGATCGTCTTTCCGGCGATGTTATCGGCGACGTTTTTGAGCACAGTTGGATCGTTATCAACGCCACCACCAGCAACGATGCGGTCCGTGATTTTTTTCATCCAGAGGCTGCCTTCACGGCACGGGGTGCATTGGCCGCAGCTTTCGTGGGCGTAGAATTCGTTGATGTTATTGAGCGCCCAGACCATGTCGCGGGTGTCGTCCATGACGATAACGCCACCGGAACCCGCCATCGAGCCGACGGCCGCGAGGGAGTCGAAGTCGAGCCGGATGTCTTCGAGGCCGATCTCTTTATCGACCATGGCTCCGTCGGCGGCTTTTTCTTTGATTTTGAATTTTTCGCCAGCGCGCAGGACTTTCGCCGAGCTGCCGCCGGGGATAACAGCTTTCAGTTTGCGTCCGGGTTTCATGCCGCCGCAGAGGTCGTTGATGAGTTCGCCGAAGGTGATGGAACCCACCTCAATTTCGAAATATCCCGGCTTCACCACGTCGCCACTGACGCAAACGATGCGAGTTCCAGTGTTATTAGGGCGACCGATTTTGGCGTATTCCGCGCCGCCCATGCGGACGATGTGTTTCACGTGGCAGAGCGTCTCGACGTTGTTGACGATGGTCGGGCACTGATAAAGACCTAACACCGCTGGAAAATACGGCGGCTTGATGCGCGGGTAGGCGCGTTTGCCTTCGAGCGACTCGATGAGGCCGGTTTCCTCGCCGCAAATGTAAGCGCCCGCGCCGCGATGAACGTAGATTTCAATTTTGAATCCAGTTCCAAGCATATCATCGCCAAGAAAACCCTTCGCGCGGGCTTCTTCGATGGCCCGTTCCGCAATCTTCGCCGCCTCGGGAAATTCGCCGCGGATGTAGAGGTAGGCGAGGTGAACATTCAGCGCCCAACAGGAAATGAGCATGCCCTCAAGGAGCTGATGCGGATCCTGATGCAGAATGTAGCGGTCTTTAAAGGTGCCGGGCTCGGATTCGTCGGCGTTGCAAATGAGGTAATTTGGTTTCGGGCCGTCCTGCTTGATGAATCCCCACTTCACGCCACACGGAAAACCCGCGCCTCCACGACCACGCAAGCCCGAGGCTTTGACCTCGTTGACGATGTCCACGGGCTGCATCGTGACCGCTTTTTTCAGCTCCGCGTAACCGCCATCCGCCAGATACGATTCGATGTCGTTCGACCAGCCGGGACGGTCGATGTTTTTAAAAATCATCCGAGTTTCACGCGGATGTGGCTGCTTGATGAGTGAGACCATATTAGACGGCGTAGTATTGTTGCTCAGGGCATTTTTCGAGAAGCGCGGTGGCTTCGTCGTGGGTGACGCCCTCGTAAAAATCGTCGTTAATCATGCAAACCGGAGCCGTCCCACAGCTCGCCAGACATTCGACAAACTCGATGGAAAATTTCCCGTCCTCGCTCACGGAAATCGGATCGCCGTGTCCACCATGATCGTGACGATGTATGCCCGCGCGTTCGCAAAAATGCTCCATCAACTCGTAGCTGCCGCCCATCGCACAGGAGAGCGTGCGGCAGACGCGAATGTGATGCTGCCCGGCAGGTTTGCGGCGAAACATCGGGTAGAACGTGACGACTTCGAGGACATTGATCGGCTGCAACTCGAGTTTGAGCGCAATCCAGGTGATCGTTTCGTCGCTGATGAAGCCAAATTTTTCCTGAAACAAATGTAGCAACGGCAGCGTGGCGGAGCGTTTGGAAACCGGATAATGCGAGATCGTTTCGTCAATTTTCGCCACAAAATCAGTGGTCAAATCCATCAAGTCGGTCGTTCCAGGCGAGTTCACCCGTGGAAATTAGAACCCGTCATTTTCCCCGGCAAGCCGATTCTCGGAAAAGTTTTTTCAGCGGAGTTCCATCCGACTCTGCGGAGAAGCGTGGAGAGTAGGGGGATCGAACCCCTGACCTCGTCATTGCGAACGACGCGCTCTACCAACTGAGCTAACTCCCCTAAGAGACTAAACGAGAGGGCTTTAGCGCAAAATAAACCAGCGGTTTTAAGGCCGAGGTCCACCCGTTTTGCCCCCCTCGGGGTTAATCTTATCTCTGCGAAAGGGTGCCGCAAGAAAAATGTAACCGGAATTAAGTGGCCAAGAAATGCTAATGCAGGCACTGGAAGAACAAATCAAACCGCGGCACGTGCATTCCATCGCAACCTCGCAAAATACGTGGGCGCAGCTGATACGAGAAAAGGTTCAAAACCTGCGGCAAAGAGTTAAATCGACCAGTCGCTCGTGCTAACCAAACGCTACATTTTGTGCCTTGACTTCCAGATATGCACAATATATGCCATGGGTTGCTAACGTATTCGGTTTATGCTTAGCGCGGTAAAGCAAACGTCATGAGTACAACTTACAATCTTTTTATTAGCCACTCTTGGAGCTACTCAGATGCTTATACCAATCTGATTAAACTTCTCGATAATAGACCCTATTTCTCTTACAGGGACTATTCAGTCCCCCAAAATGATCCGATTCACACAAACGGTACTGACAAACAACTACTGACAGCGATCACGAACAAAATATCAGGCTGCAACTGTGTCTTGATACTTGCAGGGGTCTACTCTTCGTATAGCAAATGGATTGACAAAGAGATTATCGTTTGCACAGCTGGTTTCTCTAAGAAAAAGCCGATCATCGCGATTGAACCTTGGGGTTCTACTCGAACCTCTAAGATCGTTAAAGACTCCGCTGATATTATTGTAGGTTGGAATACGGAGTCTATCGTTTCTGCCATTCGAGAAGTTTCGATATGAGGAAAGCTTTAGTAGTTGGAATAGATTTCTATTCAAACATCGATGGTCTTTACGGCTGCGTGAACGACGCTCATTCCGTGAAAAGTGTACTGGAACGGAATAGTGACGGGACCATCAACTTCGCTGTAAAGTTGAAAGCTTCGACAGGATCGGAGAATGGCGTCACAAGAGCGGAGTTGAAAGAGTCTATTCGGGAATTGTTTGCAGATGACACAGAAATCGCTCTTCTTTATTTCGCTGGTCATGGCCACCTTGAGTCAACTGGAGGATATTTGCTAGGGAGCGATTGTCGCACCGGGGACGACGGGGTTTCACTGGCTGAGATCCTCATTTTAGCCAACCAGTCAAAATCTAAAAACAAGATAATAATTCTCGATAGTTGCCATTCAGGAATCGCCGGGAATTGTCACTCAGGTGCTCAACTTGCTGAACTTTCAGAGGGATTAACCATTTTAACAGCCTCTACGGCCGAGCAGTATGCAACAGAGATCAATGGCGGTGGCGTGTTCACCACGCTGTTTGTGGACGCGCTGAGCGGAGCCGCTGGAAACCTAGTTGGAGACATCACTCCCGGAAGCATTTACGCCCATATCGATCAATCTCTCGGACCTTGGGAACAACGACCCGTGTTCAAGACCAATGTAAAAGCGTTCGTCTCGCTTAGGAAAGTTCAACCACCGATCTCACTTGCTGACTTGCAGAAGATTACAACCTTG
>JAYVOE010000134.1:0-21080 GCA_043758065.1 Spartobacteria bacterium | reverse complement strand
CAAATTTCGGATAAATACAGGAGCTGCCGAGGAAGAGCAACCGCTCCACGCCAGAGTCGTGTGCAGCCGAAATCAAATTATTTTGGATCTGAAGATTTTGCAGGAGAAACTCGACGGGAAAATCGTTGTTCGCTTTGATTCCGCCGACTTTGGCTGCGGCAATGACGACGGCTTTTGGCTTCGATTCTTGAAAGAAATGTTGGACCGCTTTCGTGTCAGTCAAATCTAACTCGGATCGGTTTTTGGTGATCAAATTCGGGTAGCCAGCCGCGGTGAGTTCGCGCACGATGGCGCTCCCGACCAAGCCTCGATGACCCGCTACAAAGACCGATTCAAACATGCGCGCACTTTAGTCTGTGTCGCAGCGTTTTACGCAACGGTTTTTTCAGCGGAGTCACAGTCCAATGACGGCCAATCGGCGAAGATTCACGAGCTGGTTTCGTGGTTGCTCAACAACAACGAATCAATGCACGGAATGCCGTTTTCCGAAGTGGTCGCGGCGACTTCGGGAAAGAAAATCATCCCAATCGATCGCGAGAAAGACGCGGCGATTCTGAAGCAAATCGGCGCCGCTCTAGATATCGTTCTAACTCGAATGAACGCCGAGGACAGTCCGGTGAAAAAAGCGGGACGAATCAATGAGGCGTCGCACTTTTTCGAAGATGCGATGCAGGAGGAATTCGATAAAATCCCCGGCTGCAAATGCAGTTTCCCGCTCACTGCCGATGGCAAAATTCAGCGCCCCGGTTACCCAGATTTGCAGCTCGATCTGCCGGACGGACGGACGTTTTATCTCGATCCGAAGTTGTTCGCGAAAGGCAGCCGGACGAGTTCGTTTCGCACGTTTTATTTCGAGCCGCGCAGCGGAACTAACAAAGTGAATCGCGACGCCTGTCACCTCATCGTCGGCATCGAACACGACTTTGCGGCGACTGGACGTTTCCTGAATTGGGAGCTTGTAGATATTTCTCATTTTCAAGTGCAATTGAAGGCCGAATTTCAAGGATCGAACCGCGATATGTATCGTGAGGAGGCGGTTGTCGCCCGGGGCGAAACACATTAGGATGTAACTCGCATGGAAAGTTCTTTCGACAGTATTGAGTCCGTCATCGCCGACATTGCCGCGGGCAAAATGATCATTGTGACGGACGATGCCGACCGCGAAAACGAAGGCGATCTTCTGATGGCCGCGGAAAAAGTGACGCCGGCCGATGTGAATTTTATGGCGATGCACGCCCGCGGCTTGATCTGCAATCCGATTACGGAGGAACGTGCCGCTGTGCTCGGTTTGCAGCGGATGGTGGCAAAAAATCGCGAGATGTTTCGCACGGATTTCACCGTTTCCATTGATGCGGCGGAGGGAATTACCACGGGCATCAGTGCGCAGGATCGCGCGGCGACGGTGCGGCTGTTGGTTGATCCAGATGCGACGGCGGAAAGTTTCGTGCAACCGGGCCACGTTTTTCCGCTGCAAGCGCGGGCGGGTGGGGTGTTGCGTCGGGCGGGACACACCGAGGCGGCGGTCGATTTGGCGCGAGCGGCTGGATTGCAACCAGCGGGGATGATTTGCGAGATACTGAATGAAGACGGCTCGATGGCGCGTCTGCCGGAGTTGCTGAAATTCAAGGAAAAACACGGCCTGAAAATGTGCAGCATCGAGGCGCTGATCGCCTGGCGGCGGTCTCGAGAGCGGCTGATTATTCGGGAGCAAGTCGTGCAGATGCCGACGGATTATGGCGATTTCCAGTTGTATCTTTATCGGTCGCAGTTGGACGGGGCGAATCACCTCGCACTGGTGAAAGGTGCGCTGCAATCCGAGGAGCCGACGCTGGTGCGTGTCCATAGCGAATGTCTTACGGGCGACGTTTTTGGTTCGCGCCGCTGTGATTGCGGACCGCAGCTTCATTCCGCTCTAACTCAAATCGAAAACGAAGGAAGTGGCGTGCTCGTTTACATGCGACAGGAGGGGCGGGGGATCGGATTGCCGGGAAAAATCAATGCCTACAAATTGCAGGAAGAAGGTCTCGACACGGTGGAAGCAAACGAGAAGCTCGGTTTTTCAGTCGACTTACGGGACTATGGCCTCGGCGCGCAAATTTTGGCCGACCTCGGTGTTTCCAAAATCCGTTTGTTGACGAACAACCCGCGAAAAGTCATCGGTCTCGAAGGCTACGGAATGGAAATTGTCGAGCAAGTGCCGATCAAGTCCGAGCCCAATCCGCACAACGAAAAATATCTCGCCACGAAGAAATTCAAAATGGGCCATCTTCTTTAGTTGCGAACCGAGCCGATTTTCCTAATCTCAGCGCTTCTGTTTTATGTCGAACGCCCTCCCTACACGTCCCCGCAACCTCACTGCCAAACGCAATTTTGCCATTGTCGCCAGCCAGTATAATCCGCGTTTTGTGCAAGGACTGGTCGATCACACGTCGCGCGAAATCTACGCGAACATCCCGAACGCTGGCATCATGCTTTATCAAGTGCCAGGCGCATTTGAGATTCCATTACTGGTGCAGGAATTGGCCCGGCGCGGCGGTGTCGATGCGATCATCGCGCTCGGCGTCATCCTCGAGGGCGAAACAAATCATGCGAGTTACATCGGAATGACGGTGACTGAGGCCTTGATGAAAATTTCCCTCGATTTTCGAGTGCCGGTGATTCACGAAGTGCTCTCAGTCAAGAGCGAGGAACAGGCGGAACAACGCTGCATCCAGGATGAACTCAATCGTGGAACGGAAGCAGCCCGAGTGGCTGTTCATATTGCGGGCGTCTTCGCTGACTTAAAGGAACGGCAGGCGATATAACTCGCACTCGAATCAAAACTATTTATGGGAAAACGCCGCGAGGGACGCGAAGCCGCCGTCCAATATTTGTATCATCACGACCTGAATTCCGGCGAAAACGCGGGAACTCCGGATGATTTCTGGGAGCTGCGTCCGGCCAAGCCGAATGTCCGGGAATTTGCCACGCAACTGATCGCTGGCGTCCAGGAACATGCGGTGGAGATTGACAAGCGCATCTCGCGTTACGCAGAAAACTATCAACTCGGCCGTATGCTGGCGGTGGATCGCAACATTCTGCGGCTGGCCATTTACGAGATGAATTTCGCGCAGGACGTTCCGCCCGTTGTGGCGATCAATGAGGCGATCGAGATTGCGAAAAAGTTCGGCGCAGAAGAATCGAGCCGTTTCATCAATGGCATTCTCGACCGGGCGAAACAGGATGTGGCGCGACCATTGCGCACAGTGAACTGAAACTCGGATGGCTTTTGGTTTCTTCAAAAACCTGGTAGAAAAGTTCGCCGGGAAGCCAGTTGATTGGGATGAGTTGGAGGAGACGCTGATTCGAGCTGACTTGGGCGTTCCGCTGACGCTGAAGATTGTCGAGGATTTGCAAAAACGTGAAAACGTTACGTCAAAGGACATTGCCGACGTTACGCGCGATCACATTGAAAAAATCCTGCCGTATGATCCGCCGCCATTGCGCCCGTTCCCGAACCGGCCAAAGGTGATCTTAATCGCGGGCGTGAATGGGACCGGCAAAACAACGAGCACGGCAAAGCTGGCGCATTATTTGAAGTCGCGACGGCACAGCGTTTTACTCGTCGCCGCCGATACGTTTCGCGCAGCGGCCATCGAACAACTCGGAATCTGGGCCGAGCGCATCGGCGTGGAAATGATCAAGGGCCAATACAACGCTGATCCAGCCGCACTGTGCCACGATGCCTGGCAGGCGGCGCAAAGTCGCAACATCGAGTTTGTCATCTGCGACACGGCCGGCCGACTGCACACGAAGCACAATCTAATGCAGGAGCTCGACAAGGTGAAACGCATCCTCGCTCGACTGGATCCTGAAGCTCCGCATGAGTCGTGGATCGTGGTGGATGCAACAACCGGGAGCAACGCTCTGCAGCAAGCGAAAGAGTTTCATCAGATTCTCGGACTCACGGGCGTGATCGTAACCAAGCTGGACGGCAGCGGAAAAGGCGGCGTGCTGGTGGCCATTCAGAATGAGCTCGGCATCCCGGCGAAGTTCATCGGAACTGGAGAAAAGTTGGAAGACATCGCCGCATTCGACGCGCGGGAATTTGTTGAAAAAATTTTGTAAGTTTCTGATTGCAGGTATCAGGGTGCGGTAATACGATACCACATGAGTTACTCACTCACGCGCACTAGCATGGCACTCGACTCAGGAACCCTGGGCGCTTTACAGACGCTGTCCCAGAAATGGCAAATCTCCAAATCTGAGGTAATGCGACGGGCCGTGCAGAAAATGAAGGAGGAAGCTGAGCGCGAAGAACAACGACAAAGTCCCCTGGAAGCCTTGGCCTGGTTGCAAAATGGCGGGGGAATCAGCTTGGAAGAAGCTACTAAACTGCGAGAGGAAATCGCTGCTGAGCGCGTCGCGAAGCGTTACTGGTGGGACGAATGATTCATCTCGATACCAACCTGCTGATCGATCTCGTTACAGTGGGTTCACCGTCTGGTCCGCTGATTCAAAAATGGCTTAGCGAAGGAGAAACACTAGGCACATCGGCCATCGCTTGGTCGGAATTTTGCAATGGTCCACATTCAAAGCAACAGAAAGACTCGGTTTTTGCGGTTCTGGATCGGGAAGTTTGTGATTTCACCTGGCAACATGCGGAACAGGCGTCACGGCTATTCCATTACACGGGGCGGCGTCGCGGCTCGCATGCGGATTGCATGATTGCGGCCTGTGCGATTTTAAAAAACGTGCCGGTGGCCACGCGCAATATCGAGGATTTTAAGAAATTTGTGCCGCACCGCCTGCAGCTTTTGCCAATCGACACAGCGCGCTAAGAGTCAAATCTGACTCGACTCAAAAATTACTCGTCGTCTCGGTCATTTTCTTCCAGTGGCGCACGTTTGAAATGGACCTGCAGCACGCGGCGTCCGTCCGTTTCCGTGATCGTCGCGACGTATTCCTCGATGCGGACGCATTCCCCCGCTTTCGGCAGGTGACCTAGCAAATGCGTGACGTGTCCGCCGATGGTGCTGACTTCGCTGCTCTCGATGTGCAAATCGACGAGGTCCTGTAATTCGTAGAGGCCGAGGCTGCCTTTGACGGTGAATTCGTCTTCGTTGACCTTTTTGAATTCGTTATCGTCCGTATCGAATTCGTCCTGAATGTCGCCGACGAGTTCTGCGAGAACGTTGTCCAATGTAACGATGCCGACGGTGCCGCCGAATTCATCCACAACGGCGGCAAGGTGTGATTGTTTGCCGAGGAAAAGCTTGAGCAATTTTTCCAGCGGCATCATTTCCGGGACGGGCAAAAGATCACGTTTCAACGTCAGCAAATCGGGCTCCGGCTTCTGCATTTCGCCCATCAGATCCTTCACATGGATCAGGCCAATGGTGTTATCCAAGTGCTCTTTGCAAAGCGGGAATCGAGTGTGACCCGACTCTAAAGCTTTCTTCAAATTCGTCTCGAAACTCTCCTCGATATCGAGGGAAACGACCTCACCACGTGGCGTCATAATGTCGCGCACGACGCGTTTACGCATGTCGAGAGCGTTCATCAAAATCTCACGCCCCAGCGAGCTGACTTCCTCCGATTTCTCACTTTCCGTGAGGATCACGCGCAGCTCTTGTTCGCTGTGGGCGAGCTCCGTTTCGCTCACTGGATCGACGCGGAAAACCACTTTGAGGATTTTATTGGCCGTGCCATTCAGCAGAAAAATCGCAGGCCGAAAAATGAAATGGAACGTCGCCAATGGCCGAGCGACAAAAAGCGTCACCCCCAACGCCTGGCGAATCGCGAGCGATTTCGGCGTTAATTCCCCGAGCACAATGTGGAGAAAAGTGATCAGCGTGAACGCCACGCCAAACGCCACGCCGGAGATCATTGCTGGGGAAGTGATGCCCAATTTGAACATTAGCGGCTGGACCATCGTGGCCAAATACGGTTCACCGACCCAGCCCAATCCGAGCGAGGCGAGAGTAATTCCCAGTTGAGTTGCAGACAAATAGGCGTCGAGATGACCTGTGACGTGACGGGCAAATTTTGCGCCTTTAATTCCTTCGTCGATCGCGGCTTCGATCTGGGTTCCGCGCACTTTTACGAGCGCAAATTCTGCGGCGACAAAGAATCCATTCAGGAAAACTAGAAATCCGATCACGAAAAGCTGCCAGAGAATGACGCCGGATGACGACCAATCTGACTGCAGGACGTGACCTCCCTCAGATACCGCCAAAAAATGTGACAAAGAAACCATGTTATCCTTCCGCTGATGAATCCCAAACTTCCCAAGGGAGCGCGTCAGAGACGCTCATAAATTCCCTTATCTTTTTTCTCGAGAACGGTAAAGCCCGCCTTTTTCGCGTCAGAGATCGACAGCGGCTTGGTCAGGTTTGGGGTATTGACCGAGGAAATCACTTTGCGCACAGGCTTCTTGCAGCGCGGACATTGGGTGAGGTCAGGCCTGGAAAGCGGCCGACGAAGCTCAAATTTACCCGGACAAATGGTGCATTCTCCGTCCACCAACTCATATTCATAGATCGGCATGGGACGCAGACAAATGCTTGCTAACACCAGGTTAGCGCAAGCGAGATTACCAACTAGACTTGGTCACCCCGGGGATGAGCCCGTGGGAAGCCAACTCGCGGAAAGTGATACGGGAAACGCCGAAACGACGAAGAAAAGCGCGACGACGACCACTCACGGCGCAGCGATTGACAACACGGGTTGGGCTGGCGTCGCGAGGAATGGATTGCAAACCGACGTAATCGCCTTTTGCTTTGAGTTCAGCACGAATCGCGGCATATTTGGCCACGGTTGCTTTTTTGCGGTCGTTACGTTCGATCCAAGATGTTTTTGCCATAAGAAAGGTCGGCAAAATAGCGGCTCCGAATGTTTTTGCAACTGCTTTTTTGCCTATGTGATTGCACTGCAACTTGACTGAAAAACTTGTTGCCTTCCCGGTCAGTCAGGGCAATTCTCGTTTTGTGAGCTTGCCTGCAAACCACTGGTGGCATTGGTAAACGAGTCCGATCCCTTCGATCCGGACCACTCTCGCATTTCTGGCCTGTTTTCCGGGCCATTTCACTCTCACTCCGCTCACTTTTTTTCCACACCATGAATCTCAAATACAACTCTGACGGCCTCATTCCTGCCATCGTTCAGGAAGCCAGCGACGCGCCCATTCCTTCGGGCCGCGTGCTGATGATGGCCTGGATGAATGAGAAAGCCGTTGCCGATACGCTGGCGACTGGAAAAATGCATTACTGGAGCCGCTCGCGTCAAAAATCCTGGTTTAAGGGCGAGAGCAGCGGACATACGCAAGAGGTCGTGCGCTGGTTTGTAGATTGCGACCGCGACACGTTGCTTTTTGAAGTCCGGCAAAATGTCGCGGCCTGTCACACGGGCCATGTGAGTTGTTTCTTTCAGGAACTCGATAAGGATGGAACTCCGCTGAAAATTTCGGAGCCGAAAGCGTTCGATCCCGACGCGGTTTATCACCCATGAGTGTGCCTATTCGACCTAGCTTCGAGGAATTTCTCGCCAAGACAGCGGAGGGAAATCTCATCCCGATTTATACGGAACTCGTCGCCGATTTCGAGACGCCGGTTTCTGCATTCCAGAAAATCGACACCGGCGAGAATACGTTCTTACTCGAATCTGCGGAGACGAACGATCACGTCGGGCGTTATTCCTTTCTAGGGAGCAATCCTGCTGTCGTTTTCGAGAGTCGCGATCTGGAAATTCGCATCCTGGAAAATGGCCGAGAAACTGTCTTCACAACTGACACCGATCCGCTCGCCGAATTGGAAAAACTCATGTCGCGCTATCGGCCGGTTCGCGAACCCGCCTTGCCCGCATTCACGGGTGGTGCTGTCGGTTTCCTAACATTCGATGCCGTGCGGTTTTTCGAGCCGACGATTGGCGCGGCTCCCAAGGACGATCTCGGTTTGCCGGAGACGAAATTCCTCATCACGGACACGCTGTTAGCATTTGATCATCGCCGTCGAAAATTGCAGATTATCGCCAACGCGTATCTGCCTGAAGGTACCGATCCGCGCGCGGCTTACGACGCGGCCAGCTTGCGCATTGCTAACATTCTGGAAAAGCTCCGGGCGCCCGTCGCGTTTGCCCCGCTGAATACACTGGAACTCCAATCAGAAGTTGTTCCGACCAGCAACACGACTCGTGAGGAATATCTCGCCACCGTCAGCCAGGTGCAGGAATACATTCACGCGGGCGACATTTTTCAGATCGTTCCATCGCAGCGCTTTGAGACGCCCTTCACTGGAAACCCACTCGACTTCTATCGTTCTCTGCGCTCGGTAAATCCGTCGCCGTATTTGTTTTGCTTCCGCTTTTCGCCAACGTTCGCGCTCGTCGGCAGCTCGCCGGAAGTGCATGTTAGATTGACTAACAATCTTGTCGAGATTCGTCCGATCGCGGGGACTCGCCGACGCGGCGAAAACGCAGTCGAAGACGATGCGAATGCCGCCGAATTGTTAGCAGATCCCAAGGAACGCGCCGAGCATTTGATGTTAGTCGATTTAGCTAGAAACGATGTTGGCCGCATCGCGGAATATGGCAGCGTTCGCGTCACGGATTTTATGACGATCGAGCGTTACAGCCACGTCATGCACATTGTTAGTAATGTCGTCGGCACGTTGCGCGGCGACCGGACTAGCTATGACGTCATGCGGGCCACTTTTCCAGCGGGAACCGTCTCTGGTTCGCCGAAAGTTCGCGCGATGCAGATCATCAACCAGGTCGAGAAAAACAAACGCGGGATCTATGCAGGCGCCGTCGGTTATTTCGGCTTCGATGGTGCTCTCGATTCCTGCATTGCTTTGCGAACGGCAGTCTTGAAAGACGGTAAAGCCTACGTGCAAGCCGGTGGTGGAGTCGTTGCAGATTCGACGCCGGAAGGCGAATATCAAGAGACGGTGAACAAAGCCATGGGCCTGATGAAAGCGTTCTCTCGCGCCCAACAATTAACCAAGTCCTAACATGGTCCTCGTCATCGATAACTACGATTCGTTTACGTATAACCTCGTGCAGTATTTCGGCGAGCTGGGAGCGGAACTGCAAGTCCGTCGCAACGATGATATCACTCTAACTCAAATCGAAAAACTAGCTCCCGAGCGGATCGTCATTTCACCCGGACCTTGCACGCCGCGCGAGGCAGGAATTAGCTGCGCGGTGATTGAGAAATTTGGACCGACCACGCCATTGTTAGGAGTCTGCCTCGGGCACCAAAGCATAGGCGATGTCTATGGTGGAAACGTCATTCGCGCGGGACGCCTGATGCACGGAAAGACATCGCCGATCCTGCACAATGGCCAGGGCGTTTTCGCTGGATTGCCGATGCCATTTGAGGCGACGCGTTATCATTCGTTGTTAGTCGAGCGCAGTAGTTTTCCTGACGTGCTGGAGATCACGGCTGAGACCGCTGAGGGCGAAATCATGGGCCTGCGCCACAGGGAATTTCCGGTTCATGGCGTGCAATTTCACCCGGAGTCGATTCTCACTCTTGAAGGCAAACGCCTTCTGAAAAACTTCCTCTCGCTCTAGCTTTTTGCGGCGCTCGTCACCAAGTCGGTGAATTCTTTTTCGAACTTTGAGACCGTGGATTTTGGGCCGGTCATTTTGATAAAGATCGCACCCGACTCAGTTTCTATAATCGCGCCGCAGAGTGCGTAATCGGGCAGGGGTGTGGTCGGGCCGCCGGGCATTCCGCTGGTAAATGTGCCTTCGCTTTTCGCGAATGTGATCGTGCGATGGTTAACATTCACCGTCGCGCTCTGACCTTTCGTGGCGCTCTCGGAAAATTGTCCAAACCAACGCTGGATGTTCTCCGAGACGCTGCCGCCCTGATCTTTTCCGAAGGTAAAAAAACTGATTTCGGCTGCATCGGATTCTGCGCTAGTTTTCCACGTCGCTTTGCGCATTGGCGAAGTCACGGGAAGATCAATCCAGCCAGTGGGCGCGGCGAATTTTAGATTCTCCAAAGTGAGTTGCGGCGCATCGGCAGCTAACATTGAGGCAATAGTTAGGAGGAGAAAAAGCAGGATGGTTTTCATGTTAGGAATGGTCTACTCGGACTCGCGGTTTTGCCAGCGTTTCCAGAGGATGAAGCCGACTAGCAATCCGGCGAGCGAAAACAGAACGGACTTCCATTCGATTCTGTGAATGAAGGTCGGCTGCGTGCGGTAAGTCAGCGGCAAACTGGTGAGGCGGCTGCCTTGGGTTTGCGTGACGCGAAAAATGAAAACGGTGTCGGAGTCGAGGTCGTCGATGATGGCGCTGCCGGTGTTTCCGCTCTGCGTGATGCGAGCGGACGGGACGGGAACCCATTGGACTTGGAGTGTCTTCTGATCGTCGAGAATGAGGTAGCGCTGCTCGATCGCACAGGGAATCGATGGCGCGGGATTGGTCCAGTCAATGCGGAGTGAATCGGATGAAAGTCGGCTCACTTTTGCGGTGAGCGGAGCCGGGGCGAACTTGGGTGTGGGTGTCGGCTCGGGTGGAGGAGGTTCGCTAATCGGAGTGGGGGAACTGACTGCGGCGACTACGGGAGTTGGAGACGGCGTGGGCGATGGAGTGGGCGTGGTTGTTTGGGTGAAAACAGAACGCGGAGCGGCCTCGCTGGCGGTGACTTCGATGCGGCGAGATTCGGCGCCATTGCGCAAAACGATGACGCTGTGGAGCAGGCCGATGCCGGTGTCTTCAATGGTGAGATCGCGCGCTTCGCCAAATTGCAACGCGACCGTTTTTGGCAGGTTAAATTTTGATTCGACTTCGATCGTTATCGGCTCGGGCGTGTTGTTTTGCAGGGAAACTGTTCCAGTGCGTTTGCCGTCGAGCGTTGGAGCTAGCACGAGCTTCGCCGGGGTGGCTAGAAACGTCGGGACGGCTTCGCCTTGGAGCGCGACGTGGATCGGGCGTTCGCCGGTTTCAAAGGTGAGCTGACCTTCCAGCGATCCGCTGCTAGTCGGGGCGAATAGGACGGTGACTTTCCGTTTTTCACGCGGCTGCAGATCGTAATTGGCCGGGCCGGAAATTTTCCATGGGAGTGAGATCGTTATCACGCCGCGGGTCGGAGTGCCGCCTTCGTTGACGACTACGAAGCTGTCGGTCGCGGTCTGGCCGACGAGGGTTCCGGGGAAAACGAGTGCCTCGGGGACGAGCAATCGGCTCGGTTGCGTGAGAATTCGGATGCGCGCTTCGCCAGGCGAGAAGGGTCCGGTGCCGCTGGCGCGAACGGCGAAGACGAACGAATCCGTATCGCTCTGCGCGTCGCCAGAATGCCGATAAACCACTTCGAGCGTGTCCAGTCCAACCGTCTTCGATCTCAGAATCCGGCCATGCTGCGGCTTCTGGGAAAGGCGAAATTCCACCTGGCCGCCGCCGCGTGATATGCCTCGAAGTCGGATGGAAATTTCCCCGCCGCGCTCGACTTCGGCGGCGGCGGTTTCCGCGACGGCGGTGGGCAGGGTGATACCGAGGGGAGTGGGTTTTTTTTTCGCCTTGGGCGTTGCATTGGCATCCAAGTCCGCTCTTAAAACGGGCGATCCGAGTCCGAGAACGAGGCTCGCAGCCAACAGGAAATATTTACTGATTGAAGACGCCATGCGAGTCCCGTATAGGGTGAGGCTGCGTCCATCCGTGTCAATTCTTGAATCCATCACATCCCGTCTTTTCCCCGTGCGCACTGCTGGTTTCGGCGCGCTGTGGCTGGCGGCGATGATGGTCCCGGCCCACGCGCAATCCGGCCCGGCGACACCCGTCCTGCGGCCCACGACGCAGAGGCCCGCCCGTGAATTGATTCGCAAACAGGAGCCCGCGAAAATCACTCCGCGCGTGCTGGATGCGCTCACGCCTGAGTCGAGTTCCATCCTGATCTCGCTCTCGAAGCAGCGCGCCTATCTGATGCGCGGCGGCGAGATTGCCATCGACACGCCGATTTCCTCCGGGAAACGTTCGCGGATGACGCCGAAAGGGCATTTCTCGGTCTTGGAAAAAGACAAGGATCACCGCTCGAATGTCTACGGCGCGTTTGTGGATCGAGCGGGGCGCGTGGTGCGATCCGGGGTGAGTTCGCGGATCGATGCGGCGCCGAGTGGTACTCATTTCGTTGGAGCTCCGATGTTGTTTTTTATGAGGCTGACGGAGGAGGGCGTGGGAATGCACATTGGGATTTTGCCGGGGTATGCGGCGTCGCATGGCTGCGTGCGGATGCCGACGGAGATCGCGCCGCTCTTTTACGAAAAGGTGAAAATCGGCACGCCGGCGGAGATCGTGGACTAGATTGACGGCGTCGGAGGGGTGGGGGAAATTCGGCGTCCGATGATGGGTGTGCTCAATAAACGTGCGGTGCCGGTGGCTTTGCTGGAAATGGCCGGAGATCTGCCCACGTTTCGCGACCGGATCGCGGCGTTGAAGGGAGGGAAGGGCGCGAAAGGGAAGAAGGCTCGCGCAGAATCCTCCCTAACTCCCGTGGAATTTTCGCATGTGACGGAGTCGGGTCAGGCGTTTTTGGTGGCGCTGCTCGCGTCGGAGTTAGACTGCGCTCTATGGGTGGTCTGCGAGAATCTGCGGGAGCAGGAGCGGGTGCATAATGAGCTGCTCACGTGGCACGGCGAGGCGCTGTTTTTGCCCGAGATGGAGACAGCGATTGTGGAAAACTCCATTCCCGATCCGGAGATTACGGCGGAGCGATTGGAGATTTTGCAACGGCTGGCGAAACCGGGCAGAAAAGTGGTAGTGCTGACGCGGGCGTCGCTGGAGGGCTGGGTGCCGGTGGTGGATAAAAAGCAGTCGGTGCGAGTGGCGCGGGCGCAACGGGTGGATCGCGAGGCGTTGATCGGGAAGCTGGCGAAGGCGGGTTACGAAAATGTTCCGCAAGTGGCACTCAGGGGGCAATTTTCGGTGCGCGGGGGGATTCTCGATGTCTTTTCGTGGCAGATGACGCAGCCGGTGCGCCTGGAGTTTTTCGATGAGGAGGTGGAGTCGATCCGGAGCTTCGATCTGGATGTGCAGACGTCGTTCGAGACGCTGGATGTCTGCGAGTTTTTGGTCGGCGACCTGGAGCAAAAGCTGGTGCCGCTGCGGAGTTACGTGGAGCGCGGGGCGGTTTCAGTCGAGTTAGGGGGAAATGGGGCCGTGGATGAGTCCAGTCGCGCCGGGACGGAACCCAGTCGGCCCGTGAATAAGGGCAGTCGCGCCGGGAATATACCCAGTCGAAGCGCGACTGAGTATATGGCGGGCGCGACTGAGTCTATTCGAGGTGCGACTGAGTGCAGCGAGCCGGGAATTAACTCAGTCGAGGCGCGACTGGGTATATTCGAGGAGGGAGTGAGTTTATTGGAGCCGGGAATGAATTCGGTCGAGCCGGGAGTGGGTTCAGTGGAAGCGGGAATGAGTCCAGTCCACGCGGGAGTGGAGTCAGTCGGCGAGTCGTTTGGGGCTCGGGTGACGATTTTGGAGGGATCGAATGTGGCCGAGGGTGCGGAGGATTTCTCGGGCGCGTTTTACCCGCATGACTTTGGCGAGATGGAGGCGGGCGATTTGATCGTGGAGGAAGGGAAACGGGAGGCGCTCTTTCGTCAACTCCGCGAGTGGGACCGCGCTGGCTGGCGGCTGGTGCTTTTTTGCAATAACGAGGGTGAGTCGGAGCGGTTTCAGGATTTGTTGCACGATCACGAGGTGGAGCTGAAGGGGCTGACGTTTGCCGAGGGAAACCTGACGCGGGGCTTTACGCTGCCGGACGCGAAGCTGGCGGTGTTGACGGATGGGGAGATCTTTGGGCGGTATCAGAATAATCGGAGTCGGCGTCTGGCACTTCGCCGGGCGCGGGTGCAGGCGCAGCGGAGTCAGATTGATTTTTCCGAGCTGACTGAGGGGGATTTCGTGGTGCATCTGGAGCACGGGATCGGGCGGTTTCTGGCGCTGGAGACGTTTGAGCAAAATGGCTCGCAGCAGGAGGTGCTGGTGCTGGAATTTTCAGGCGAGTCCAAGCTCTATGTGCCGCTGGAGCAGGCGTTCCTCGTTTCGCGATACGTCGGCGTGGGCAAGCGGACGCCCGATCTGAGTGCGCTGGGCGACGCGAAATGGGGCAAGGCGAAGAAGGCGGCGGAGAAGGCGGTGTTTGATTATGCGTCGCGCTTGCTCGTAATTCAGGCCGAGCGCGAAACGACGACGGGCTATGCGTTTCCACCGGATGGGAAGTGGCAGCACGAATTTGAGAGCGCGTTTCTTTATAAGGAGACGGCGGATCAGTTGACGGCGATCGCGGCGGCGAAGGAGGACATGGAATCGACGCGCCCGATGGATCGGCTGATCTGCGGCGATGTGGGGTTTGGCAAGACGGAGGTGGCCATCCGGGCGGCGTTCAAGTCGGTGATGGGCGGGAAACAGGTGGCGATCCTCGTGCCGACAACGGTGTTGGCGCAGCAACATTACCAGACGTTTCGCGAGCGAATGTCGGATTATCCGGTGACGATCGAGATGATGAGCCGCTTTCGCACGGCGGCGGAGCAGAAGAAGACAGCGGCGGGGTTAACCGATGGGACGGTGGATATCGTTATCGGCACGCACCGGCTGATCTCGAAGGACATCGCGTTCAAGGATCTCGGCCTCGTGGTGGTGGACGAGGAGCAGCGGTTCGGGGTGTTGCACAAGGAGAAGTTTAAAGAGCTCTTCAAAAAAGTGGATGTGCTGACGTTGTCCGCGACGCCGATTCCGCGAACGCTCTACTTGTCTTTGATGGGAGCGCGGGACATGTCGGTGATTGAGACGCCGCCGCAGAATCGGTTGCCGGTGGAGACGGTGGTCTGCGGCTACGATGAGCGGATTATCCGCGACGCGATCAACCGGGAATTGGCGCGTCAGGGGCAGGTGTATTTTCTCCACAATCGCGTGATGACGATCGAGAAAGTTGCCAGTCGAGTTAGGGAGCTATGTCCGCAAGCGCGGGTGCGAATCGGCCACGGGCAAATGCATGAGCACGAATTGGAGGACGTGATGCGGGGGTTCATCGACGGCGAGGCGGACGTGCTCATTTCGACGACGATCATCGAGAGCGGGATCGATATTCCGAATGCGAATACGATCATCATCGACCGCGCGGATCGGTTCGGGCTGGCGGATTTGTATCAGCTCCGCGGTCGCGTCGGCCGGGCGCAGCACAAGGCGTATGCGTATTTGATGTTGCCGCGCGATTTGATGACGGTCGGCGCGGCGCGGAAACGGGTGAACGCGATCAAGCAGTATTCGACGCTGGGCGCGGGGTTTAAAATCGCCATGCGCGACCTGGAGATTCGCGGCGCGGGGAACGTCCTCGGCACGGCGCAAAGCGGGCACATTATCACTGTGGGGTTCGATCTGTATTGTCAGCTTTTGCGGCAGGCAGTCTCGAAGATGAAGGGTGAAAAAGTGAAGCCGCGCATCGAGATAACACTGCGACTCGACTCAGTTTCCCTTAACGAATCCGAGTGGTTTCGAGAATCGCATCTAACTCCGGCCTTTTTGCCGACGGCCTACATTTCGGAACCGAAAGTCCGCATCGCAGCTTACCGCGCCCACGCCGAGGTCAACAATCAGGAGCAACTCGACAAGCTCCGCAAAACCTGGCGCGACCGTTTCGGCCCGCTTCCCCAGGCCGCCGAGAATCTCCTCCAGATTTCTCGTATCAAGCTCGCCGCCGCTGCCACCAAGATTACTCGCGTCGAGGTCCGCGAGGGCAAAGTCATGCTCACGCGCGGCGGCGACTACATCCTGCTCGGTGGAAAGTTTCCCCGCTTGACTTCAAAATCGCCGGAAATAGCTTTGTCGGACCTTCTCGCCCTGCTGAATAAGTTCTAACTCCGATCATGTTTAATTCCCGTCTGCTTCGCACCGTTTGTGTGCTGCTCCTGTCCGTTTCCATCGCCAGCACCGTCCTCGCCGAACCCGAGGTTCTCGACGGCATCGCAGCCGTGGTAAACAAGGAAGTGATCACTTTTTCCCAAGTCCGCGAACTCGTCGCCCCACGTGAACGCGCCCTTCGCCAAGCTCTCACCGGCTCCGATCTCGAGTCGAAGGTCAAAATTCTCCGCGAGAACGCCCTTCAAGAACTCATCGACCGCCAGCTCATTCTTCAGGATTTCAAGAAAAACGAATACAAACTCCCGCCCTACGTCGTCGAGGAACACATTAAATCCATCATCCGCGAGGAGTTCGGCGGCGATCGCGGAGCCTTCATCCGCACCTTGCAAGCGCAGGGCTACACCCTCAGCAAATTCAAGGACACCGAGCAGAACAAAATCATCGTCCAGGCCATGCGCGGCCAGAAAGTGAAGAGCAACCTCGCCGTTCCGCCGAACAAAATCCGCGAATACTACGACGCCAACAAAAAGGAATTTGCCGCCAACGAATCGGTCAAGCTCCGCATGATCGTCATCCCCAAGCAGTCATCCGACGGCGGCAGCGCCTCGGCGCAGAAGGAGCTCGTCAACGAGATCCGCGCCAAGATCAAGAACGGCGCGGACTTTGCGAAAATGGCCCAGCTTTATTCGCAGGATAGCTCGGCCGATGTCGGTGGCGAATGGGGTTGGATCGACAAGAAAACTCTTAACCCCGCTCTCACCGCTTCCGCTTTTTCCTTGAAGCCGGGTGAAATCGGCCCCGTCTTTGAGCAGGCCAGCAACTTCTACCTCATGCAAGTCGAGGCCCGCAAAGAACCGACCTACACGCCATTCGAGAACGTCAAAAAAGACATCGAATCCAAGCTCCTCGGCGAAGAACGTCAGAAGGCCTCCGAGAAATGGCTCGTCGAGCTACGGGGCAAAGCCTACATTAAACGCTTCTAGCGCCACCACGGTGAATCCGATCTAACTCCGCTCAAGTTTTACCCCCCGGAGATTATGCGATTGGCCATCACCCTCGGCGACCCCGCTGGCATCGGCCCTGAAGTGGTCGATGCCGCCCTCGATCAGCTCCCGAAAGGCGTCAAAGTCACCCTCATCGGACGCGCCTGCCAGCCCGGCGAACCCACTCTCGACGGCGCACGCGCGAGTTGGGACGCCCTCGAAGAAGCCGCCCGCCTCGCCCTCGCCGGCGAAGTCGACGCCGTCGTCACTGGCCCCGTCAGCAAGCACCAGCTCCACCTCGTCGGCTACCCATTTCCCGGCCAGACCGAGTTTTTCGCCGCTCGCTGCCATTCCGCGAGCCACGCCATGTGCCTCACCGGTGGAGCCCTCACCGTCGCCCTCGTCACCTGCCACGTCCCGCTTCTGGAAGTCCGCCTTTCCAGCTCAGAAATCATTCGAGTTGCATGCCTATTAGCCGACCATCTGCGGCATCGCGGCGTCAGCGAACCCCGCATCGCCATCGCCGGGTTCAATCCCCATTGCGGCGAAGACGGCGACCTTGGCCGTGAAGAAATCGACATCATCGCACCCGCCGTTGTCGCGTTGGAACGCGTCCCCGGCGCGACGTTTGCCGGCCCGTTCCCGCCCGACACCGTCTTCCATCAGGCCGCCATCATGCATAAATGGGACGGCGTCGTTTGCATGTATCACGACCAGGGCCTCATCCCGCTCAAGCTCCACGCCTTTGACACTGGCGTGAACATCACCCTCGGCCTGCCCTTCATTCGCACCAGCCCCGACCACGGCACCGCCTTCCACATGGCCGGCAAACACATCGCCTCTCCCCACAGCATGATCGCCGCCACCAAACTCGCCATCTCCCTCTACCAACGCAGCCAGGGCTAAGCCCCCCTGCGGGAAAAAACGCATCCGACTTCCAGTCGATTCACGCTTTTTCCTCGGCACTGCGTGTGCGAACGTCGTCCGCATGACGCCCGCCCTAAAGACCTACGTGAAAGTCTTCGATATCGCCCTGCAAAACACCTTCGTCTATCGCTGGAACTTCCTCCTCCGCGCTCTCTTCAGCCTTGTCCCGCTCGCCGGCACCGTCTGCATCTGGGGCACCATCTTCCACGAACGCACCGGCACTAACGCCGGCAACATCGGCCCCTACGACTACTCCAGCATGGTCTTTTACTTCATGCTCATCGTCGTCGCCGAGAGCCTCATCACCCCCACCGAGGACGAATGGCAGATCGCCGCCGACATCCGCGATGGACAGCTCAATTCCTACCTCACCAAACCCATCGATTACCTCCTCTACCGACTCAGCCTCTTCACCGGCTACCGGCTCCTCTACACCGTCGTCACTTTACCCTTCATCCTCCTCATCTTCTGGGCCTTGCGCGAACACATCCGCCTCCCCGAGCACGCTCTCACCTGGCTCCTCAGCGTCATATCGCTCGGACTCGCCGCACTTTTGCAATTCCTCATCGCCTACAGCCTCGCCATGTTCGCTTTCTGGATCCTGGAAATTTCCACCATCGTCTTCATCCTCTACAGCTTCGAATACTTCCTCAGCGGCCAACTCTTCCCGCTCGACATCATGCCCGTCTGGTTCCAGCGCTTTCTCGATTTTCTTCCCTTCAAATACGAACTCTATTTCCCCGTCGCCGTCTTTCTGGAAAAAATGAACGCCCCCACACTCTGGCGCGGCTTCGCCCTGCAAATTCTCTGGGTTCTCATCCTGCACACCATCGCTCGCACCCTCTGGAAACGCGGCACGAAACGCTACACCGCCGTCGGAGGCTGAACCAACTCCGTCAAAAAACTGACGCGAAATTTTTCAGTCGAGTTCCAATCGATTCATTCGCCGACAAAGTCACCGGCAAAGTCACCGGCAAAAGCCAGTTAGAGCCAGCTAGCTATTCGCCGTCGTCACCGATTGCCAGCGTCGGGCAAACAGCCATCGCATTTTGCGCGGCTTCCGTCTCCTCAGGCGATTCCGGTTGCTTGAAGAAATAAACGTAAGTCTCATCGTCGTTGTATTTCAACAAACCGGGAGCTTCGTCGAGACAAACGCGGCACGGCGTGCAGGTGTCGTCCACATACCAAGTGCCGGGAGCATTTTCAGGGAGCTTATGAGTTTTATCAGCCATGTGTTGTTTCTAGCGAAAAAATCAGCCGGGCCGCAAGCTAATTTATTGGCCGACGCGGAATCCTTAGCGGCAACTCGGACGGCAATTCATAGCTGCCGCTCGTGTCGCGCAGCGGCGGCATCGGCGGCGACGCGAGGGTTTGCCCCGAAATCGTTTCGAGATGACCGTCGCGCCAGTTGACGTCCTCGACGGTGAACGGAGTTCCATCGCTATGACGGAAAAATTTCGTCATCTCTTTCCAATTAAAGGGACGCGAACCGCGACGTCCAAAAACGACCGTTTGATTCCCCGTTTCATCGACAATCCGATCACGGTCCAATCCGCGACTCACTGCAAGCGCCTCGCCGTGTTCCATTTTGCGAGTCGCAATCAAACGCGGCGCAGGTCGCGGGGAAAAACCCATCGCAGTTGGAACCGTATCTGGCGAGATCAATTGAATCACACGCAGCCCATTTTTTCCATCGGCTAACAAAGCAAATTCCGAAGCCGCAATCGAGCCGATCTGGATCGCACGCGCATCGTTGATCCGACCACTCGCGGTGTAATGTTCCAGTAAACGCGGATGTTCGGGATTTTTGATGTCAATAATCGCCAACCCATCGGCACCATCTGGCACATATGCATAAGTCCTAGCTAGATAATGGCGGCCGGCATTGCGCAGCGGAATCGTCGCTTCTGGAATTGCGCGCGGATGCGTTGGATCGCTAATATCGCAGACCTTGAGACCTTCGTCATCGGTGATGAACGCATAGCGAAACTGCACCGCTACGGAGCGCGGATTTTTCAGTCGAGTTCCAGTCAACTCACCGACAATGCGCGGCGCAGTCGGAGTGGAAATATCAATCACAAACAAGCCATTCGTGCAGGTGAGATAGAGATAGTTTCCAGCCATAAACGAATGCGTCGCACCACGCAGGATTCCAAGCGGATTGAATCGAGTAACATCCTTCTCTGTTAGGAAATTATTAGCCGGATCGCCATCGACCAGCGTTCCGACCCCAACGATAACCAATCCCTGTTCACGATCCGTTACAAACACCGATCCATAAATCGGACTGATCGGTTGCTCCTCATTTTCCGGACGACGCACGCGCAATGGATCAATCCCCAACGTGCTAGGAAGCGTAACACTCGTCGCGAAGGGAGTGCGGATTCGCGTGCTCTGGCCAAAAAACGAAACGGGCGTGCTAACAATTCGCTCCGAGAACCCTTTGTTATCAATATTCGCCACATCGAACACCTCAAATCCACCAGGTCCATTCGCTGTGTAAAGGTATTCACCTCGCAGAGTTAGGTCACGAATGTCGTCTCCATGGTGCTCATAAGCCTCCTTCAAATAACCATGATCCTGCTCGATGAATTTCTTGTAGTTATCGGGATAAGCAATGGATTGGAAATGACTTCCGTAAGCCGCTTGTGGCTCTGTCTGTTCCGTCCAGACGACGGCTTCGAGTCCGGCTTTGCCTGCGCCAACATACGCATACCGACCGAAGAAATTCACTGTGCCCGTGCCGAATCCTAACAACTGCGTCATCCACGCATTGTTATCGTTCTGCGCCGAAATGTGACAATCCGTGCACCCCTTCGTTGTCCCAACGCCACTTGTCGTATGCGGAAAATGCGGATTGAACGCCTGCCCACTGTAACCCTCCGCCGAGACAGTCTGCTGCTGCGAATAAACCCACTCGCGATTCGCGTTTTGTGATCCGACTACGACCGCACTCGACGACCGCACGACTGCGAGTCGATTCTTCTTCACCGTGCTATCGATTCCTAACATGTAAACGTCATCACGCACCACCTGCGGATTGTAAGTCGTGAAATTTCGATCTTGGACACCTTCAAACTTATTCAACGGCACCCTCTGGTTTGCCTTCATCGGCAGGTGACATCCAAAACAGCTAGTCGCCCATGAGCTATGACAGATTTGGCAAGTGATCGACTCGTTCGCGTGCGCCAGTTGTGATTCGTGTCCAACTCCGATGGAACCCCACGTCTTCCCATCGCGCTGCAAGGTTTTCGCATAGCGCGACTTCTCATTGTAATGACTGGAAAGCGGATCGATCGTGTCCAGCGTCTGCGGGATTTCCCA
>JAYVOE010000133.1:0-45396 GCA_043758065.1 Spartobacteria bacterium | reverse complement strand
TGATGCCGTTTTTCTTGATGAGAAATTCGACGCCCCCGGTGAGTTGCTTGACCACGCCGTCTTTGCGCGCGTGCATCTTAGCTAGATCGACCGAAATTTTCTCGATCATGATGCCGTGTTTCGCCGCTTTTTTCTGAGCGAAATGCAGGTGCTCCGTCGAGTTGAGCAAGGCTTTGCTCGGGATGCACCCGATATTCAGACACGTGCCGCCGAGGGTTTTGCTCTTCTCGACGAGGGCGGTTTTCAAGCCCAGTTGTGCGGCGCGAATGGCAGCGACATAACCGGCAGGTCCGGCTCCGATAACGACGAGATCAAATGTGGGCATATTCCGCAGGCTAGGGGCTGGCTAGGGCGGAGTCAATTTCAGGTGCGCGCCGGACTTTCCGCGCAGTACAGCCATCACTTCGGCGAGCACGCTGATGGCGATTTCCATCGGCGAATCTGCGCCGATATCGAGTCCGATCGGGGCGTGAATCTGGGAAAATAGATCGGAGTTGCATCCGATTCTGCGTATTTCGTCGAGCACGTGGAGGACTTTTCGCCGACTGCCGATCATGCCGAGATAGCCGGGCAATGGACGGGCAAGGGCGGCTGAAAGGGCTTCCTGATCGCCGTGGAAATTTTGGCTGACCAGGATTAAAGCTTCGTCGGATTTCCAGGCGCGACCCGCGATGAATGCACTGGAACTCGACTGAATTTTATCATGAGCAGCATCGCAGAGGGCGAGTTCTTCGGGGCGCTCGTCGATCACTGCGACATGGAAATCGCAGTCCGCCGCGAGCTTGGCAATGGCCCGCGCGCAGTGTCCGGCGCCGATGAGAAAAATCGCTTCTTTTCGAGCGATAGGCTCGATGAAAAGGGTGACTTCGCCACCGCAAATCGCTCCAAACGAATCCGGCTCGTCCTCGCGTAATGGAAAGCTTTTTAGAAATGCCTGTCCGCCGCCGATAGCTTCTTGTGCAGCGGCGATGGCCAGCGATTCCAGTTTTCCACCACCAATGGTGCCGATGGTTTCGCCCACCAGAAAGACCAGCATTTTTGCTCCAACGGATCGGGGAACAGAACCTGTTGTGGCTGCGACAGTGATGATTGCGCAGGGCCGACGTGTGGCCCGGGCTTCGATGAGCGCAGACAGAATGCGGTCGTCGCTCATGAGGCAAAACTAATCTCGACTAACAGTCGCCTCGATCTGGCCGTGCGGCTCATCGATCGGCAGAAAAATCTCGTTGTTATTCTCCATGCCGAATTTTTCCAACGGAGTTAGAAGGTAATGTTTGTTAGGCATCGCGATATGGATTTCGCTGATGTTAGGACAGGTCTCCAAGGCGGCGGTTCCCATCTGAAACAGAGTCGTCTGCGCACTCGGGCTGTGATTGTTAGCAAACGGAACCAACATCGCCGTGAGGATAGCGTGGTTTGCTTCCGAATATTCCTTTGGTTCGCTACTCCATTTCCACGTGGCTTTGAGCGAAGTCGCCAACACACGGTCGGTGGTCTCCGGAAGAGTGGTAAATTCGTCGCGCGGATAATCCACGAAGCTTGATCCCGTTGATTTTAGCAGGAGGAGATTATCGATTCCGGAGACTGCCGAAAAACCCATGCGAGTTACAGTGAACTCAGAAAACAGGACGGAGCTATCATTCGCAGAAAAGCTGTGCGGATGCGGTGCTCCAGCGATATTCATGCGTTTCCAGACGCGTTCCTTCGAACTGATGATTGCCGTCTCGACTTGCGGATATTTGCTAACAAAATGATTGCCAAGATACGCGAGAAATTTTTCCGTTTGAGTTCCAAGGTTATCTTTAGCCAGGGCGGTCACGGTGTTTTTCATCGTGTCCGTTGCCACGACGAGACTGTTATCACCCGCGGTGTAGGAAGTTTCGAAATCACCGATCAGAGCGACACCAATGGTTAGCTCCTTGACCGTGTGAATGCTTCCTTCGCGGATGATTTTCATCACTCGCACGCGCTGCTTTCCGTATTGATGCGTGGCTAGTTTCATAGCGAGGCGAATGCTTCGTCTAACACTTCGAGCATGAAGTCCGCATCGGCTTTCGTGATGCACATCGGCGGCTTGATGCGCAGGACGTTTCCATGGAAACCGCCTTTGCCGATAAGCAGTCCTAACTCACGTGCCTTCTCGAAAACCTGGAGGCATTCATCCTTCGCGGGAGCTTTGCTAGTACGGTCCTTTACGAGATCGACGCCGATCATTAGACCTTTGCCGCGAACGTCGCCAATGATCGGGTGCTTCTCAGCCAGCTTGTGCAGACCGGCGAGCAGATAGTTGCCGACGGTTAGTGAGTTGGCTTGCAGTCCTTCATTTTCGATAACCTCTAGCACTGCCTTGCCTTGCGCCATGCAAACGGGGTTGCCGCCGAAGGTGTTGAAGTGGATTTTAGCGGCTAACGTCTGTGCGATTTCCGGCGTGGTGACGACCGCCGCGAGTGGCACGCCGTTGCCGATGCCTTTGGCCATGGTGACGATGTCTGGAATAACGCCCTGAGTTTCAAATCCCCAGAAGTTAGTACCCGTTCGACCGAAACCCGTCTGAACTTCATCCGCGATGCAAACGCCGCCTGCCGCTCTCACGATTTCGTAGGCTTTCTTCAGATAACCATCGGGAAAAACGATCGTTCCGCCGACACCTTGGATCGACTCGGCGATGAAGCCAGCGACACGTCCTGACGTAGCGAAATTCACCAGGCTTTGCAGGTCGGCGGCGTATTTGTTTCCGGCATCGGGATCGTCATAGCCGTAGGGTCCGCGATAAGGGTCGGGAGCGAGCGCGTGATGCACGCCGAAGCTGTGCGGCACGTTAAACTTCCACGTAGAATGCGATGTAAGTCCCATGGTACTTTGGCTGCCGCCGTGGTATCCATTGCGCAATGCTAACATGTCGTAATTCCCGGTGTAAGCACGCGCCATGAGCAGTGCTAGGTCGTTGGCCTCAGAGCCGGAATTAGTGAAGTAGCAGACCTTCAAGTTGCCCGGCATTTTCGCGGCTAGAGCGGTCGCGTATTCGGCGATGTTAGGGTGCAAATAGATCGTCGTGGTATGTTGCAGCAACGCGTTCTGGCGATTAACCGCTTCCAGCACATGCGGGTGACAATGTCCGACGCTAACGGTGACGATGCCGCCGAATCCATCGAGATAGCGGCGGCCCGTTTCGTCGAACAAATACTGGCCTTTGCCTTCGACGATCATGAGCGGCTTTTTGTAGAAAGTGAAGATGCCCGGATTGACGTGGGCCTGACGCATTTTCAGCACTTCCTCAGCGGAAGGACCGGTGTAGTGAGTCGGTTGGAAGTCGAATGGAGGCAGAGTCGGCATGGCGTTATTTTTTCTGAGTTGAGGCGAAAACCAGATAGGCAACGAAGGCCACGCCGAAACCAATAAACCACGCGGAATGGTAGGCTGATACCAGAAACGCCGGGACTGCTGTGGAAGCGATCAATTTAACCTCCACCAGAAAGCCCGGAAGGCTGGGTAAAATCGCTACGATAAGTGCTCCAACGCCGGCCAGGTTGAAGCCGTTCGCCTCGCGGTAAATGCCGTTTTCGAGATAAAGATCGGGCACGCTGAGGATGCGTTTTCGGCGCACGAAATAGTCGGCGATCATGATGCCGGCGATCGGTCCGAGCAGGCTGCTGTAGCCGACGAGCCAAGTGAAAATGAAGCCGCTCGGATCGGAAACCAGCTTCCACGGCATAATCAAAAAGCCGATGATTCCAGTGATCAATCCGCCGGCGCGAAACGAAACCAAACGCGGCGCCAGGTTGGAAAAATCGTTCGCCGGACCTACGACATTCGCCGCTAAATTCGTCGCGAGCGTGGCGAGGCAGAGCGCCAACATGGCTAGGACAAGGACGACGGGATTGGTGAATCGCGTGAGCACATCGACGGGGTCCCAGATGGTTTTTCCAAAAATGATCGTGGTCGCAGAGGTCACTGCAACTCCGATGAAAGAGTAGAGCGCCATCGTTGGCGGCAAGCCGATGAGTTGTCCTAACATTTGCGCACGTTGCGAGCGGGCGTAACGGGAAAAATCCGGGATGTTTAGCGAGAGCGTCGCCCAGAATCCGATCATGCCAGTGAGCGACGGAAAAAACGCCGACCAGAATTGTCCAGCTTTGGGTTGTCCCGGTGAAAACGCAGATGGCTGCGACAGAATCGGACCGAACCCGCCAGCCTGATTGTAAGCCCATGTTAGTAATGTGAGACCTAGCACGATGAGGAGCGGCGCTTTGATATTCAGCAGGAGGCGAATCGAATCAATCCCGCGCCAGACAACCCACATATTAATGGCCCAGAAAAAGAGAAAACAGCCGAGCTGCGGAAGCGAAATTCCGAGCGCAGATAGCACTGGAACTCCGGTCATTTTTGGAAAGAACACCGCCAGGATTTTGAAAATCGCGCTGCCGCCAATCCACGTCTGAATGCCAAACCAGCCGCAAGCCACGAGCGCGCGCATCAGGGCGGGAATGTTCGCGCCACGCGTGCCAAAGGACGACCGGCAGAGCACGGGAAAGGGAATGCCGTAACGCGTCCCGGCGTGGGCATTCAGGATCATCGGGACGAGCACGATGAGGTTGCCGAGGAAAATGGTTAGAACGGCCTGCCACCAATTCATGCCCACATCGATCAACGAGGACGCCAGCAGATACGTCGGGATGCAGGCCGACATCGAGATCCAAAGCGCGGCGAAATTCCACTGCGTCCAAGTGCGTTTTTCCGGCGGGACGGGCGCCAGGTCCTCGTTATAGAGCGAGCTCGAAGTGAGCGAATCCACGTCGGTGGTTGCCATCCCTTAAAATCACAGGAAAGACGTCCATCTGGCAACCGGAATTTTCATTCGAGTTACAATCCATTCACGCAATCAGGGGGCAACCCGGATGCGATAGAACTGCTTTGTGTTATTGGGAGGAATGTTGTAGGTGAAGGTCAGTTCCTGATCGTTTCCAGCCTTTGTATCCACCGTGCTCCAGGCGCCAGGTGTGGCGGCGATTTGTAACTCGTAGTTGTGACCCAAGTAGGAAAGAATCTTGATCGTGGTGACGGTCGGCGTCATGGAAAATGAGCGGAGTTTCACGGCACTCGAGTCGAGAACCACACCGGTCGGGCCATTGATTAAATTTGTTGGAACGGTGCCGCCGCTAGTAATGATGTCGAGCAGGCCGTTGTTCACAAATGCGCCTGAAGCCACGAGTGATTTGCCGCCAGTGATGCGGATCGTGCCGTTGTTAACGACGTCGCCGGTGACGGAAAGATTGCCGCCGGTGCTGCAAGTAATCGTGCCGTCGTTGTTCAGCTCACCCTGAATCGTGCCGAAGCCGGTGAGACTCGCATTGGTCGCAACGGAAACGTTATCGACGCTAACTGTGCCGCCATTAAGCTGTAACACGGATGAGTTTTGCACGAGTAACGGCGCTGCGTTGCTGATCGAACCGGTGATGATCAACGTGCCCTGCTCGACGGTGGTGGAACCAGTATAAGTGCAAGTGCCGCCGAGTGTCCATATGTCGGGGCTGGTTTTCACGAGAGCCGTCGCGTTACCAGTGCCTTGCTCGCCGATGTTGCCGAGGAAACTAACATTGCCGCCACGTCTGCCAATGCGATAGGTCAGCGCGCGACCATTCGTTGCTCCACCGAGAAGGCCTGAGCCAGCCACTCCAGAAAGATCGCCGATCTCAATCGTTGTGCCCGCACCAGCCGCGAGGATGCCGGTGTAGTAGGCGAAAACTTTGTCTCCTAGAGTTAGAAGTGCTGTTGGAAATCCGGGAAAACCATAATTAGTTCCCATACGAAAATCGCCGCCCAGCACGGTGTTCCCGCCGTTTGATTCTGCGAAGCCATCGGTCATTGCATTGATCGTGCCGGTAAACGCTGACCAATCGCTGAAAAACGTCGAACGCGTCCATGGGACTTTCACGTTGAAGGTGCCGTCGCCAATCAGACTCCCATAGATATCGCTGCGCGCATCGACGTGGAAATTACCGATCTGACCGTTGGGCACATTGAAATTAAACGTGCTGGCTTCCGGCACGCCGTTCGCATTCAAATTCAGATCGGAGTTAAAGCGCACTGAGCTAAACATTGTCAGCGTGCCGCCTTTCAATGTGATCAAACCTGAGCCGAGTCCCATCGCATTCGCGGCCGGATTCGCCAGCGTGATGGTGCTGCCGGAATTGATCGTCGTGCCACCAGCAAAAGTGTGGGCCGCATAGTAAACCAGATTGTTAGTAGCGGCTGTAGTCACGTTTTGGGAAAGTGTTAGTGTCGTTCCCGAGATCGCGGTGATGGTGGTGTTAGCGGAAATGCCAGCGCCGCCGACGGTCATGCCAACAGCAAGACCTGTGGCGCTGGTGACTGTTACCGTGGGAGAGTTGAGAAACGTCGTCGAGCTAACAACCACGGTGTCAGGCGAAAGTGTTAGGTTGCCAGTGCCGCTTTTAGTCAGCGAACCGCCGCCAGATAGCGATCCAACTCCGTTGAAAACGAAGTCTTTATTGGAGTTGTCCACGGTGAGAATTCGCGGCTGAAGATTGCCCGAAAGGATGATCGTGGAACTGGGCGCGGAGTCGTTAAAAGTGACGGCGTCATTGAGGACGAAGCGGTTGTTTCCATCGGTCGCGCCGGTCCAGTTGACGGTCGTTGCATCCCAAGTCGAACCGCCTGCGCCCGTCTAGGTAAGAACCCCCGGATCGCCGAGAACTTCGAGCCAGACCTTCGCCACACCGGCGCCGGTGGAACTGCGTTTCACCGTAAATGTCTGGCGACTACCAGAGGGGAGATTGTTAGCAAATGTGCCGGTAAATCCGGCTGGGGTCGAGAGGCTTCCGGCGCCGGTGATCAGGTCGTAATTTCCCGCCGCGAGAGCGCCATCGAGGAGGAGAAATTGAAAATACGGTGCAGCCGTAAATGTGAGCGAACCGCCGTTGAGCGCGATGCTGTCATTGACCTTTGGTGGATTGGGCGAACCGTAGAGATCGCAGTAAACCGTTGCGGCACCCAAGGTAAGATTGTTACTCAAATGAAGAATTCCGCCTGTGAATGCGTCGGTCGCCGGTGACGCAAACGAGCCATCGCTGAAAGTCACCGGACCTGCAATCGTGCCGCTGCCCGCCAATACCGCCGGACTCGCGACAGGGACGGACGTATTTCCGAGCGAGCCGGAAACTACCAGACTTCCATTACTAACAGTGGTGTTTCCGGTGTAGCTGCTGGTGCCGCCCAAGAGCAACGCGCCGGCACCGGTTTTGTTGATCGCCGTCGTGTGGAGGCCGCCGTTTTGAATCGTGCCGAAAAACGTGGAGTCGATGTTTAGTGCGCCGATGAGATAAGTGTCCACCCCGGCGCCGCTACCGGTCTGATCGCTCCCAACGAGGAACGAACTCGCGCCTCCGCTCAGTGCGCCGAGGTTGATGGTTTGCGTTGCAACGATGGACCGATTTTTGATGGTTCCTGAAGTGCCAGCATTGAAAGACGCATTCGCCGCGCCCCATGGATTTCCACCTTGGTTAAATCGCAATGTCCCGGTGCTAACAGTGACTGTTCCCGTCAGACCTACCCAAGTGTTAGTCGGAGTTAGAAGCGGGCCGCTTAGACTGAGGTTTCCCGCGCCAGAAAAAGCCCCGCCGAAAGTCGTATTGTTAGTCGTCGTGATCGCGCTGGGTGCCGTCACAGCGACCGCGTTTGCGAATGTCTGGTTGGCTGCGCTGGTGAATGAAAGAGTCGATCCGCCGAGTGTTACTTTTCCAGTGCCGAGGCCGCCGACGTTGTTAGTAATCAGTGTTCCTTCGTTGATTGTCGTGCCGCCGGTGAACGTGTTCGTCATGCTAACCGTGAGCGTGCCGGAGCCGGATTTGGTTAGCGGCATCGCGCCAGATAGCGATTCAACTCCGCTGAAAATATAGCTCTGAGTGGAGTTGACCGTTACCGAACTCGGGGCAAACGCGCCGGTTAGATTTACGGCCACCGCGGAAATTCCGCGATTGTCGAAGAGCGCCGTGTCACCGCCGCTGAATGCCGTGGAAGTCCCATCAGTTTTTCGCCAGTTGCTTGTCGTGGTATCCCAGTTGTTGGCGGCGGAATCGCCTTTCCAGGAAAGGTCGCGTGGGAGTCCTGAGGCGGTGATCACGACGCCACAGTTTTGCGTCCAGGAATCGCCGTCGTTGACTGTAAAACTAAATTTTCCGCGGCCCGTCGCGCCCGCCGTTGGCGTGAATCGCGCCGTGTGCCCATAGGCTTGAATCACAGCGATTCCGTTGACGCTATTGGAAGTGGAGTAAGTCGCTGTGAGCGCAAATCCGCTGGTGAATTTCCGCAGGTCGATGTCTACAAACGTCGCCGGATCTGGCGAAACATATTTGGCCACAACCGCGTGCGGAATTGCCAGCCAATGGAGGTATTCCTCGAGGTAAGTATAGCCGGTTGGCGTGCCCGTTGGAAAAAACGACGCGCTCAATGCGGCGGAGCTAAATACCGTATTGTGATCGTCGCTACTAGCATTGAAACCGACCGCCGTTTCCCAATAATCGGGAATGCCACGCGGTCCGCATCCGTCGGCGCGGGCGTGCTGGTGAGCACTCCGAATCCGCTCGCACTCGCACCAGTGTCGGCCTCGCGGGTAACGTGGAAACGCGTCTGCGAAGTGAGCTTGGAGACGAGGATGGTGTCCACTTCATCGCGCAAATTATGAGTCGAGTCAGAGTCCAATCTGAGCGCACCAGCGTTGGAGACGATTTTTTTGTAAGCCAGCAACGGCGTGTCGATGGCGACTCCGGCGGTCGAACCCGCGAAGGGCGACGTGTTTTTGTAATAGCGCGGGATGTCGTTGCTCACACCGTAGGCCGGAACGACTTCGGTCGGTTCAAATTCGCTCCCCTGCACGCGCTCATAGCCAGTGGGTAGGCCGTTGAGAATGCCATCGCCGTCGCGGTCCATCAAGTTTCCATCCAGGTAGATGCTAAATGTCGGCTTGCGAGGGGAATTACTGTCGAGCCAGCCTTTTTCCAGCATGTTCGTTTTGATATTTCCCGGCGGGCAAATGAAGTAATTCGACCGGACATTGGTCTTGAAAGTGGACGGCGTGTAGGTGTCGCCCATGATGAATCCGATGTCCCAATCGAAGGTGACGTTGTTGATCCATTCGAGCAATCCGCTGGGGCGCGATTTCGGATTCCGCGTGTGGTTGTGAGACCAAAGATTGTGGTGCGCGCTGGCGTGGTTTTGATCCCACAAACCGCCACAGGAGTGGCTCTCAAGTCCCCAGGAATTGAAGGAATATTGCAGCGTCAGATTTTCCGTCGCGCTGCCGTAGCTGGACATGTTTTCCGTGGCGAAAACGCAGGTGGCGCACCACGATGTCGTCTCCGGAAACGCGGAAGAAATTGTTTGTAAAACCGATGCCATCACCCGGCGCGGTCTGGCCGGCGATGGTCACTTTTGAAGCCGTCAGGCGAGTTCCACTCGAACCACTTGGAAAACGAATGTAGCCGCTAACATCGAAGACGATCGTGCGGCCCACAGCCGGCACAGTGCCAATCGCATCGGCAAACGATCCGGCTCCCGAAGCGTTCAGATTTGTAACATGATAAACGTCGCCACCACGGCCGCCTTTTGCGTAAGCGCCGTAGCCTTCCGCGCCGGGAAACGCCGGGATAGTTTGGGCACTGAGCGACGCAGAAAGGCCAAGCACAGCTGCGAGGCAACGAAGTGAGAATCGGGGAGGAGCCACTCAAAATAATCGCGACTCCGAAACGATTCTTAGCTGTCTTTGTGCGAGAATTTATTCGGCCCGTTCGTTGCGAGATAGATTTTGCGGATTTCCTCGGCCCGAAGCGGCGCAGTGAGCACGGCAAATTCGTCGATTCGACCATGGAAGCTGCGGATGTTTCGACCCGAATGATTCGTGCCCGGACTTTGCAAACGCGGATCGTCCGGGCGCACGCCGTAATTACCGATTTCAAACGTATCGAGGCGCGGCGCGACGTTGTTCGGCATCGTGCCGGAAGCCACGGCTCGTCCATTGAGATAATGCGTCGCGGTCCGGGTCGCGCCGTCGTAAACCGTGGCCACGAAGATCCACGACCCCATCATTTCCGGGCGAATCACTGGCTCCGATTGCACGACCGACCAGCCACGTTCGGTTCTCACTCCAATGCCAAGCCGACCCTCGGCATAGAGATACCAATGCGTCTCGCCGGGCGCGAAACTTTCACCCATCAACAGAGAATTTTGCGTGTTCGCTAGATCGGCGACGCGAATCCAGGCGGCCATGGTGAACGACGGCAAACTCGCAGGCCGCGAAAGCCGGACGCGGTCCTCATTTCCCTCGAACTCGAGTGCGTTTTTACCCGGCCAACGGCCTTCCGCCCAATCGCTGCCGATGATGCTGGCGTCGGAATTTGGAATGGCGCGATTTTTCAATGTGCGCTCCCAGCCATTAGCGGCTTCGAAATCGAGATAAAGCAACGTGCGCGGATCGGCGGCCAGCGCGCGGCTGGATTCGCGCCAGGCGGTGAGACTGCCACGGGCGTTTTTCATTTGAGTTTCAGCCCATTCTTCCTCGCTGATGAACGCGGTCGAGTCGGCTGGAATCGTGGTGACTATTTTTCCATCAATACGGCTCGCCTGGCTTTCTTTGAGCGATTGTTTTTTCAGTCGAGTTAGAGCGGAATCAACGACGATTTCGCCTTGAAAAACGTGGAGTTCGTCTGCGCCGATTTTCGGAACGAGACAGGCAAATTCCGTTCCCAAATCGACCGCCTCGAAATGCGGCGTGCCGACTTTAAATCCATGCGCCGCCTCGGGAACTTTGGCGCGGAGTTTGCCAAATTCGAGGTAGCCTTCGTTCTCGTTGACGAGCCGAAAATCGGCCGGCCCCTCGATCACGAGACGAGCACCGCGGGCGAATTCGATCTGACACGCACCGGATTTGAGATGCAATGTGCCTGGCTGAAGCGATTGCCCGGGGTGGAGCAGCGCGTCGCCTTCCCAGACGGAACTCGAGGCGCGGGTAAGCACGGCGATGCCGAGTTTGGGCGACGAATCCTGCATCCAGGCGAACCAGCCGAGAGCTCCGAGAATCAAGGCGGCAGCCGTGGCGATAGGCCAGAAATAGGTTTTTCGAGTCGAGTTAGATTGGATTCTGCGGGGGGAAATTTGCGTCTGCGGCAGCACTTGAAATGGAGCGGGAACGACGGGTTTTTCATTCGTGGCAGACTCGGCTGAGAGGCGTCCCCATTCTTCCTGGCCCCAGGCGCGGATCGCGGCGTGCCATTGCGCGCGCTCCCAAAACGTCTCGCGGGCGAACCGGTTTTCGCGCAGCATTTGCTCGAGCTCGGGCCATTCGTCACCGACCAGCAATTGGTCGAGATAACGCTGCAAAAGATATTCGAGTCGATCCTTATCCATGACTCAGATCCTCCTGCGTGACTCGGCGGCTGACGCACTCCCGCAAAGCGACGCGCGCTCGCGAAAGCACCACGTGAACGGCGTCGGTCGTCCAGCCCATCGGGCGGGCGATTTCGGGCGGGCGCAGCGCTTTCATGTAGCGCAATTGGATCGCCTTATGCGCTCTCGGCGCGAGCTCGCCGATGCAGCCCGCGAGATGTTTTAGCAGGTCCTGCGTGTGCCAATCCTGCGATGTGTCATGTGCGCAAAGAGCCTCGATCACATCGCAGAACACGTTCTAACTCAAATGAAAAACTTCGCGCAACTCGGTCGCGACGGGGCTGTTGTCGGGGTTCGACGGCATGATCTCCTGCATGTGCGCCCACCATTTTTGGCAGATCGTCGTTCGAGCGATGGCGTTCCAGCGTGCTTCATCCTCGATCTCGGCGAACGCAAAAAGCTGGTGCGTTTCCGCCTGGAGAAAGATGGAATAATTTCGCACGCCATGTTCGCGCAGAGTCGCTTCCAACTCCGGCCAAATCGGGGAATGACGCCGCTCCTATTCCGCTTCGGAACCAGCGTTGACCGACATGACGAACGCTTTGCGAATCATGCGTAGGCGCTGAAGTCGGTGAAGCGATGTTGGTCGAGTGCGACGGGCTCGGTGGCGACGGCCCACGGGAGTTTTTGCTCGGAGAAAAGCTGGCCGGTTTTCAGCGCAGTTCCAACGGATTCTGCGAGGCCGGTGACGTTGTATCCACGATCGTCGCCTTGATCGTAAACTTGCTTGAAATTCGCTCCGATCGGATGGATTCCGCCGGAGGAAATCAGCATGCCGTTCGTCGCGAGCACGTAGCCGCGCGAATCGCGCAAACACGTGCCGCCGCAGTGGTTTCCCTCGGTCGCGGATTGGAGAAACACTTGATAGGTCGCGTAGATCAGATCCTCGGTGGATTCGCTGCAATCTGAGGCGGGCAAAACGTCGCTCTCCAGCTTCGTGCCGTTATCGTAAATGTGGGCGCGACCGGCGCTGCCAATGACCTCTAACTCGTATGGAAAAGCGGTCTGCGTGGCGTGGGTCAGTGCGGCGGTAAAGGTGGTTCCCGAGGCAAATTTTCCGCGCAGACAAGCGACGTCATAGCTAGGAATGGGCCGGGCGCGATAGAGCTCGCCCTGGACGGAGATCGGCGAGTCAAATTTCTCTGCTTCTGGCGATGCGAAAAACATCGCGTTGGAGGCGGGTCCGTCGAAAACGGGCGTCTCTCCGATGCGGATTTCCCGGACGTCGCCGAGTGCGCCGTTGACGATGCCGTTTTTGACGGCTTGCACCGCCCTGGAAAAAATCATTTGGAAGCCAACGCTGACGCGCCGCCCGGTGTCGGCGGCGATGAGTTCGTCGAGTTGCTGGAGGACAGAAGGGCAGCGGCGAGACTTTTGTTGTGCGTCTGAACCGGTAAAAAACTTTTGGTAAGGTCCTGGAGTGGCATTGCTGACGGAGAAAACTCTGTTCCAGGCGATCTGCTGTTCATTCTCGGCTGCGTAAAAGGCGATGGCCGTGCCCCATTGCTTCAAGTTCGCGGCACACTTCGTCTGGTTGGCACGGGCGCGCGCCCGGTTCATGACCGGCAAGAGGATGCCTGCCAAAATCGCGATGATGGAGATGACGATCAGGAGTTCGACAAGGGTGAATGCGTGCTGGGGAGAGCGTTTTTTCATGGGAGCTACATCGGGTTCTGGGGAGAGCGGTTTTGCTTTCCCGGTTGAGCTGCGAGGGGGAATTAGTGCGCTTGCACGCCATCCGCCGTGCGCGGAGCGGCGACTGAGGTGCCTTCGTATAATTCAAACGGAAACAAAATCTGCCGCGTCGTTTCCGCAGGGTTCTGGATGCGATAGAGCAGGCGTCTCAAAGCAGCCGCGCCCATGGCTTGGTAGGAAGCCGTCACGCTGGTGAGCGGGAGTTCGCCCATATCATTCTCACTCCGATGAAAACCCGTTATCGACACGTCTTCTGGAATGCGCAGCCCATTCGAAATACACCAGCCATGGAAGCGCTGGCCCACGGTCTCCGTCGAACAAATCCAGGCTTGCACGCCGTCCTCGCGAATCAGGCGGACGGCCTCGGCCATGGCAGCTTCGTCGGCAAGCGATGAGGTCGTCAAAGCCTGCGCCTCCATGTCGATCACCCATTCCGGCCGATAGGGAATCCCGACCCGGGATAACGAAGCCACGTAGCCACCGAAACGTTGCGTAGACCAGTGCAAAGCCGATGACCGCCCGAGAAACCCGATTTTCCGATGGCCCAGATCATGCAACCGGGAAACCAGTAAATCCACTCCGTCCTGATTTGCCACGCCGATCATGTCCAAGTCCACGCCGGGATAACGATGCATGATCGAGACCGCCCGAAATTTGCTGCTGATTTCCTTCACGACATGCGCCGGCCAGTTGAAGACAAAAATAACGCCCGACATTAACCCGGCCTGCATCGCACGCGGCTGGTGGGAGCGGTCGGCGATGCGACGATGGAGATCTGCGCTGAATTAGCGCTCTCGCCCGTCGCGTTGACGGACGAAATTACATAGTAATAAGTCGTTCCCGCAACGGCTGTGATATCACTGTAACTCGTCCCAGAAATTCCGGTCGCGATCGTCGTGTAGGGGCCGCCCGCAACGGTGGAACGCTTGACGTTATAGCTCGTCGCCCCGGTCGCTGAGCCCCAACTGATGGAAACATTTCCGTTAAAACTGGTCGCTGCGATGCCCGTGGAAACGGCTAGTGGCGTGGCCGCAATTGGAGGTGAATCCGATCCCTCGGCGACTCCATTTAAAGCACTCACGGTATAATAATAAGCGGTCCCATTTACTAGATTTTGATCCGTGTAACTGGTGGTTGTAATGCCGGACGCGATCGTCGTGTAAGGACCCGCACTGGCGGTGGCCCGCTTCAGATTATAAACGGTGATCGTTCCGGAGACTGCACTCCAACTCAACTTGTTTTGACTATCGCCGACAATGGCAGTGAGTCCCGCCGGAGCCGCGGGCGGCGTTGCTAAAAGCGAGACTTCCGTGGCGGTCAGCGCGTGATTGTAAATCTGAAATTCGTCCACCAATCCATTCAGGTTGGGATCTGCGAATTGTGATTTGCCAATGTAGTTTGCCGTGGTGGCACCCAGGCTGGAAGGCTTCAACGTCATGGCGCTATTCGTGCCAACGAGCGAGCCGTTGACGTAAAGTTTTCCGGTCGCGCCGGACAAAGTTACAGCGACGTGAGTCCACGCAGCGCTCGAAAGAGGCGTGGTGCTTTCGATGATTTGCTCGCTGACGGATGTTGAGCGGATCGCAAAACGCAATTTACTAGTCAGACTATTTGTCGGCGTGAGGAACATGTAGTTCGTAGTGCCGGTGCCGAAATCGAAGATGCGGGCCCAGTTGGCCACCGTTGTTAGATTGACCCAGGCGGAAATGGAGAAATCGTTGCGCGTGCTCACCACGCTGGTCGGGAGCGAAAGATAATGATTCGTCGCGCTCAGGCGAACCGCGTTATTGACTCGGCCACTGACCCAGGTCGGACCATTGATGAGCGTGCCGTTTCCTCCGTTGCCTGTGGCGTCTGGAGCGATGGTGCCGCTGGTTTCATCCAGTTTAAGATAAGTCACTGGCAGACTGCTCGGCGCGGTGCCGATGGCATACGTGACTTCGAGAATCGGGCGGTTCGCGGCCGTCGCGTCATCCCCCGCAAACCAGGAGATGTAGTCACCGGTGCCATTATTATTGGTGGCAGTCGCAAAATAAATTCGCAGTTGGGTTGTTCCGATTCGGTCGATGGCACTCAAGCCCACAGAGTTCAGGCCACCCGTGGAAAGCGCACCGGTGGCAGCCGCATTACTCATGATCGCCGTCTGTAACACGTCGAGGTTGCCGTTTTGGAAATCCGCACTTTCTAAAACAGTGCTTCCGCTGAATCCGGTTCCGCTGCGAATGTCGGCGTAGCAGGTGCCGAGAATGGTGAAGGGATTGGTGCCGCTGAGTGCCGCGCGTTTGAGTTTGAGGGTGGCCGATTGAATCGTGGCGTCATCCGGCAACGAGGAAGTGTCGAACGAAAAGATCCCTTTATACTGGCGATTTTTGTTGGTGCCTCCGGAGTCGCCCGTGCGCACGGTGCCGGTGGATGTGATGGTTCCTCCGAGGGTGTTGCTGGTGCTGGACGCAAGGATATAGCCGTCCTGGGCCGCATTGGAAGTGAACGTGACCGTGGTTCCGCTGCTCGGCGTGACGAAAATTTGAGCGGAGTCAGATCCCTCTCCAGAGCCATTGATCGCTGAGACCACGTAGTAATAGGTGGTTCCGTTGACCAACCCGAAATCGCTATAATTCGTAGTCGAAACGGTTTTTACCGCAACGTATCCCGATCCGCTCATGGTCGATCGCTTAACCTTGTAGCTCGTTGCGGTAAAAGACGGATTCCAAGTCAGTGAAACACTCGCATTAAACGGCGTTCCAGATAAGCCGCCGGGCGGGAGAGGTGGACCCGGTGGCGTCGCAGAGGCGGAAGCTTCGTCGGATTGCAGTCCAGTGCCGCTGCTATTCGTGGCGCTGACCACGTAATAATAAGCAGTCCCATTGGTTAAACCCGTGTCGGTATAAGTGTTCGCCGTGATACCACTGGCGATTAATGTGTGGGGCCCGCCACTCGCGTTGGAGCGGAATAGATTGTAACTCGCCGCGCCGCCAACCGCCGACCAACTCAGGCCAACCTGAGTATCGCCACCGCTCGCCGCTAGATTCGTCGGAGCGGCTGGCACGGCAAGCGTCTGAGCAGTGCCCTGGTAAAGATCTACGCAATCGAGACTATAGCCCGGTGACAGAAATGGCGCGGTGTAGGTGTTCCCGCTAATCGGGTAGAGATAAAGATTGTTGATCCCAACGACGAGAGCGCTCGACGGCACGGAAAACGTGTAAGTCTCGTTGTTTCCGCGATACGTGCCCACGGTGAGCGTCCGACTGCTTGGCTGGGTTCGCCCCGCCTGCAGCGCGGCAGTCCATGAGTTGACCCCGATGTTTGGACGACCTCCCGAGTAGCCGCAGGTAATGCCCACCCGGACAGTCGTTGCAGCGATTTGAGCCGACGTGAGATTAAATTGAATCGTCTGACTGCCAGTCCCAACGCCTTTCCACTGGTAACAGGGAATTCCGGTCGCCGCATTGGAAGCTCCGACAACGAACACACCGGGGTCCCAGGGACTCATCCGCACATCCGACGGATGCATGTAAGTCACCCTGTCCGCATTGATAAATTCATTCGGCGTGCCATCCCAATTCCCGATTCGCCAGAGCGGGACGGTACCGTTCGGGTCGGCCGTCAGCGTGATCGGTAAACAGTCGTCGTAGCTCCAGCCGCCACATCGACCGTAGCCGTGTAAACGGCCAGCTCATTTTTGTAGACCTTCATCGTATAAGCCCCGGAGGTGCTGGGGAGCATTGCTGCCATTGTGAAAGAGCCGTCGATCGCCGACGCAGTGGTAAAATATTGGGCCGCTGCGTTGGAAAATCCGACGGTATAAATGTAACTCGAATCACGATTTGTAATCCCTGCGCACGTGACACTTCCCCGGCCGGAAGGACCAACATATCCGGTCAATCCCATTCCACTAAACCACGAAGTATCGACCGGCCCTGGCGCCGCGCCGTTGTTCATCACCAACGTGTAAGAATTCAGAATATTAAATCGGAACGCCTCCGTCTGGGCCTCCCCGTAATTGACGATATAGGTAATCTCCTGATTGGTGCTGGTGCATTGGTTCAGCAACGACCGGTAAAATGGCCCGCCCGATCCGCCTTCGTGGCCGTCGCGAACCATCCACATCCCCGCTGTGGGATTGGTGGCGCTATTATTCGCACCGATGTAAGCCCAATCCCGCAGGCGCATTCCCGAGTAATGCTTCGACCGGGTCTGACCGATCAGTGCCGTGTTCACGTTCGTCGAGCTGAACCCAAAAATGTCGCCGGATTCGATAGTGAGATCGGTCCCGCGATTATCTTAAGGCGTCGGCCCATTGGTCAGGTTGCCGACCTGCATTCGCAGAATGTATCGGCACAGGGCCTGACCCGTCGGCTCCGAGGTAAAATGCGTCGCCATGTAAATAAAGGGGTCGCCTCGACGAGCCATGTAGTAGTGCGTCAGAATCCCGGAAACGGCAGGATCACCGCTGACCACGGTCACCTTGATGAAGTCCGCGCCAACGAGGAGAGCGTCCACCGAAACGACTGCGGTGTTGCTATAAATATAATCAACCCCACTGTTCACCTGCGATCCGCGCGACTGGTCCTGATACTCGATTCCATTGTAAACCAGACTCGCGATATCGCCTGGAGATTGGGTATTGGAGCCGTTGTTCGTGCGGCGGATTTTAAAGACGAGACCTGGAGTGGACCCGGTGTCGATCGTATAAAAATCCGTTGTGCTCGTGAGCCCGAAAGCCGCATGGGCAACACTCGGGGTCAGGCAGATAAAGGCAAAAACCAGGGCCGCGACGAGCCAGGAAAAAAGCGCCCGCCGGGTGGTTAAGGGATCATACACAAACCCAATCGTCTCGGAACGACCACTCTTAGCTAAAAAACGGACCAACGAGAGCGCACGATTGCACTGCAACTCCGCTCAGTTTTTCCCAGGAAAGTGCTGTCCGATGAGGGCGAGGCATTCGATGATGCTCAACGCGCGTTGGGCGGTGTCGTTGGTGCCGACGCTGGGGAGTTCGTCCACGCGGCGCTGCTCACCTGGATAAAATCGCGTCGCGAGAGGGAGGAGTTCATGGGAAAAACGGAGCGGAGTTAGAAACGAATCGGGGCCGCACGAAAAGTCGTTGCTAAGGAATCACTCGGGCCGACGATTCTTAGCAACCTCCCACGCATGTCCAAAGCCGCCTGCCTTTTTCTCCTCTTCCTAACGCCATTCACCTGGGCGAAAAACCCGATCCTGCCCGGCGTTTACACGGCCGATCCGTCGGCGCTGTTTTACAAGGACACGGTCTATCTTTACACCGGCCACGACGAGGCGGACGAGAAGCACAACGATTATGTGATGAAGGATTGGCTCTGTTTTTCCACGACGGACATGAAGACGTGGAAGGCGGAGGGTTCGCCGTTGAATGTGGCGGCGTTTAAATGGGCGGCGCGCGATGCCTGGGCTGGCGATGTGAAGGAGCGCAACGGGAAGTTTTATTACTGCGCGCCGGTGGAGCACGCGACGATTAAGGGCAAAGCGATTGGCGTGGCGGTGTCGGACAGCCCGACGGGGCCGTTTGTCGATGCGCGCGGCTCGGCCTTGATCACGAACGACATGACGACCGATGTGAAGATCGGTTGGGACGACATCGATCCGGCGGCGTTCATCGATGACGACGGCCAGGCGTATCTTTTTTGGGGAAACACGAAGTGCCATTACGTGAAGTTGAAGGCGAACATGACCGAGCTCGACGGGCCGATTGTGAACGTCGATGTGAAGGCATTTACCGAAGCGCCGTGGGTGCATAAACGGGGCAATCTTTATTACCTCTCATACGCCTCGGAGTGGCCTGAAAAAATGGCTTATTCCACGGCGGAAAACATCAACGGCCCATGGACATTTCGCGGCCGTTTCAAAGAATGGGCGGGTAACAGCAACACGAATCACGGGGCGATCATCGACTTTAAGGACGAGTCGTATTTCATCTTCCACCACGGCGGATTGTTAGGCGGCGGTAGCTTCCGGCGCTCGGTCTGCGTGGAGCGGCTGCACTACAACCCCGACGGCACGATTCAGATGATCCATGAGTCGTCTGAAGGCATCGATGGGCCCGTGGACGGCTCTAAATAAGGTGTTCAGCCCAGGACTTCTCGCCTAGCGTCACGGCATGTCCACCCAGACTCCGGTGCAACTCGCGTCAAAAACTACGTCCGTCGCGAAGCCGGGACGTTTCACCATCGTGCAGGAACTCGGGCTGGCGTTGGTGGTCCTCATTCTCGGTGGAATTTTGTGCGTTTACGGCTGGCACGACGCCGCACCGGGTCGGCCGAATACGTTTCTAAATTTCGACAACTTAATCGACGGCATCGCCACGCCGATGAGCTATTACGCGATCATGGCGGTGGGGCTGACGATCGTGATTATCACGGGTGGAATTGATATTTCCGTTGGTTCGGTGATGGCGCTTTCTGCGTTGGGAGCGGCTGCTGCTTTGCAAACTTTGCCAGCGAATGCACCGGCGTCGACCGTGTTGCCAATTGCCATCGGAGTGCCCATGTTAATCGGGCTGGTTTGCGGTTTGATTAACGGCGTCCTCATCACGACGCTATCGTTGCATCCATTCATCGTCACGCTGGGAACGATGAGCATATTTCGCGGACTCGCGAACGTTCTTCCATCGGAGAAAACGTTGCCTGCTGCGGGAAAAGTTTTACCGCCGGCATTCACCACGCACTTCATGCGGATCGAGATGTTTGGCATCCAGCCGATGCCGCTAATCATCATGCTGATATGTATCGTACTCGGATGGTTTTACCTCCGCATGATGGTCGCCGGACGCGAAACTTACGCCATCGGCGGCAACGAAGAAGCGGCGCGTTTCAGCGGACTTCGAGTCGGATCCATCAAGCTGCGCACTTACGCATTGGCCGGTCTCGCCGCAGGCCTCGCGGGGATGGTTTCGGTCGGGCGTTTCGGCACGGCCTCGACCAGCACAGGAACGGGTTATGAACTAACCGTGATCGCCGCGGCTGTTGTCGGCGGCGCGAGTTTGCTCGGCGGACGCGGCACCGCGATTGGCGCGTTGTTAGGAACGCTCGTCATCGCCCTCATCGAAAACGGCATCATCATTCTCCGGCTCGCACAGGAATACCGGCTCATCATCATCGGCCTTGCGATTATCGTCGCCGTCTCGCTCGACCGACTTAGCGCCTATCTCCGCAGCCGACGTCGTCCATCGCACTGATTTCACTCCAACTCCCATCAAAACTAACATTATGAAAAACCCCCTCAGCCGTTTCCTTCCAATTGCCATCGCACTCGCCTGTGTTGGCCTCGTTTCCTGCGATAAAAAAGCCGACACCAGCGCCGCTGGCGGACGCAAAAAAATCCTCATCGGCTTCATCGGCAAGAGCCTCACGAATGACGTTTTCCAAGCCGCGCAATCCGGCGCAAAAGACGCCGCCAAAGAGCTCAGCGAAAAATACAACGTCGATGTCGAACTCGAGATTCGCACGCCGAATGACGAGGACGCCACGAAGCAAGCCGAGGCCGTCGAAGCACTCACGCGCAGTGGTGCAGCGGGCATCGCGATCTCTTGTTCCGAGGCCAACACCGTCACGCCGTCGATCGACAAAGCCGTTTCCAAGGGAGTTGCAGTCGTCTGTTTCGACTCCGACGCGCCGACCAGCAAACGCTTCGCTTACTACGGAACTGAGGATCGTTCCTGCGGCGCAACCATCATGAATGAGCTCGCCAAATCGATGGGCGAAAAAGGAGCCGTCGCCATTTTGGCCGGAAACCAGAGCGCACCAAATCTACAGAATCGCGTCGCCGGCGCGAAAGAAGCGCTCGCCAAGTTTCCTAACATGAAGCTCAACGAACCCGGCGTTTTCTATCACGTCGAGACTCCCGAAAAATCCGCTGAAGCCGTTCAAAACGCTCAAAACGCGAACGGCGGAATCCAAGGCTGGGCCTTCATCGGCGGCTGGCCGCTTTTCACGGCAGACGCATTGAAATGGTCGGCGGGTTCCGTGAAAGTCGTTTCCTGCGACGCGCTCCCAGCGCAGCTTAACTATGTGCGCGACGGCCACGTGGACGCGCTTTACGCTCAGGATTGCTATGGCTGGGGCACGAAATCGATCGAACTATTGCTCAATAAAATCGTCAACAATCAGGCTCCAGCCGATGTGAAAGTGATCGATCCGTTGACCAAAGTGACCAAGGAAAACGTCGAGGCATTCAGCAAAAATTGGGAAAAGTGGCTCGGTAAAAAATAACCATCCGTGTCTGAGTTCATTCAGTTTCGAGACATCACGAAGACGTTCGGCGGCGTCACTGCCCTGCGCGACATCACGCTAAACATTACGCGTGGCGAATGTCACGGGTTGATGGGCGAGAACGGCGCGGGTAAATCCACGCTCGGCAAAGTGCTCGCAGGCATCCACAAACCGGATTCGGGTGAGATGCAGATCGACGGCGTGAAGTACGTCTTCGACTGCCCGCGCGATGCCATCGACGCCGGAGTCGCGATGGTTCACCAGGAACTGGCGTTTTGCCCCGACCTGAGCGTCGCGGAAAATCTTTGCATGGGACGTTATCCGCGCCGGCTCGGAGTGTTTCTAGACCGCGAAGAAATGGAAAAGCGCGCAGAGAAACTGCTCGCCGGAATCGGTGTTAGTATCGACGTGCGCAAGCCGATGCGCGATCTTTCGACGGCACAAGAACAGCTCGTGCAGATCGCTTCCGCCGTGGGAACCGAGCCGCGGATTTTAGTTTTCGACGAGCCGACCAGCTCGCTTGCGGAACCGGATGCGCAAAACCTTTTCCAGCTCATCGAAACGTTGCGCGACCGCGGGATGACGATGATTTACGTCTCCCATCGGATGCCGGAATTGTTTCGTCTTTGCGACAAAATCAGCGTTCTGCGCGACGGCCAATACGTGGGAACTCTAGCCAAAAACGAGATGACGCAGGACGCCGTCGTTCACATGATGATCGGCCGCGCGGTCGAGGAATATTTTCCGACTCACCTAAAAACTGGTTTGGGTGAGATCGCACTCTCCGTGCGCAATTTGAGTTCGCCGGGCAAATTTCAGAACATCAATTTCGACATCCGCGTCGGCGAAATCGTCGGCTTCGCGGGTCTCGTCGGTGCCGGTCGAAGCGAAATCGCCAAAGCCATTTTCGGCCTCGACGCCTGCGCCACGGGCACGGTCACTCTCGATGGGAAACCACTTCCTCTCGGCAACATCAAAGCCTCCATGGCTGCTGGCATCGGACTCGTTCCAGAAGATCGCAAACGCCAGGGCTGCGTGCTCGGGATGTCCTGCGGCGCAAATATCAGTATGGCGCTGCTCGACCGACTGCGGAAATTTTGCATGCTAGATCGCGCGCAAGAACGTGAAATCGGCAATCGCTATTTCGGCCAGTTACAAGTCAAGGCCGCCTCCCTCGATGCCCCCGTGAATTCCCTCAGCGGCGGCAACCAGCAGAAAATAGTTCTCGCAAAATGGCTCGCGCGCAGCGGCAAACTTCTCATCGTGGACGAGCCCACACGTGGCGTCGATGTCGGTGCAAAGGCCGCAATTCACGCCTTGATCGACGATCTTGCCCAGCAGGGTTTAGCCGTGATGCTGATCTCCTCCGAGCTACCCGAAGTCATCAATCTCTCCACGCGAATCATCGTCATGCGCGACGGCGAGATTGCCGGTGAACTTTCCCGGGAGGAAGCCACTCAGCAATCCGTCCTCCGCCTCATGGCTGGCGTCGTTGCGGAAGCCGCCTAGCTAAGTTTTTTCCGTCTGTCGCCGATGGGGTTTCGTCGGTCATTTCGTTCTAACTCCCATGAAAACTTTTGTCTTCGCCGCCGTCATTTTTTGTCTAACCATTTTTCAGTCGAGTGCCAGCACACTCTGGCTGATCGGCGATTCCACGGTGAAAAATGGTGCCGTCAAAGCGGAAATCAAGCCGGGCGACTACGTTCTCTTGCAGTTCGGCCACAACGACGCGGGCAAAGTCGCGGGCGAACTCGCGCCCGGAAAACCGACTCGCGCTTCGCTCCAAGGCATCGGTGAAGAAACCGAGGAAGCCATCATGGGCCCAGAAAAAACCGAGACCGTCCACACCTACGGCTGGTATCTGCGACAGTTCGTTCAGGGCGCGAAAGAAAGAGGCGCGACTCCCATCGTTCTCTCGCCCGTTCCGCGCAACGATTGGAAAGACGGCAAAGTTTTTCGCAGCACGGATTTCGGAAAATGGGCACTGGAAGTCGCCAAGGCCGAGCAGGTTCCATTCATCGACCTGAACGAGATCGTCGCGAAACATTACGAAGCACTTGGCCAGGAACGCGTGAAGCCATTCTTTCCTAACGAACACACCCACACCAGCGAGGACGGCGCGAAGCTTAACGCGCAGAGCGTCGTCGAAGGAATCCTATCGCTGAAAGATCTTCCGCTGCGCACGTTCGTCGTTCCGCAACACCTTGCGAAATAATTTCCAGGCGAGTTACATGGCATTCTCTGCCCGCTGGTTCCTCTCGCTAGCCGTTTTTATCATGACCCAACTCTCATCGACTCAGGCTGAAACCCGCGAACGGATTTCATTCAACCGCGACTGGACTTTTCAAAAAACTGAATCGAGTTCCAGCGATATCGCGGCTCAAGATCCCGCATTTGACGACATCGCCTGGCGCAAGCTAGACCTGCCGCACGACTGGGGCATCGAGGGTCCATTTCGTCAGGAATACCCCGGCGAAACCGGCAAACTCCCCTGGTGGGGCACCGGCTGGTATCGGAAACACTTCACGGTTCCCGCCAGCGACGAAGGCCACCGCATTTTCGTCGATATCGACGGCGCGATGTCGCACTCGCAGGTGTTCCTGAACGGCCAGCCCGTCGGCGGCTGGCCCTATGGCTACTCGTCATTTCGCGTCGAGCTAACATCGCATTTAAAATTCGGTGCTAACAATGTTCTAGCTATCCGCCTCGACAACCCGAAAGACTCCTCGCGTTGGTATCCCGGCGGCGGCATTTATCGCAACGTCTGGCTGATAAAAACCAGCGCTGTTCACATCGCGCATTGGGGCACATTCATTTCAACGCCCGAGGTAGATAACGATCTAACTCGAATCAAAATCCGAGTGCAGTTGGAAAACCAATCCAACGCGGATGTTAGCACCGAGATCGAGACGAAGATTTTTCTCATCAACGAAAATGGAGCGCTCGAATCTGCCGTGGTTGCTAGCACCGAGAAAATAGAAATCCAAATTCCAGCCGGCCAAATGGTCTCCAGCGAAACGACTACTAACATTTCTCATCCGCAACTTTGGACTCTCGAAAAGCCGACGCAATACGCGGCGATCACCACCGTTACGCAAGATGAACAAATCGTAGATTCCTATGAAACTCGCTTCGGAATTCGCACGATCCAATTCACTTCCGACAACGGATTTCTCCTGAACGGCAAGCGAGTGCAGCTGCAAGGCGTCTGCATGCACCACGACCTCGGCGCGCTTGGCACCGCCGTCCGTGTTCCTGCAATGGAGCGTCAGATTCGCCTCCTCCGTGAGATGGGTTGCAACGCGATCCGCACCAGCCACAATCCGCCCGCACCCGAATGGCTGGACCTCTGCGACCGCCTCGGGATGTTAGTCATCGTCGAGGCCTTCGACTGCTGGAAAGAAGGAAAGAAACCTAACGATTACAGCACCTCGTTTCCCGAGTGGCACGAGAAGGATTTGCGCGCCATGATTCGCCGCGACCGCAACCATCCCAGTGTAATTTTGTGGAGCACTGGCAACGAAATCCCCGAGCAAGGCTCGCCAGCGGGACATCGGATTTCCGACGAACTCACGCGCATCGTTCACGACGAAGATCCCACGCGCCTCGCCACCGCGGGCTGCAATCATATAGAGGCGGGTTACAACGGATTCCAAAATTCCGTGGACATTTTCGGCTACAATTACAAACCTGGAGAATACGGAAAATTTCGCGGGGAAAACGGGTCGATTCCACTCTACGGCAGTGAGACGTCATCGTGCATTAGCTCACGCGGCGAGTATTTTTTTCCAGTCGAAGAAGACAAGAGTCAAGGCCGCGGGAATTTCCAAATGAGTTCCTACGATCTCTACGCGCCCGATTGGGCGATGCCGCCAGACGTGGAATTCAAGGGGCTGGATCAGCATCGATTCGTCGCCGGCGAATTCGTCTGGACCGGCTTCGATTACCTTGGTGAACCAACACCTTACAACGCGGATCTAACTAATTTGCTCAACGTGCGCGACCCGAGCGAAAAAGCTAAAATGCAAAAGGAACTCGACGCGCTGGACGCTGTTAGTGTTCCGTCGCGCAGCTCGTATTTCGGCATCATCGACCTCGCCGGATTTCCGAAAGATCGCTTCTATCTTTATCAAGCACGCTGGCGGCCCGAGCTGCGCATGGCGCACATTCTCCCGCATTGGACGTGGCCCGAACGGGTTGGCAAAATCACCCCGGTCCACGTCTATTCATCGGGCGATGAAGCCGAACTTTTCCTCAATGAAAAATCGTTCGGCCGCAAACATCGCGGACGATTCGAGTATCGTTTTCGCTGGGACGACGTTGTTTACGAGCCCGGCATATTGAAAGTCGTCACCTGGAAAAAAAGTGTGCCGTGGGCCGAGGCGACGATGGAAACTGCTGGCCCGGTGAATCGACTGCAACTCGAATCGAAAACCAGCGCGCTTGATGCCGACGGGAACGATCTAGCATTCGTCACAGTCTCGCTGAGAGACGGCAACGGAGTGTTAGTACCACGCGATGATCGCCGACTCTTCTTCAAGCTCAATGGCTCGGGAAAAATCATTGCGGTCGATAATGGCGACCCGACGAGTCATGAGTCGTTCCAGGCGAAAAACTATCTAACCTTCCACGGACTGTGCCTCGTCGTTATTCAAAGTCTGCCGCAACAATCCGGCCAGATTACGTTGGAAGTCGCATCAAAAAATCTTCCGACAGCAACGCTCAACTTCGACGCTAGATAACTGTTATGCCCACGAACATCACGATCCTCCGCGACCAATCGCACGGCACCATTCATCCAAACATTTACGGCCATTTCGCCGAGCATCTAGGACGCTGCATCTACGAAGGCATTTGGGTCGGAGTCGATTCAGAAATTCCTAACACACGCGGAATTCGCAACGATGTCGTCGTGGCGTTGAAACAGATCCAAGTGGCAGTCCTACGTTGGCCGGGCGGATGTTTCGCCGACGAATATCATTGGAAGGACGGCATTGGGCCGCGCGAAAAACGGCCGTGCATGATCAACACGCACTGGGGTGGCACCGTGGAGAATAACCACTTTGGCACGCATGAGTTTTTCGACCTTTGCGAACAGCTAAGTTGTGAGGCTTACGTTTGCGGAAATGTCGGCAGCGGATCCCCTCAGGAAATGATGGAGTGGGTGGAATACATTACGAGCGATGCAGATTCACCGATGGCGAATCTGCGGCGTGAGAACGGACGCGATAAGCCATGGACGATGAAATATTTCGGCGTGGGAAATGAAAGCTGGGGTTGCGGCGGCAACATGCGCCCGGAATATTATGCGGACGAATACCGCCGCTATAACACGTTTGTAAAAAACTACGGCAGCCACAAAATCGAGCGCATCGCCTGCGGTGCTAACAATGAAGATTATCGCTGGACGGAAGTGCTGATGAAACGTGCAGGCGCGTTTATGAACGGACTTTCATTGCACTACTACACGGTCCCGGGCGAGTCGTGGTTGAAGAAAGGTCCATCGCTAGGTTTCAGCGAAACGGACTGGCACACGACTCTCTACAAAGCGTTGCGCATGGAGGAAATCGTCGCAAAGCACGCGGCAATCATGGACAAATATGATCCCGAAAAGAAAGTCGGCATGATCGTCGATGAATGGGGCGCGTGGTATGACGTGGAGCCCGGCACGGAACCGGGTTGGCTTTACCAGCAAAACTCGATGCGCGACGCCGTGCTAGCGGCAGTGACGCTGAATATTTTTCATGCGAGTGCCAGTCGTATCACGATGACTAACATTGCGCAGACGGTGAACGTTTTGCAGGCGATGATCCTGACGCAGCGGGAGAAAACGGTGCTAACACCGAGTTATCATGTCTTCGAAATGTATCGGGTGCACCAAGGCGCGACAGCGTTGCCGGTAAAAGTCGAGACGAGCGCCTATCAGCTCAATGGCAAAGCGATCCCGCATGTTCACGCCTCGGCTTCGCGCAACGACCAGGGTCAAATTCACCTCTCGCTGGTGAATCTCCATACTAACAATTCGGAGTCCGTTTGCATGACTCACAGGGGCTCGCTTTCGGGCCGGGTCTTAGTCGGGGAAACGCTCGATGCGCACAATACGTTTGAGCAGCCAACGAATGTAACACCAGCGGAGTTCCATGGATATCAAGTTGTGGGTGATAAAATTGTCGTCACGTTGCCAGCTCGTTCCGTGGTCGTGCTAACACTTTCCTAACTTTGCAGAATCCTATCGAACTCCCATGAAAAATATCGTCGCTCTTCTTCTAACTATTATAATGCTTACACACGTTTCTCTGGCAGCTAACATCGTGCAAAGTCCTGACGGAACGCTTTCCGCAGAGTTTTCCCTGACTGACAAGGGCGAGCCGCGCTATCAGGTTCGCAAGGATAAGGTGGTGGTGTTGCGTGAGTCGCAATTCGGACTGGTTCGTGACGATGCGGATTTTTCCAAGGGACTTGCATTGGATTCTGCGTCGGTCGTTGAGCCGGTGGAGGATCGTTATGAGATTCTTACAGCCAAGCGGCGGCTGAATGAATACCACGCGAATCGTCAGGTGTTTCATCTAACAACGACGGATGGAAAGAAGCTGGATGTGATCTTCCAGGTGTCGAACGGCGGCGTGGCGTTTCGCTATCATTTCCCTGAAACTGGAATGGAAAAACGCAGCATCAACAATGAGTTGAGTTCGTTCCATTTTCCGCTGGAAGCGAAGGCGTTTTTCCAGCCGATGTCGGTCGCAAAGACGGGTTTCGAGCTTACTAATCCGGCGTATGAAGAATACGTTTCGCGCGACATTCCCGTAGGCACTCCGTCGCGTCTGGGTGCGGGTTGGGTTTATCCGGCGCTTTTTCAGGCGGGTGAAAATTGGGTCTTGCTGAGTGAAGGTTCTCTAGCGCGCGGCGACTGCGCGGGCCGGTTGCGCAGCGAATCTCCCGATCGCCGAATCGACGCTCGGAATTGATCTCGCAGAACCGCCTGCAACTCCGGTGAATCTTTCCACGATTCAGCCCGGAAAAAACGCGTGGAGCTGGCCATTGTTAGGAGATCGTTCGGCGAATTTCGACACGCAGAAAGAGTTCATCGATTACGCTGCGGACATGGGCTGGGCCTATTGTTTGATCGATGCTTGGTGGGGTATTTGTGCGGGATCAATTCTGAGTCGAGTTCCAAGGCACTCCAGCTGAACCTGGCAGAGCTTTCGGTGAAAGGAGTGGGCAATCTAATCACGGACGGCACTGGCGGGAATCTTTCGTTCGAGCAGAAAAGCATGACGCTTGGCGCGGACAAAACATTGGAAGTTACACTGCAACCAACGGGGGGGGCGTGTTAGTTTTAGTATAGCAGCCAGTGCTAAGTTCCGGGCTCGCTGGCGATTGTTAGTAAACCTCAGTTATGTCTAAGTCCGCTCTTTTTCGGTTCACGCTGGTCGTTCTATGTTTCAGTTTTGCCAGTCTCGGGCTGGCTCAACGGTAGAAGGAAAAACTGGGTCGCGGCGTGGTCGCGCTTCAGCAAAAAGACGGCGCGGTGGTGATTAGCTGGCGGCTGCTTGGCACCGAGCCGGAGACGACGGCGTTTAACGTTTACCGCGCCGTCGGCACGCAGAGTCCGGTGCAACTCAACTCAAAACCACTCACCGGTCCGACGCTTTTTGGCGATCCGAAACCGGACTCGAAGGAGCCGAGCGCGCCGTTTAAGTTAGTTTCTGAAGCCGATCCGATGCCGTATTTGACTGTCCCGTTAAAAACCCCGCCAGGCTACGCGCCGAACGACGCTTCCATCGGTGATATCGACGGCGATGGGGAATACGAGATCATTTTGCACCAAGTTGGTCGTGCAAAGGACAACTCCCAAAAAGGCGAAACCGATCCGCCGATTTTGCAGGCTTACAAGCTCGACGGCACGCTGCTCTGGTCGATCAACCTGGGAAAAAACATCCGTGAAGGAGCGCATTACACGCAGTTCATGGTTTACGAATTGGACGGGGATGGCCGCGCGGAAATCGCCTGCAAAACGGCTGACGGCACGACCGATGGCAAAGGAAAAGTCGTCGGCGACGCAAACGCAGACTATCGAAATGAAAACGGATACATTTTAAAAGGACCGGAATTTCTAACCATTTTCGATGGGCTGACGGGTGCTGCGCTCGCGACGACGAACTACATTCCGCCGCGTCATCCGACAAATGGGCTGGATCCGAGTAGCGACGAGTTGAAGGAAACTTGGGGCGATGGTTATGGAAATCGCAACGACCGTTTTCTCGCCTGCATCGCCTACCTCGATGGCGTGCGCCCGAGCCTTGTGATGTGCCGCGGATATTACACGCGCACGGTGTTGGCGGCGTGGAATTGGCGCGATAACGCCCTAACTCCGGTCTGGACTTTTGACAGCGACGATCCCGCGTATCCAGAGAACAAACCGTTGGGCGGTCAGGGCGATCGAGATCGTTTACGGCGGCATGTGCATCGACGACAATGGCCACGGACTCTGGACGACGGGCCTCGGCCATGGCGATGCGATGCCTGTTTCCGATTTAGATCCGGGTCATCCAGGTTTCGAGATGTTCCGCATTCAAGAGCGGTTTGACGATGCGGGCGCGCACATGGTGGAGCTAGCAACTGGGAAAGTTCTTTGGAAAAAACCATCGGTCAAAGCAGGTGGTGACGGCGAAGGTCCGGCCCGCGGTCTGGCGCTAGATATCGATCCAACTCACAAGGGTTTTGAATGTTGGGCGCGCGGCGCGGGCATGAAAGGGATGTGGGATTGCCAGGGAAAACAGATCACCGACAAGAATCCCGGGTCCTGTAATTTCGGCGTCTGGTGGGATGGCGATCTGCTCCGCGAACTCCTCGACGGCAACACGATCTCGAAGTGGGGTTGGAAAAAAAACGTCACGTCGCCCATTCTTGTTGCTGAAGGTTGCGTCTCAAATAATGGCACGAAATCGACACCCTGCCTGAGCGCGGACATCCTCGGCGACTGGCGCGAAGAAGTGATCTGGCGCACGGCGGACAATCAATCGCTGCGAATTTATTCCACGACCATCCCGACGAAATATCGGTTGCCAACGCTGATGCACGACCCGCAATATCGGCTCGGCATTGCCTGGCAAAATGTGGCTTACAATCAGCCGCCGCACACGAGTTTTTATCTCGGAGACGGCATGGCCAAGCCGCCGAAAATTTTGATTAACACCCATCCGATACCACTCAAACTCCCATGAAAATTTTGCTTCTTGCTGCCTTGCGGGGAAACCTTTCCGCCGCCAATTCCTGGAAGTTCGACTTCGACGCGAAGAAAAGTGAACCGGGTTACATCGCTATCACGAGCGACAGCGTTTACAGAGCGCAGGCTGGCTACGGATTTGTGGACGCCAGCGCCGTGGAAGACGTCGATCGTCGAGCGCCGAATCCGCTGCTGGGAAACTTTTGCACGAGTGCGAGTCCGATGTCTTTCAACGTCGACCTGCCCGAGGGAAACTACAACGTGACCGCTCATCTTGGCGATCAAACTGGTGAATCCGACACACGACGATTAAGACGGAATCGCGACAGCTCGCGGTCGAAAAAGTGGTCGCGCAGCCGGGGAAATTCGAGACGCGCACTTTCACGGTGAACGTTCGCATGCCGAAGGATGGAACGCCGATGCCGACGCTAGCCGACTATGCGGAGGCGGTGCGGCAGGTGGGTGATGAGGAGAAAGTGGCGGTGATTGATCTGAACGCGATGAGCCTGAAGGCCTATCAAGCGCTTGGCGCGGAAGGTTCGAAGCAGGCATTTGTCCATTATCCGGCTAACACTTTTCCGGACCAGACGGTGGAGCTGAAAGATGATACGCACCACAATGTCTACGGTGCTTACGAACTCGCGAAATGCGTTGTCGAGGGCATCAAGTCGAATGTAACTCCGCTGGCAAAATTTTTAACAACCGATGTGCCGGCGTTCGATCCGAGGCATCCTGATGCGGTGGAAAGTGTGCAAATTCCGCCGAGTCCATGGCGTGCGAGCGAGAAGTCGGCTGGTAGCTAGAATCGACTCTAACTCGACTCAGTTTTTGCCCCGCTATTTGCGGTAGCGATGCATCAGCCGGAAAAAGCGGATCGTGTCGCGGATCGGGTGGATTTTGCTTTTCTCATTGCCGTAGATCGTCTTCACCGGGACGGAGCCGATAGTTAGTCCGTTGCGTGCAATCAGGAGCAGCGTCTCGGTTTCGTAATCGAAGTTATTCGTTTCGCAAAGCAGATGCGGCAGCGTGTCGCGGCGATACATCCGGAAGCCGCATTGGGAGTCGGGAATGTGCTGTCCGCAGACGCGGCTAATGCGCCAGGACATGAATTTGTTAGTGACTTTTCGGACGAATGGCATGGAACTTAAATCATTCATCCGGTTCCCACAAAAAACGGCGAATTCACTCTGACTCGCCGCAGAAATAAAGTGCGGAATGTCGTCGGGATCGTGCTGGCCATCGGAATCCATCACGAGGAAATAATCGACGCCGCGCTCGGCGAGAGAGCGCAAACCGGTTTTAAGCGAAGCGCCTTTGCCCTGATTTTTGGAGTGAACAATCACCTCGGCTCCAGCGCCGCGGGCGCGTTCCGCTGTGGCATCGGGCGAGCCGTCATCGACCATTAAGACGAGATCGAGGTGTTTTTTGACACCAGCCACGACGCGTCCAATGGCGGCTTCCTCCCGGTAACCAGGAATAAGGACGGCGATTTTAGGCGGTGGGGCCACTGTTTCCGAGAGTCGTTAAATCGACGTCGCCTGCGTGATACGAACTGCGCACGAGCGGTCCACTGGCCACGAACTCGAATCCTTTTTTTCGCGCGATCTCGCCGTAAGTGTCGAACATTTCCGGCGTGATGTAATCGACGACAGGTAAGTGATTTGGAGTCGGACGCAGGTATTGGCCAAGTGTTAGAACCTGGACATTCGACTCGCGTAAATCGTCCATCGCCTGGAATAATTCGTTCTCTTCTTCGCCGAGCCCGAGCATGATGCCGCTCTTCGTGACGATGTTAGGTTTCATCGCTTTCACCCGGCGCAATACGTCGAGCGAGAGCCGGTATTTGGCGCGGGAACGAACGAGCGGTGTGAGGCGTTCGACGGTCTCGAGGTTGTGATTAAAAATCTGCGGACCCGCGTCGAGCACGGTGCGAAGCGCGTCCTCATTTCCATGGAAGTCCGGTGTTAAAACTTCGATGACCAGCTTCGGATCGGTCGCACGCACGGCTTCAATCGTCCGGGCAAAATGCGCCGCGCCGCCGTCGGCTAAATCGTCGCGCGCCACGGCCGTGATGACGACGTGTTTCAAATCCATCCGGCTGACGGCTTCGGCGACTCGGGCCGGTTCGTCTGCTTCCAATGCAAGCGGTTTCGCAGTGCTGACGGCGCAGAAACCACAGGCGCGCGTGCAACGTTCGCCGGCGATCATAAAAGTCGCCGTGCCCTGGCTCCAACATTCCCAACGATTCGGGCATTGGGCTTCTTCGCAAACAGTCACCAGCTTCAGGTCGGACATCAATGCCTTCGTCGAGAAAAACTTCGGATTCGACGGCAGCCGCACTTTGATCCAATCGGGTTTGCGCGCTTGGTGCAGCGTGGGGTCGATCTTGGGAGTGGCCATCTGTAGACAGTGTAAGGAGGGCAAGCTGGAAATCAAGCTGAGTCGCCGATCGCAGTACGACGCTTTTAAAAGTTTTTTTTGACGGATTGCCTGTAACTGCTAGCCTCCGATCCCTCCGGCCCTACAGCAGCGGCGATGCTTTTTACCTCGTATATTTTCCTTTTTTTGTTTCTGCCGTTGATCGTCCTGATCGCATGGTTGTTTCGCGGAGAAAAACGAAACATTGCTCTTGTTCTCTTCAGTCTGGGTTTTTATGGCTGGTGGCGACTAGATTTCCTCCTGCTCTTTATCGGCTCGACAATTTTCAATTACCTCGCTGGCAAATGCGTGTCAGCCAGGGAGGGGCGCTCCCGCCAGATCGTGCTAGTGGTCGCTGTGACCGTGAATCTGCTTGTACTCGGATGGTTTAAGTATGCCAATTTCGGGATGGAAAATTGGAACGCTCTCCTGCTTCTTTTCGGGAAAGCCGCGCTCCCGTGGCAGAAAATGATTCTGCCAGTGGGCATCTCATTCTACACCTTTCAGGCCATTTCTTATCTCGTGGATATTTCGCGACGAACGATCCAGCCAGCAACAAGTTGGACACATTTTGCGTGCTATCTGACGCTTTTTACCCACGTTGCCGGGCCGATCGTGCGTTATGCCAACGTGGTCCATGAGCTTACCGCGCCACTCCTAAGTTATGTCTGGCTGGAGCGAGGGGCGTTTCTCTTCATGCTCGGGTTTGCGAAAAAAGTTTTCATCGCCAACAACATGGCTCCGGTGGTCGATTCCGTTTTCAATACGCCATTTATCGGCTCGCTCGGCGCTTGGATCGGACTCGCGGCATATACATTACAAATTTATTTCGATTTTTCGGGTTATTCCGACATGGCGATCGGCCTCGGCTACATGATTGGATTCCGTTTTCCAATCAACTTTAACTCGCCTTATAAATCTACAAGCATCACGGATTTCTGGCGTCGCTGGCACATTACACTGTCGCTTTGGCTGCGCGACTATTTGTATTTTCCATTGGGTGGTAGCCGATGCAGCTTGCGGCGAACGATGGCGAATCTGGTCATCGTAATGTTGCTCGGCGGCCTCTGGCATGGGGCGCATTGGACGTTTGTCATCTGGGGTGCCTACCACGGAATCTGGCTGGCGATCGAGCGTTGGAATGGCGGACGATCGCTCTTGGAAAATCGCGTGCCGAAATGGCTGAATCATCTCTTTATTCTCTTGCTGATTCTCCTGAGTTGGCTGCCTTTCCGCGCCGGGTCGCTGGCCGATTTGGCACGCATGACGGGGAAATTGATTCCCGATGGAAAAGGCTTGGGCCACGAACAGTTGGTAGTGTTGCACAACTCTTGGTTTTGGGCTTTTTTTGCGTTGGGAAGTCTAATTGTTTTCACTTGTCCCAACTCCAATCAACTGGCCGAGCGGACAGATCGTCCGTGGCTCACTTTCGGTGTCTTCCTACTGTTCGTTCTCGCTTTACAGGAGCTAACTTCACAGGAGTTAAATCCGTTTCTCTACTTCCGATTTTAGATGAAACGCTTCCTCCAACAATGGCTGCCGAAGATTTCATTAATCTTCTTTTTCGCAGTTTTATCAGTCGTGGGGATCACCGATGCCGTGCTGGATCATTTTGGGAAATCGCCACCCGGTATGGCGCGGGAAATCCACATGCAGCGCCCACAGGTGCGCTTTGCGGAGATTTGGAGCGGACGCTGGACAGTGAGCTTTGAAGAATGGTTGACTAATCGCTCGTGGCTGGCGCACGGAAGTGCTGCGCGCTATCGGGAGATCGCATTCCAACTCGCAGGAAGAACCCCGCCAACCATTGTCTGTGGAAGCAACGGCCGCTTATTTTTGGCCCACACGCTGGAAATGGAGGAGATCTCGTATAAAGCGCGCGTCAAAAAATTAGTGCGAATCTTCCAGGCATTTGACCGCCGTTTCCAAGCAACCGGCGCGCATCTGGTGGTGCTGCTTGTGCCTAACCCAGCCACCATTTTCCCCGAAGACACGCCTGTCTGGTCGCAACGTAATGGGCGACTTACTTTTCTCCCAATGTTAACCAACCAACTGCAACAAGAGGGAGTTGCCGCCTTCGATGCAACTTCGGTGCTGAGGCAGAAAGCCCAAAATGGAGCGAAAGTTTTCTTTCGGGCAGATCATCATTGGACGACACGCGGAGCTGAGGCGACTTCGACTGCACTGGCGGATTATCTCCGCAAGGAGCATTCGGAGTGGTTGCCACTTCCAGAATCAGAGCCTCCTTTCACCCTCCAATGGGTCACGGGATTTCAGGGACAGGGATCCGTTCTGCGCAAATTTGGTTTTACTGATCAAAGCTCGACTGCACTGCGGTTTGGAGATTTTTTTGAGAACACAAACTTCAAACGCGTTACTAATAAACAGCTAGCAACAGTCGCGTGGGCCGGTACTAGCTTTTCACAATTTCATAGCCCCGATTTTTTTTCCAATGCCATCCAAAACGATGTGGAAGAATTTTCGCGTCATTCCAGAGGGAGTACGGCCAAAGGAAGTTTTTTCACCACCGGATGGACTCTGGCATGGGTTGAGTCACTCCAGAAGCCAGGACCAAAACTCGTGGTTTTTGAAATTCCGGAATTTAACATCACCGGAGCGCAAAACGTTGGAGGGATCCCTTTCGACTATGCATTCGCACCTGAACCCTGGAAAACAAGCGAACCGGTCACCGTCACAATTGATGCCATAAAAGGAATGCATCCGCTGGCCGAAAAATTTCCCGAGTCCAATCTGCACTGGAAGATCGAAGGCGATAACGCAAGTCTGGAATTCAACACACCGGAACCAGTGCTGGGAGTCGAGATTTCCTTGGGATTATCCTCTTCATCCCAAAAATCACTCCTCTTCTCTCAACCTGGAAACGCCTGCCTCCAGACATGCTATGACGGCGTGGGCTTGTTGTGTTACCGGTTCTCCAGCAAAAATGCGACTCGCCACTGGCAGATCGGATTACGTTATGTTGCGCGAGACCAAATCTGCGAAATGGCTCCTTTAGTCCGTGTTTTGAAAAAGGCAGACTAATTTCTGTTCCGAGACACTAAGATTCCACTGCAACTCCGCTCACCTTCCGCGCAACGTCTTCTTCAAATACGGCGCGATGCGGCTCGTCTTGCTTTGCGCGATTTCCTCTGGCGTTCCAGTTGCCACCACTTCACCGCCGCCGGAGCCAGCTTCTGGACCGATGTCCACAATGTAATCCGCCTCAGCGATGACGTTCAGATTGTGCTCGATGACGATAACAGTGTGACCCACATCGACCAGCCGCTGAATCACTCCTAACAACATTTCCACGTCGGCCATGTGCAGTCCGATCGTTGGCTCTTCAAGCAGATAGAGCGTGCTCTTCGCCGTCTTCATCTTTCGCACTTTGTTCGTATAATCGCGAGCCGCTCCGAGTCGAAGTTCGGATACTAGCTTAAGGCGTTGCGCTTCGCCGCCGCTCAAGGTCGGACTTGGCTGCCCCAGTTTCAGGTAACCCAGACCGGTATCGACTAACAGATGCAGCGTGCGATGAATCTTCGGGCTGGCGGAGAAAAATTCCGCTGCCTGCGCGATGGTCATGTTCATTACGTCGCCAATATTTTGGCCGTTGTATTCGACCTCGCGTGTTTGGGAATTGTAGCGAGTTCCACCGCAATCCTCGCAGGGCACATAGCTAGCAGGGAGGAAATTCATTTCCATCTTGATCACACCCTGACCCGCACAAGTTTCACAGCGACCGCCTTCGGTGTTGAAGGAAAAACGACTGTTAGTATAGCCGCGCATTCGCGACATCGGCAATGCGGCGAAGTGCAGTCGAATTTCATCAAAGACTTTGATGTAAGTCGCTGGAATCGAACGCGAAGATTTTCCGATGGGCGACTGGTCCACTTCATAGATGGCTTCGAGATGTTCGACGCCTTTGACCACGGGATATTTCCCCGACGGCTTGGCTTTTTTGTTCAGTGCTTCCTCCACCGCTGGCCGCAATGCGGCGCGCATGAGTGTGCTCTTACCCGAACCTGAAATTCCCGTGATCGCTGTAAGTCGACCAATCGGGAATTTAACCGTGACGTCTTTAAGATTGTTAACATCTGCCTTCACGATTTGCAGCCATTCGATGGACTTTAGCGAACGGCGCACTCCTAACAACGGATGTTGCATCGGATTCTTCAAATAGCGACCCGTTTGCGAAAGCGGGTTATTTTTGATTTGAGTTAGAGTCCCCTGCGCGACCACCTCGCCACCGTTCGTGCCCGCTCCAGGGCCGAGATCCACGATCATGTCGGAGCGCAGCATCGTCTCCTCGTCGTGCTCGACAATAACGAGCGTATTGCCCTTTTCTTTCAGCGCCTGAAGCGTGTCTAACAATGCGTCGTTGTCTCGTGGGTGCAATCCGATCGTCGGTTCGTCGAGCACGTAAAGAACGCCGCGCAGATTCGAACCTAACTGCGCTGCAAGTCGTATTCGTTGACTCTCTCCACCACTCAAAGTTCGCGCAGAACGATCCAGTGCGAGATAGCTTAGGCCGACATTTTCCATGAACTTCAAACGTTGCGTGATCTCGGGAAGGATGTCGTCGGAGATCGTCCGCTGCTGACCGACGAACGCCATTTCTTTGATGGTTAGGAGCGATTGATTAACACTGCCCTGCGCTAGATGATTGATAGTTAGTCCGTGTAATCGAACATTGCGCGCCACTTCATTGAGTCTGGCACCATGACAAGTCTGGCAGGGCTTCGTTTCACCTTCTTCCATTGTTTCATGCGCACGTTCTTCGGCTAACTCTCTTTCAAGGACCGAGGCGTTGTCGTCCACGTTAACAGTTGCATGAAAAGTCTCGCCAAACCCATTGCAAGTAGTGCACCAACCGTGCGGCGAATTGAAGGAGAATAAGCGCGGGTCCAGTTCCTCAAAAGCGCGAGCACACTTGGGACAAGCCATTTCTGTGCTCAGGATCGTTTCCTGGCCCGCCACGTAGATCTTCGCCGTGCGCTTTCCGATTTTCAAAGCTCGTTCTACCAGGGGGCGAATGTCAGCTATCTTAACCTTGGACAGATCCGCTAGGACGATGTCGATCGTGTGCTCCTTGAAGCGCTCCAGTTTCCCAAAGTTGGCCGAAGGAATAAATGTGCCATCGACTAACAATGTTTCGAACCCATCCTTTTCAGCAGCAGCAGCCACATCGGTATGAAAGCCTTTTCTAGCTTTGACCACCGTAGCTAGAAGATAAGCTGTCTTCTTACCTGCAGCCTTCTCCACTTGCTCTACAATCCGCTGAATCGTCTGGCCTTCGACTGGAATTTGGCATTTCGGACAATACTGCGTTCCTAGCTTAGAAAAAAGCAGACGCAAGAAATGATAAACCTCGGTGACAGTCGCTACGGTGGATTTTCCGCCGCCACGGGTGATGCGCTGTTCGATGGCGACGCTGGGCGGCAGTCCTTCGATGTGGTCGACATCGGGCTTTTCCAGTTGCTCCACAAACTGCCGGGCGTAGGGCGACATGCTATCCAGAAAACGGCGTTGTCCTTCTGCAAAAAGAATGTCGAAGGCTAGGGTCGACTTACCAGAGCCACTCAAGCCCGTGATCGTAATCATTTTTTCGCGCGGCAAGGTTAGCGTGAAATTTTTCAGATTATGCTCGCGAGCGCCATGGATAGTGATTCCAGTTGCAGTCGTATCACGCGCCAGTCGCGGAATGTTTTCTTCGGCGAGCCGTGTTCCTTGCAGCACGCCCTTTAGATAGCGGCCCGTGTGAGACTCGGGACTTTTCGCCACTTGCTCAGGCGTTCCCTCAGCTACAATCATGCCGCCATCGATGCCAGCTTCCGGACCTAGATCGATGACGTGATCCGCACATTTGATCACTTCCAAGTTATGCTCGATGACGATCAGCGTGTTACCTGCATCGACTAGCTTTTGGAAAACAGTTAGCAGCAGGGCTACATCGTCGAAGTGCAAGCCGGTTGTCGGCTCGTCGAAAATGAACAACGACTTTTGTCCGATGTTAGCTTTTTCCACCAAGTGGCCGACGAGTTTAAGCCGCTGACTTTCTCCGCCGCTTAAAATATTTACGGGCTGACCTAGCTTGAGATATCCGAGACCAACACTCTCCAACGTGCGAAACGGATCGAGAATTTTCTTGTTTCTGCCGTGTTCTTGGAAGAACTGAATCGCGTTACTAACAGTCATCTCCAAAACGTCGTGGATGGATTTTCCGTGAAGCTGAATGGCTAAAACATGAGGCTGATAACGTTTGCCTTCGCACTCGGAGCAACGAACAAATAGATCGCTTAGAAATTGCATCTCCACTTTCTCGAATCCGAGCCCGTTGCAGCGCTGGCAGCGACCGGCTCCGCTGTTAAATGAAAATGTGCTAGCGGTAAATCCCGCCGTCTTGGCATCGGAGCAGTCTGCAAATAGTTTGCGCAGCTCGTCGAAAACTCCGAGGTAAACCGCAGGTGTGGAACGCGGACTGCGAGCCAGCGAAGTTTGATCTACCATGACGACTTGATCGATGGCATGGCCGCCGAGGAGCGCCTTGCAGTGGCCGATGACTTCGCCGGTGGGGAGACCTTTAATACGCAACAAGTTTTCGTATAAAACTGTGTGGACTAAACTCGATTTCCCGCTGCCAGATACGCCTGTAACACAACTGAAAAGTCCTAGGGGAAACTTCACATCGACATCTCGCAAGTTGTTCTCCGTTGCTCCGCGAATGGTTAGCCAGCTTTTCGCTTTGCGGCGTTTTAATGGGACTTGGATTGTTTTCCGTCCGTCGAGATAGGCCGATGTTAGCGAACGCGGATGATTGGTTAGATCGGCAGCATTTCCCGCAAAGACTAGCTCACCGCCATCGCTACCGCGACCGGGGCCGATGTCGATCAGATAATCAGCGCAACGGATCACCGCTTCCTCGTGTTCGACGACTAACAACGTGTTGCCTTTATTGCGCAGTTGTTGCATGACGCCGATCAGCTTGCTAACATCACGCGGATGCAGGCCGACCGTCGGCTCATCCATTACAAACAGCGTATTGACGAGCGATGCGCCGAGGCAGGTGGTTAGGTTGACGCGCTCTACTTCGCCGCCCGACAAGGTGCGGGTGCTGCGGTCGAGATCGAGATAGCCGAGCCCGACCTCGTCGAGATAACGCAGACGCGTGACGACTTCATTGCGCACCATTTTTCCCGTCTTGTCGGTGGGAGCTAGCTCAAAGTCTGCTAACACATCGGCGAGTTTTTTCACCGGGGTTCGATTCAAATCTGGCAGCGTGTAACGTTTCCCCGTGGCGTCGACTAATTGGAAATTGAGAGTCGCTGGCTGGAAGCGTCCGCCGTGGCAATCGGGGCATTCCGTGTAAGCGCGGTAGCGGCTAAGAAAGACGCGCACGTGCATCTTGTAAGTGCGCGCCTCCATCCAGTCGAAGAAGCCTTTCACGCCATACCATTGATCGTTTTGCCAGAGCTCGTCGTTGCTAACATCGACGCCGCCACCTTCGCCTAGTAAAACCCATTTTTGATCCGCTGCCGAAAGCTCGGAGAACGGACAATAGATGTCGACCAGGTTGCGCTGTGCATGGCGCATCAGGTCCGTCTGGCATTCCTTGGATTGGCCGCTTTGAAACGGCTTCACCACGCCTTCGGCAATGCTCAACGATTTGTCCGGCAGCGCACGGTCGAGATCGAGGCCGATGGTTCGCCCAAAGCCGCGACACGTTGGACAGGCGCCGAGCGGATTGTTGAAAGAGAACAATCCAGGCGTCGGCGGTCGGATCGATTCGTCGCAATGCGCGCAATGCCAGCCTTTGGAAAAAGGGTGCGATTTTAACGTCGCCACGTCGGTGACGGTGATTTTTCCTTTGCCGAAATTAAGCGCGGTCTCAACCGATTCTGTGAGCCGGGAAAATGATTCGGGTTGCAGTGTTATCCGGTCCTGCACCACCTCGATCACGCCTTGCAACGTCGTGAAAACCGGCGGCTCATCGGTGCGATGGATTTTGCCGTCCCGCCAGATGCGGAGGTAGCCTTGCGCGTTGAGAAATTGGAAGAAATCGAGCGGCTTCGTTTTCGGCGGCACGGGAATGCCGAAGGTGATGAGAATCGTGTCGCCGAGATGGCTTTTTTTCAGTTGAGTTACAATTGATTGTGCCGTTTCGGGGCGAATCTCGCGGTCACAACTCGGGCAGAACGCGTGAGCCAGCCGCGGGATGAGGAGCTTCAGGTAATCATTGATCTCCGTCATCGTGCCGACGGTGGAACGCGTCGTGCGGACTCCGTTTTTCTGCTCAATCGCAATCGCCGGAGGAATGCCGAGAATCTCATCGACGCGCGGCTTGTCCATGCGGTCGAGAAATTGCCGGGTGTAAGGCGAGAACGTCTCGACGTAGCGCCGCTGGCCTTCGGCGTAAATCGTATCGAAGGCGAGCGACGACTTGCCCGATCCACTCGGACCGGTCACGACGATGAACTGGTTCAAAGGCAGATCGAGATCGATCCCTTTGAGGTTGTTCTGGCGGACGTTCCGAATCTGAATCGAGTTCGAGATGGATGGAGACGCTGCCTTTTTCTTGCGCAAGCTAGCCATGACGAATCAACTGTTTAAGAAAACAGAAGGCTAATAACCGTTTCATGATCGACTTCCGCGAGATACTCACTGGAACCTCGCGAAAAGCCGAAAACGAATTCAACGGTCTATAAATTATGTGTGCGCCAATCGTGCAACGCGACGGCCATCGAAAGCACAGCTGGATCGTTCGCTTGAAGCTCTTCAATAAGCTTCTCGCGGGCGATTTCCACACGATTCAATTCGGAGGGCTTTGCTTCGGAAGTACGCTCCGGGAGGTTGATAACGAGGCGTAAAAAATCACGTGCGTCTACCGGAGTTTGATCTTCGAGGTCGGCCTTTAAAAAAATCAATCCCTGCTGGAGATTGACCTCACGGAAGCCGGCTATAACGCCGCGTCGTTGTGAGATAGTCAGGCCGCGACTGCCATTAAAAATGCGCGAGCAGAGAGACTGTTCAATACCGGTGATTTTCGAGAACTCGGCCTGGGTATGATCCGACTGAGTCCAAATACTGAGGGCTTTTTGTAAGTGTGACATCTCGCGAACAATACACGGTTTGCAGTTTTTTAGTAGTCTGATGATTGGAGTTTTTTTCACGACTTCCAAGCGGCAGACGTTTCCCTGCGGAACGACTACCAGCGCGCAGACAACTCCATCCGCAACGACTTCCGTTCTGCGGATCGTAAGTTGGATGACAAAATCGACACCAACACTCGCGGCATCGCGATGGTCGCGGCCATGACGAACACCACCATTCTCCCTGGCAACACCATGGGGATGGACTTCAACATGTCCTACTTCGAGGGTGAGGCCGGCATCGGCTTCGGCTACGCAGTTCGCGTCAACGAGCATCTGCAACTCAACGCCGCACTCGCTGCCACCACGCAATTCGATACCGTCGCCGCACGCGTCGGGGCCTCGGTGCAATGGTAAATCCGCTCGGGTTTCTAGGTTAGGCCCATTTTTCTGTCTTTGAATCGCTCAGCCAGGTGGATTCGGTCACCTACTTCGCGCCGGAGCATGAAACGCGGGACCTCGAACTGGAAAGCATCGCGCAATTGTTCGAATTCACCGGGGAAAACGTCCAGGGCGGACGTGTTTTCTAGACTTGGCTGGGCGTCCGGCGAAGGATGACCGCCGGAATGCAATGCGAAGACCTGTTTTATTCACGCCGCTCGGTGCGGGCATTTTTGCCGACGCCAGTGGCACGCGAGACGATTGAAAAAATCCTCCAGGCGGCCGCTCGTGCGCCCTCGGGGACCAATACGCAGCCGTGGAAAGTCGCCGTGCTAACTGAGTCGAGTTTGATACGACTCACCGCCAAGCTCCTCGCCGCTGCCGCCGACCCGCAACGCACCGAGAAATACCACGAGGAATACGCTTATTACCCGAAAAACTGGACGTCGCCCTACCTCGAGCGCCGGCGGAAGATCGGCTACGACATGTATGGGCTGCTCGGCATCGGACGCCGCGAAGTCGAACGGATGCGCGAACAATGGAATCGCAACTTCGAGTTCTTTGGAGCTCCCGTGGGGCTGATGTTTACGATCGACCGCGTGATGGAGCAGGGGAGCTGGCTGGATTACGGGATGTTTTTGCAATCCGTAATGCTCGCCGCCCGCGCGGAAGGGCTCGACACGTGTCCGCAAGCGGCTTTTAACGAATTTCACTCCATCATCCTCCCGCACATTGGGGCTGGGGAAACGGAGTCGCTGGTTTGTGGAATGTCGCTCGGTTACGCCGATCCGGACGCCGTCGTGAACACGCTGCAAACCGTGCGTGCGCCGCTGGAAGAATTCGTCCGCTTCTTAAAATAGGCGGACGCATTCCCTCCCTCTGGGAACACGGTCTAATGATTGAGGAACGCGGTCTAATCATTTAAGAACGTGATCTAATCATTTGGGAACGCGACTTGATGATCGGGGAACGCATGAAAAACCTTCGAGATTCAGCTCCCGACCCTGTGAAGACAAAGTCAAGCCGCGACCAAGGCGGGTCGTTTTTCCAGATCGAGCAGGAAACGTTTGCGATCCAACCCGCCGCCGTAACCGGTCAGCGAGCCGTTTTTACCAATCACACGATGACACGGAACGACGATGGAAATGGGGTTGCGCCCATTGGCGAGGCCGACCGCACGCATGGCTTGGGGGTTGCCGATGCGACGCGCCTGTTCGCCGTAGCTGATCGTTTCGCCGTAGGGAATGTCGAGGAGCGCCTGCCAGACGCGGAGTTGAAACGGGGTGCCCTGCAAATCGAGCGCCACGTCGAACGCGCGCAATTCCCCGGCAAAATACGAGTCGAGTTGCATCCGTATCTCGCGAAACGGCGCATCGTCGGAAATCCATCCGGGTTGCAGTGCAATCGGGTCCAGATAAACGCCGGTCAATCCTTTCGAGGAGGCGAGCAACGTCAGCGTGCCGATCGGCGAAGGCATCGTGCTCTGGAAAAGAACCCTCATGTGGATTTCTGGGCGGTGGGATATTGCTTTTTGCCGGCGGCGATGAGCATCAGGTTGCGGATATAAACGACCGTGGGAAACGCGAAACCGAGGATAATGGGCATCTTTCCCACGTGAATCGCGTAGGCCAGCGAGAGGATGCTGCCGACGATGCTGAGATACCAAAATTGGATCGGGATGACGCTTTGCTTGAGCTTTTCCGAGGCATACCACTGGACGATGAAGCGGCTGGCGAACACCAGATTTCCCACGTAGCCGATGAGGCTCCACCAGGTGAATTCGCCTTGGATGTTACGCAGCAGATTGTCGAAATAACTCGCCAGCAATAATGTCATAGAGCCGTGCATTAGGCTCGCAAATGACGGGTTTCGCCAAGCAGAAAAAGTGAGCGGAGTGCGAGTGGATTCTCCGTGCCCTTTGCAGGTCCCGTGCGATAATCCCGGCTTTATGCTGCCATCGAATCAAGCGGGCATCCGATTATTCAAAGCGTTCGGGATCCAGGTCTCCCTGCACTGGACATGGTTTCTCGTGGCCTATTACCGGTTCCAAATGGGGAAGGGCAGCTACGATCAACACCTCTGGATGCTGGCGGAATATGTGTCGCTTTTTGTCATCGTGCTGATGCATGAGTTCGGCCATTCGCTCGCCTGCCGATCCGTGGGCGGGAGTTCCGACCGGATTATTTTATGGCCGTTTGGCGGGATCGCTTTTGTGCAGCCGCCGCCTCGTCCCGGTGCCTTTCTCTGGAGCATCGCGGCGGGTCCGCTGGTCAATGTCGTGCTCTGGCCAGTGCTCGCAGCGGTTCGTTATTTCGTCTTTCAAATGCCCGGCGTGTCGAGCGACGCGATGCAGTTCATCGACGCCGTGGAATTCATCAATCGCATCCTGCTGATCTTCAATCTGCTCCCGATCTATCCGCTCGATGGCGGCCAGATTTTCCAATCGATCCTCTGGTTTTTCATTGGTCAGGCAAAAAGCACGCTGATCGCTGCCGGGCTCGGCCTCGTGGTGGCGCTTCTCTGCGGCGGCTACGCGCTGCTGAAAGGACAAATCTGGCTCGGCATATTGGCCATCTTCCTCGTCTCACAATCCTGGCGCAGCTTCCAATGGGCGCGAGCCAGTTTACGCGACGAAAAAACGGAGCGGGAAAATCCTGTGATAGATATCTAACTCGACTGGAAAAACGGCGGGCGTTTTTTTGATTCGAGTTAGAACCGACTCTGCGCTGACGCCTAAGGAACTGCTGATTTAATCGGGCGTTATTTTTGAATCAATGAATTTCCATTTGTTTCCGGATTAGTTAGAAGTGTGGGATGGAAAACCAGTTGA
>JAYVOE010000132.1:0-21131 GCA_043758065.1 Spartobacteria bacterium | reverse complement strand
CACCGATGATGAAGCATCCTGCGACGTTGACGGCAAACGTGGGCCATGGAAAACGATACTCAGTCGTGTGGTGAAGAATGAGGCCGCTGAGTTTGTATCGGGCAATGGAACCGATACATCCGCCGAGTCCGACGATGAGAGCTTGTTTCATGATGCGTAGCAAAAGCCCAGCCTACCAGGCGGTGCGGAGGAGTTCCAAATCAGAAATTCCAGACAACGTAGAAGACGCCAGCGGGTCGAGGGCCGGGCTGGGTGTCGTCGCGGAGCGAATGGCTGATGCTGGCTTTGAGCGACCAGTTGGCATCGAACGTATAGACCGCGCCGACGGTGGCCGCGAAGACGCGCGATGCCTGCTGTTCGACCGGTGAAAGCCCATAAAGCTCCATGCCCGCTGCGAAATGTTTGTTGAAGTTGTAAAGCGTGCCGGCCCCCCAAAAGAAGACGTCGCTCGCGGAGGGATCGAAGGCCCATTGGTAGCCGACCTCCGCGAAGTGATACCAGTCGCCGGTCGTTTTTCCCAATTCCAGCGGCAACTGCGCCCGCCAGACGCCGTCGCTCAACCCGCGAGACGTGCTCGCCGTCGGCAACGTGACTTTAGGCGCGATGGACAAAGTCGGCCGCCAGCCATGCGGATCCTCCTCGAGAAAACGCCACTTGACCTTGAAGTCGGTCGTCCCGATTCCATTCGCACTCCGCCCTGTTTTTGGCGCCGAGTCCACGTAAGCCAGCGTCAGGTCCAGTCGCACCGTCGGCACCACGGCGTAGTTCAGATCGAGGATTGGTGCGGCCCACGAGTCGCCGCCGGCATTGTGCTCGGCCGCGGCACCGAACTTGATCTCCCAGCCGGGCGAAAAAAGCGGATCATCGGTAAAGAATGGCGAATCGGCCCGAGCCGCCCCCGCCAACGTCAGCGAGGCGGCGAATGCCCAGAACACTTTGCGGATGCCTGACTGCGCTTTGCGCGGCTTCATGCGGAAATAAATCCAGATTCCACTGGCAGTCAGCAGGAAAAGCGACGCGCCCCAAAACATCCCCAGCACCTGGCCGCCATCGCCCAATGCCTCGCCCGAGTGCAGTCGGAGAATGAACGAATCCTCGTTATACGGCTCTTCGCTGACCACTTTTCCCGTGCGCGTCTGCACCGTGATCCGCCGCCCGGCGAGTTCTTTTTGCGGGCTGAAATAAAAAATCACCGTCGGCGCATCACCCTTCAACTGCCAGACCACCTTTTCGAGCGGTTGCGCCCCGACCCGTGCGGCGGCGGCGGCCCGAGTTCGTTCGAAGTCCGCTGAAAACTCTCCGCCCAGACTCTGCGCGGTGACGGTGGAAGCCAGATTACCAATGCGTTCCCGTTCGGCTTCCTCCGATCCGAAAAACTTGACGCATTCCAACCAGACTCCAGTGAAAGACGCCAGCAACAGAAAAAGCGCGGCCGGAACCCCGATCCAACGATGAATTTTCCGCGAGTTCCACATAGCCGCACATTGTTTGCTGCAGAAAAGCGGCGCAACTAAATTGTCACGAGTCAGTTTCCATCGGAGTTAGACCACGCTGAATCGTATCTAACCCAAATGAAAAACGCCCGCACGGCGGGAACCATGCGGGCGTTGATCGGTGTCGTGTCTGTTATTGCCCGAATGCTTTTTTGAGGTCGTTGTTCACAAGGTCCTCGGCTTCCTTCGCCTTGTCCACCAGGGCGCCCATGCCAAAGAATTCGTGGGTGACTCCGGGATACATTTTGTAATTCACCTTCACGCCCTGGGCTTGCAGAGCTTGCGAGAGTTTTTCAATCCCGGAAAGTAACGGATCGATCTCTGCGGCGATGATCGTGGCGGGTGGCAGGCCTTTCAGTTTTTCCCCAGCCAAGGCGGGTGACATCCGGATGTCGGCGGCTTCGGCGTCGTTGTTCAGATAGTTTTTGGCGAACCATTTCAGCATCGGTGTATTCAGCGGCTTGGCGTCTTTGTAGGCTTCCATCGAGGGCGAAGTCTGCGCGGCAGCCTCGGAAACGGGATAGATCAGCACCTGATAAATGGGCGGCGTGAGTTTCTTTTCCACGGCAGCCATGCAAATATCCACGGCCATGTTGCCACCGGCGCTCTCGCCAACGACGGCGATTTTCTTCGGATCGATCTTCAGTTTTTCGGCGTTGCCGAGCATCCATTCGTAGGCACCGACGGTGTCGTTGTGCGCAGCGGGAAATTTATTCTCAGGTCCCTGGCGATAGTGGGTTGAAACGACGACCGCTCCGGTGCCAATAGCCAGCGCGCGTGGGCTGGCTTCATAAGTGACGAGGTCGGCAATGACCCAGCCCCCGCCGTGGATGTAGAGAATCCCCGGACGTAAACCGTCGCTTTTCGGCGAATAAATCTGCGCTTTCACATTGCCGGTGCCGAGCTTGAGTTCTGTGTTGTCGATGTCGCCGTCGTATTTGGGCGGAGTTAGATTCTTATCTTTCATCACGGCAGCGGCAGCAACTGCTGGTGAGGGTTCATGCCGCGCGTCTTCCGCGGAGAGCGACTCGACCGCCTTCGGCTGGAGCGAGGCAAATTTGTCGAGCACCGCCTGCATTTGCGGATTGGGTTTAGCTTGTGAATAACCGGCTGCCAGACTGCATAGACCAGCGGCGATGGTGAGCGCCGGCAAACGCAGGCAACGGTGGATTGATTTCATACCCAGATGAACGGGGGGAAACCAACTCCGGCTGCGTTTGTTCCTTTTAACCGGGTCAGGCCGCTGCCTGAGATGCCGCGCGTCCAGGGCCACGCGGCCCGCTTTCGGTTTGACCGCAGCCCCGCCCGATTCGATCATGCAGCCCTATGATCGAAAAACCGCTCGTCCCGAAGGAAGGCTGGTATGTGCTGCACCTCTTCTACCGCGTCGAGCACGGCCAATGGGAATTGCTTTCGCCGGAGGAAAAAATTCGCGCCAAGACCGACCTTTCCGAACTCGTGCAGGAAGCGCGTTCGATGCCGGAAACGCAGCTCCTCACCTTCAGCATGATTTCGCCGAAAGCCGACCTCGGTTTCATGCTTCTCACCAACGATCTCATCGCCGCCAACGCACTGGAAAAAAAGCTCACCCTTTCTCTCGGTGAGGAAATTCTAACTCCGGTCTTTTCTTTTCTCTCGATGACGGAACGCAGCGAATACACCATGTCCGACGAGGAATATGGCGCATCCGTGACCGCCGAAAAAGGCTTCGCTGCCGGTTCGCCGGAACACGTCGCCGCTACGACCGACTTCACCCAGCGCATGGTAAAATACGCCAAGGACCGATTGAATCCTAACATGCCCGATTGGCCGGTGTTTTGCTTCTATCCCATGAGCAAACGGCGCGATGCGACTAACAATTGGTATGCGCTGGATTTCGCAGCTAGAAAAAAACTGATGGCCGGTCACGCCGCCGTTGGTCGGACTTACGCAGGCCGCGTCCGCCAGCTTATCACGGGCTCGACGGGACTCGATGATGCTGAATGGGGCGTGACGTTGTTTGCGCACGATTTGTTTGAGATCAAAGCCATCGTTTACGAGATGCGCTTCGATGAAGTCAGCGCAAAATACGCGGACTTCGGCGATTTCTTCATCGGCCTGCAAATGCCGCTGAACGAACTTTTCCATCAGATACGAGTCTAACTCCCATGGAAAAAAGCGCGGCGAAAAAACGAGCGGAGTTAGAAGCCAATCTAGCCAGGCGCGCGCCATTGTTAGTCGCGTTTTCCGGCGGAGTGGATAGCTCGTTTTTGTTAGCAGTTGCGCAACGCGTATTAGGAAAAAACGTCACCGCAATCATTGCCGATTCTCCCAGCCTGCCGCGTGCCGCATTGGCCAGAGCCAGAAAATTTGCAGTCGAGTTAGAAGCGAATCTGGAAGTGCTGGAAACGACGGAGCTAACACAAGAAGACTATGCGGCTAATCCAGTAAACCGCTGTTACTTTTGTAAGGCTGAACTCTTCCGCAACATGGACACTTATGCCGCCGCAAATGGCTTTCGATTCCTAGCTTACGGCGAAAATTTCGACGACATTGGCCACCTCCGTCCTGGCGTAGTCGCAGCTCAGGAATTTTCCGTCTGCGCCCCGCTGAAAGAGTGCGGTCTAACTAAACTGGAAATCCGCCAGCTCTCGCGCGAAATGGGATTGCCCACGGCCGATGATGTGGCGCAGCCGTGCCTCAGTTCGCGCATTCCGCACGGCATTCGTGTGACTGCAAGTGCGCTGCAAAAAATTGAGCAAGCCGAGGAATACGTGCGCAGTCTTGGCTTCCGGATTTTTCGGGTGCGCCACCTTTCCGACGACGCTGCGAAGGTGCAGATCGAGCCCGCGGAAATGAGTCGAGTTCCAGCGATATCAGAGCGATTGCTAGGAGGCATTCGCGCCGTGGGTTACACCTCGGTGGAGATCGATCCGCAGGGCTATCGTTCTCCCGCGTGAAAGAGATTCCGCCTGGCTTGCGGGAACATTTTCGCCAGCACAATCGCCGCGCCATTTTCCTAACCATTGGTTGCCTGATCGGAAGTCTGGTTAGCTGGATGTTAGTTTACGTCGGATTGATGTGGGCGGAATTACTTTTCCTAACCACGACGCGCGGCATCGATGCGCCGAACTTCATTTCCATCTGGCCGCATTTCCTATTAGTTGCGGTGGGATTGTTAGTAACGGGCGCAGCGGTGCGACGTTGGAAAACGCATCACGAGAAATTCCACCTCGGGCTCGCGCTGTTCACGTTGTTCTCGGTTCCGGCGAGACTAACCTTCGCTGTGTGGGAAAATTTCTCTGCGCGAGTTCATCCGAGTGAGATCGAATTGGAGGAAGCGTGGGAGTTACTCTCAGTGCTGCGCGAGCAAAAGAAAATCGAGCGAACGAAGCTGCCCGCTTTGTTAGAATACGATGCAACCCGAATCACTTTTTTACTAGCGATCACCGGCTTGATCGACACTGACGATTACGGCGGGATCGATTTCCAGCATCTCCGCAATGAAGAAGCGGAACGCCTCGTCCGCCGCTGGACGCGGTCGTTGCAATTGAAAGACTAACCTTTTTTCCCAACGATCAGCCGGTAGCCAATCAACAAAACAATGGCACCGATCACCGACGCAATAAATCCCGCGGGCTCGCCGTCGCGATACCAGTGAAGGCTGCGGCCCAAAAACCTGGCTAACATCGAGCCCGCGATGCCGAGTAGAATGGTGATGATGCACCCGCCCGGATCGCGTCCCGGTGTAAGAAATTTTGCGATGACCCCGATGACGAAGCCAATTAAGAGCATGTATATGAATCCACCTTGCATACTTGTTACAACGGCAAAGCAGCCTCGCCCGGATGTATCGTGGGCAACTTAATTCCGGCCGCCGACTCGCCGTGTCGTCAGCACTTTCAGGCGAGAAGACTGGACTAAGATCGGACTCGGGCGGTTGACGTAGGCGCTCTTCGGCATGCCGATACGAATGGCACCGGCTTCACGCAGTTTCAGGATGTAAAACTGCGCCTGCACCATGGCGATTCCCATTTTGACGGCGAGTTGCTGGGCATCGATGCCGATCTCGAACCATTCTTTTGCCCGCACAAAAAAAGAGGCGACCATGGCGTCGTCGAACTGGCAATTGGGCTGGCTGAGCAGGACCATTTTTGCCGGAAGGATGAAGTCCGATTGCCGCCACGCGATCTGATCGGCCATCTGCGTGATGGATAGATTCACGACGTCCACGGGAACGGAGACGCGCTGGTTAATCATCTCACCGGGAAGCGATTCGAAGCGGAATCTGCCCCGTTTCGACATGTTGATCGCGACCAGTTTTTCGAGAATAAGCGCTTCTTCAGTGACGCATTCGCCGGAGATGAAGAAGCCGCAAATGCACGCTGGCGTGAGATAAACTTCGAGATTCGAGATCGAACCGAGATCGCTGAAAAGGAGCCGTCCGTGTTGATTGCGCAACATCGTCAAAAGATCGGGAAGAGGGAGTTCTGAATTACTACCGCTGATTGCCATGGCACCTAAATAAGCAGCTTTTGTTCCCGGCCAGCAAAATGATCCGAGTTGCAGTGGATTCATTTTCGCAATTCCTGCTTGCCCGTCAGCCTGCTTTCGGAAAAATCGAACGCCCGCAGTGTCAGACTGTCTCTTATCCACCAATTAATATTTATGCCCAGCGCCACCGACGAAATCACCCGCCAAGTCCAGGAACACAGCCATTGGATTGCCCCGCTGCAACAAGAAATCGCCCGCGTCGTCGTGGGGCAGAAGTATCTGATCGACCGGCTGTTGATTGGCCTGCTGACGAATGGCCACGTGCTGCTGGAAGGCGTGCCTGGTTTGGCGAAAACGCTGACGGTAAAAACGCTCGCGTCCACGATTCGCACCGGATTTCAGCGGCTGCAGTTTACGCCGGATTTATTGCCCGCAGATTTGATTGGAACTCAAATCTATAATCCGCGGGACGGTGCGTTTACGACGAAGCGCGGCCCGATTTTTTCAAATTTGATTCTCGCGGATGAGATCAATCGCGCGCCTGCGAAAGTCCAGAGCGCGTTGCTCGAAGCGATGCAGGAACGCCAGGTGACGATTGGCGATACGACTTATAAATTGCCCGATCCGTTTCTCGTTTTGGCAACGCAAAATCCATTGGAGCAAGAGGGAACGTACCAGCTTCCCGAGGCGCAGCTTGATCGTTTCATGCTGAAGCTGTCCGTCGGATATCCAACGAAAGCCGAGGAACGTCGCATCCTCGATCTGATGGGAACGTCGGCTCCAAAACTCGACGTCCAGGCCGTTACAGAACCCGCCGACATCATCAAAGCGCGGGAGATCGTGAACGAAATCTACGTCGATGATCGGGTGAAAGATTACATCGTCGATGTCGTTTGGGCGACGCGCCAGCCAGCGACATACAAGCTTCCACTCGACGGCATGATCCGCTACGGGGCCAGCCCGCGCGCCACCATTGCACTCACACTCGCATCAAAAGCGAACGCATTTCTAAACGGTCGCGGCTTCGTCACGCCACAGGACATCAAGACCATCGGCACCGACGTTTTGCGGCACCGCGTCGGCATTAGCTACGAGGCTGAGGCCGAGGAAATGACCTCGGAAATGATCGTGCAAAAAGTCTTTGAAGGCCTGCCCGTTCCCTAGTCGCCGCCTTTCCCGCCGTGGAAAACGCCAAGTCCATTCTTAAGAAAATCCGCAAGCTGGAACTCCGGACGAAACGTCTGGTGAACGCCACGTTTGCCGGGTCGTATCATTCCGTTTTCAAGGGGCGCGGAATGAATTTCGACGAGGTGCGGCAGTATCAGGCGGGTGACGAAATCCGTTCGATCGACTGGAATGTCACCGCCCGGACCGGCGAACCTTATATCAAAAAATTTACGGAGGAACGCGAGTTAACCGTGATGCTGGTGGTCGATGTCAGCGCGTCGGGCGTTTTCGGCAGCGTGGAAAATTCCAAGCGCGACATAGCAGCCGAAGTCGCCTCAGTTTTGGCTTTCAGCGCGATTCGCAACAACGACAAAGTCGGGCTGTTGCTCTTCAGCGACATCGTGGAGCTCTTCATTCCGCCGAAAAAAGGGCGCACGCATACTTTGCGCTTAATCCGTGAAATTCTCTTTTTCGAGCCGAAAAAACGCGGAACTGATCCGCAGGTCGCGTTGAATTATCTCAACCGCGTGCTTACCCGGCGCGCGGTCGTTTTCCTGGTTTCGGACTTCCAGACCGATTCATTCGAGCGCGAATTGGGAGCGACGAGTCAGCGTCACGATTTGATTGCGCTGGCGGTGGTCGATCCGCGCGAAGAGGAATTGCCCGACATTGGTCGCATCACGTTGGAAGACGCAGAGACCGGCGAGCAAATCGAGGTCAACACATCGGATCGCCGCGTCCGCGAAACGTTTCGCTCGCGAGCCGACGAACTCTGGCGCGGCTGGCAGGACGTGTTCCGCGGGAAAAAAATCGACTCCATCCGACTGCGCACGGATCAGGATTATTTGCCCGCGCTGCGTCAGTTTTTCAAAACCCGCGAACGGAGGGCCGGCTTCCGATGAGCAGAGCTATATGGGCGCAGGCGACTTTGCCAGAAGGCTTCAAGCCGTTTGCCAGCGGATACGACATCCCCTTTTTGCCGCTTTGGGCGGTAATCGCGCTGACCATTTTGGCCACTTTGATCGGAGTTGCAGTGATATGGTGGCTGCGGAAACGCTGGCTGGCAATGCAGTTGCCGCCCCTGACGCCGCAGCAGCAGGCGCTCGTGGGCCTAGACGCAATCCATCCCGAGATCGAGACGAGCAGTCCTCAGGAATTCACCGTGGAAGTCGCCTCGGTTTTGCGTCGTTTTGTGGTGGGTCAATACGGCATCCCGGCGACGCGTCAGACTTCGCAGGAATTTCTCCAATCGCTCTCCGAATCGACGTCTTTCAGTGAATCGGATCGCACTCTGCTCAAGTCGTTTCTCGACAAAAGCGACCTCATCGAATTTGCCAAACTCCAGGCCACCAGCGCAGACAATCGCGAGCTTTGGCAAAAGGCGGAGCAATTTGTCCGAGGAGGCCAAACGCCATGAAGCCGCTGGAAATTGGCGAGGGTTTTGCAATCATTCAGCCGCTCTTTTTGCTGCTGCTTTTGCTTATTCCGGTGATCGCTTGGCTGAAAGGAAAACGCGGCGGCTCGGCGGCGGTGGTTTATTCGTCCACCAATCTGGTTCGCTCGCTCGGCCAGATGCGGAAATCGCGTGTCGGCGCGTTTCTGGCGACGCTGAGTTACCTCGGACTCGCCTCACTTATTTTCGCATTGGCGCGTCCGCAATGGGGCACGTCGCGCACGGAAACACAGGCGAGTGGGATCGATATCATGCTCGCCATCGACGTCTCGCGTTCAATGCTTTCGGAAGATTTTACCATCGGAATGAAGCGCGCCAACCGTCTCGAAGCGGTGAAACAAGTAACTCAGAAATTCATCGAAGGCCGCCCGAATGATCGCATCGGCATCGTCGCCTTTTCCGGTCGCCCGTATTTAGTCAGCCCGCCGACGCTGGATCACGATTGGCTCGCGCAAAACATGGACCGTATTCGCATCGGCATGGTCGAGGACGGCACCGCCATCGGGTCGGCGATTGCGTCCACCGCGAACCGTTTCAAAAATAAGGACGCGAAGAGCAAATTGATCGTACTCCTGACCGATGGCGACAACAACGCCGGTCGCGTCTCGCCCATGACTGCCGCCGAGGCTGCGGGCGCGCTCGGCATCAAGATTTACACCATCGGCGCGGGCACCAACGGCATCGTCCCGTTTCCGTTACGCGACGGTTTTGGCAATGTGCATTACGCCAACGTGATGATGAAGTTCGAGGAAGAAGGCCTCAAGAAAATCGCCGCAATCAGCAAGGGCGAATACTTTCGCGCCACAGACACCGCGTCGCTGAAAGACGTCTTCGAGCGCATCGACAAACTCGAAAAAACCACCATGGAGGTGAAGCTCTACCGGAATTACCGCGACCTCTTTCCGTGGTTTTTAGGTGCGGGTTTCATCCTACTCATCGTTCCATTCCTCCTCGAACAAACGATCTGGAGACGCTCGCCATGACTCAAATCGCATTCAGAGAAAGTCGCAAAATTCGTTTCCCTCGTTCCCAAGTTGCACTTGGGAACGCCCTTGTCTTGGTAGCTGGGCTACCGAAACGTGGGACCATCTTCGGGCGGTCCGTATTAGCCAAAGCATCAATGGTAAACCCGCAGGGCAGTGCAACTGCCGGGATAAGTGCGTTCCCAAGTGCAACTTGGGAACGAGGGGACATCTGGAAGTCTTCGGTCGGCACCCGAATCTTCCCACAAAGGCTCGCTCAATGAACTGGCCCGTTACTTTTGCCATGCCGCTCTGGTTTTTGGCTTTGCTTTTGATTCCGTTGCTCGCGGTTTTCTATGTCGTCGCCGAAAAAAAGTCCGCCGCACGACTGGCCCAACTGATTGCGCCCAAACTCCGCTCCACTTTGCTGCAAGGCGTTTCGCGGGGAAAACGTCTCGCTCAATTCATTCTAACTCAACTCAGTTTGGCCGCGTTGATCGTGGCGCTGGCGCGTCCGCAACTCGGATTTGAGACGCAGGAAGTGAAACGCAAAGGCCGCGATGTCGTCGTCGCGATCGACACCTCGCGCTCGATGCTGGCCGACGATGTGACTCCGAATCGACTTACCCGCGCGAAGCTGGCGGTGCAGGATTTGTTGCGGATTCTCGACGGCGACCGCATCGCGCTGGTGGCGTTTGCCGGGTCGGCGTTTTTGCAAGCGCCGCTGACCATCGATTACGGCGCGGTGCAGGATTCGCTGGAGCAAATCGACACGAACATCATCCCCAAAGGCGGCACGAATCTGGCCGAGGCTATCAAGGTGAGTTTGCAAGCGTTTGGCAAAGCCGAGGGTGCTAACAAAGCGCTCGTCCTTTTTACCGATGGCGAAGAATTGGACGCCGACGCGCTAAAGGCGGCGCAACTCGCGAAGGACGCGGGCGTGCGGATTTTCACCGTCGGCGTCGGCTCGAGCGAAGGCGCGATGATTCCGATTCAGGAGAACGGCCAGAGCACGTTTGTGCGCGATGACGCCGGGCAATTTGTGAAAACCAAGTTGGATGAAACTCGACTGAAAGAGATCGCCGCCGCCTGTGACGGATTCTACGTTCACCTCGAAAATGGCTCAAACGCCGTGCAAAAACTCCTCGACGACGGCATTCAAAAACTCGAGCAGCGCGAGGGAAATCAATTCACGTCGCGACGTCCGATTGAACGCTATCAATGGCCGCTCGGTCTAGCCATTGTGCTGTTTGTGCTGGCCCAAAGTTTCAATGATCGACGCCGAAAACTGAGCGGAGTTGCAGTCGTATCGGCGGCGTTTTTCGGGTTGCTGCCGATGCGCGCGAACGCAGTCGAGTGGTTTGACAAGGACAAGCGGGCGTTCAATCAGGGACTGAGCGCGGTTCAGGAGAAGAAGCCCGACGCCGCACAGCACGCGCTGGATTTTTTCAGCAAAGCGAGCACGAGCCAGGATCCGGATGTTCGCAAAAAAGCGGAATACAACGCGGCGAATTCGTTGTTTCTGATTGGCAAAGACAAGCTGGAAAAGGACCGCACGAAAGCCATCGCCGATTGGAAGGAATCGCTCGCGCACTATGACGAGGCGTTGAAGATCGATCCGAAATTTTCCGACGCGAAGACGAATCGTGATCTCGTCGAAAAACTGCTCAAGGAAGACGAGAAAAAGAAAGAGGATCAACAAAAGCGCGACGACAAAGACAAGCAGGACAAACAAGACCAGCAAGATCAGAAAAACCAACAGCAGAAGCAGGATCAGTCCAAAAACGATCCGAAGAAGGACGGGAAAGATTCAAAAGATCAGCAGCAAAAAGATTCCGAACAGAAGGATCAGCAAGGCAAGCCGAAGGACGATGGCAAAGACAACAAAGATGGGAAGGACAACAAAGACGGCAAGGGCCAGAACAAGCCGGACCAACTTCCGCAATCGGGCAACCAGCAGCAGCCGCAGAAAAAAGACGGCGACAAACAGGACAAAGCCGATCCCATGCCGACTCCCGGCGAGAAAAAACAAGGCGAGTTAAAGTCCAATGAGGGCGACGAAAAGAAGGACGAGCCGAAGCCCGAGCAAATGGGCCAGGCCGCGCAACCCGAGCAGGAACAAGACGGAAAAATGAGCCAGGAACAAGCCCGCGCACTCATCGAAGCCATGCAAGGCGAAGAGGAACGCGTCATTTTGCGTGAACAAGCCAGCGAAGCACCCGTGGCGAAGGATTGGTAAACCATGACAGCCCACAAGCTTCTCTTTTTATTAATCGCGACGTTTTTAATCGCGACGTTTTGCCTGACTGGGCTCGTTCGCGCCGAAGATACCACCGTCACGGCCAACGTCTCCTCGACCACGACCACCGTGGACGACCCGATCCGCCTCACGATCACCATCACCGGCGCGCGCAACGCCAATATGCCAGGCCACATCGACGCCGATGGGCTCGACATCAATTACCAGAGCAAAAGCCAGCGCTTCGAGCTCAGCAGCGGCTTCGGCGCGACCATGTCCACCGTCATCACGTATCTCGTCACACCCCAAAAACCCGGGAAATTAACCATCCCGGCCATCGTGCTCGAAGCGGGCGGGCAAAGTTTTAATACGAGTCCCATCGCTATCACCGTCGAGAAAGGCGCAATCAGCAGCGGCGGCAACGCATCCCGCGACGACGATACCAAATCCGCCTCGAAAATTTACGCCGAACTTCTCCTCCCGAAAGACACCGCCTACGTCGGCGAAATCGTTCCCGTCGAAGTCCGCTTCTATTTCGACAGCACCGTCACTTTTCAACTCAACCCGCCCGGCCAAATGCCGCAGATCGATGGCGAAGGTTTTTCCAAGCTCCGTTTTCCGCAGGCTCGGCTCGAACAAAAATCCGTCAAAGGCCGCGACTACCGCGTGCTCATTTACCAGACCAGCCTCGTGGCGGCGAAATCCGGCGATTTATCCGTCGGCCCGGCCTCGCTGAATTTCGTCGTCGGGATGCCGCAAACCCGCCGCCAGCGCAGTCCATTTGACGATCCATTTGGCAACGACCCGTTCGCGAATTTCTTCGGCAACCAGCGCGTCGAGCGCGAAATGACCGTCCACACCGACCCGGCCACGCTCCACGTGAAGCAACTGCCGTCGCCGCGTCCGCCCGGTTTCGCCGGAGCCGTCGGCCAATTCACGCTCAAGTCTTCCGCCAAGCCGACGCAGGTAAAAATCGGCGACCCGATCACGTATAGCTCCACGATTTCCGGTCGCGGCAACTTCGACAACGTCACCGCGCCAGTCCTGTCTAACTCCGATGGTTTTCGGACCTATCCGGCGACCGGCAAACTCACGCCGACCGATGAAATGGGCGTTTCCGGCGATAAGACTTTCGAGATGGCGATCATTCCCGAGCGCAAATCCACCGCGCTGCCTACGCTGAATTTCGTCTATTTCGATCCGGCGCAGGACAAATACATCACGCTCGAAGCGCCGCCAATCTCCGTGCAAATCGAGGGTCAAGCCATCACTGCCGCGACGCCAACGCCATCGACAGGAAACGTCGCAACCGCAACTCCATCCGCGACTCCGAAAACTGCCGTCGCAGAATCCGCTGAATCCAATTTAACTCCGGTGAAAACTTCGCTCAGCGAAATCCGCAGCTTCGATCCGATCTGGGAAACGCGCACGTTCTGGGCGTTCCAAAGTTTGCCGCTGATTCTTCTCGGCGCACTGGCCTGGCCAAAGATCGCCGCCGCGTTCGCGCCAGATTCGACTGCAACTCGGATCAAAAAACTACACGCCGAAAAGGCCGCGCTCGCCACGGCGCTGCGTTCGGCTGATCCGGTGAAATTCTTTCCCGCAGCCGCGCGTCAGTTGGAAATCGACGCCGAACTCACCGGGAATCCGCCTCCAGACGACGAGACGGTGCGCGAGATTTTTGCCCGTCGCGACGAGCTCGCTTACGGCGGCGGCTCATCGAAAAAACAAGGCGGACGCGAACTGACGACCGAGCAACTCCGCCGTTTCCAATCGGTCCTTTCCGCGAAATGAAAACGCTCCTGATTCTTTTTTTGATTGGACTTCGATTTGGTTCTGCGAGCACCGCCGACACGTTTGCCGCGGCGAATGAGAGCTACAACAAACGCGATTTCGGCGCGGCGATTTCCAGTTACGAAACGCTGATTCGACGCGGAGAAAACCGTCCGGAGATTTTCTACAACCTCGGTCTGGCCTATGAGAAATCGGCTAATCCGGCGAAAGCGATTTTGCAATTTGAGCGCACGCTGATTCTCGAACCGATGCTCTCGGACGCGCAGGCGCATCTGGAAAATCTGAGCGGAGTTCCATCCCAATGGTGGGAACAAATCCCCCGCCTGGGCTTGCGGGCAAGCGTTTTGAGCGGAGTTGCAGCGTTATGGATTTTTCTGCTGGCGGGTGTCGCCGCGTGGCACGTGCTGGGCGGGACGAAATTGCCCTGGCAGATGACGCAGGTTTTGGCGGCTCTGGTTTTTTCCATTGCGGCCCTGAGTTTCTGGCTGCGCGACTTTCCGCTGGCGTCGCCGAACCGCGCGATTGCGCTGAAACCGGAATCACTTCGCTCCAATTTTACGTCCACCAGCCCGTCGATCCTCGGATTAAAACCGGGACAAGCCGTTGAGATTACCAGTGTCAACGGCCCATGGACGCAGTGCCGCCTGCCGGACAAAACGACTGGCTGGGTGGCCAGTCCGTCCCTCGAACGCGTCATCCCATCTTCTTAATTTCCACATGCTGAACTCCCTTCCGAAACTCCTTGGCGTCGTCTGGCTGAGCTGGGTTTCCATCGGAGTTGCAGTGGATTCAGTGCCGCCGCCGGCTTGGTTGGCGAAGGTTCCGGCGCCGCAGGTTGGCCCATTTCCGCCTCTGGCGGCGCGTGAATTGCACTACACCGGCGGCTGGGGAAAATTGCCTGCTGGCAAGGTGACGATTGCGTTTTCGCAGAAGGACGGACGGCAAATTCTCCATGCGACTGGCGGCACGATCGGGCTGGCGCGCGGCTTGTTTTTGCTTGATTCCGACACGCTGGCGGAGTGCGATCCGGTGACGTTGGAGCCAATGCGCGCGGTGCTCGATGAGACGTATTCCGATGAAAAACGGCACACGATCCAGACGTTTACGCCGGAGTCGGTGACGCGCGTTCGCACGACGGAGCCGCGGCAAAAAGACGATGGCAAGGTGAAGGTTTACCGGTTGCCGCACGTGTTCGATTTGCAAAGTTCGCTGCTTTATTTGCGAAGTCAGCCGCTCAAAAATGGCGACGAAGTGGTTTTCCTGACCTACGCGACGGGCTCGCCTTACATCGCAAAGGTGACGGTGCTCGGGCGCTCTGAGATCGAGGTGCGCGCGGGGAAATTCCACGCGATCGAAGTGCAATTGAGTCTGGTCGGGATCGACAAGGATCTGAGCTTGAAATCGTATCGTCGGGCGAGGGACATTCGCGCCTGGTTGAGCGATGACGCAGAGCGGAATTTCTTGAAGATCAGCGCGTCGATTTTGGTCGGAGCGGTGTTTGTCGAGCTGGACAACCGCTAGAGCACACGGCGTTTCCGGCGATGTCGCTTACGCCGTCTGGCTCCCAGTTCTCGCCCGAGGACAAAAATGAGAACGCCGACGCTAAGAACGAGGATCGTGACATGTGGCCAGACGTGGCGGAGTCGAATGGAACTCGCATCAAAAACTTCGGGAGACGTAGGTTCAACGGGGCGAACTGGACCAACGGGCGGCGGATTGTCGGCCGCACTCCCGTCGATGCCAGGCCGCAACGTCGTGTCGTCCAAACTGGGGGCCGCTGTCGCCGCATTGACGGCCACGACGACAACGAGCAAAAAATGTCTCCAGTTTTTCATCAACAGCGCAACGTATTAAAAAGGCAGCCACCGGGCGTGACGTTTTTTCCAGCGGGTGTTGCGTTTGCCGATTTGCAAATTGCGCCAGGCGAACCAGGCGACGCCGCCAATGCCCGTGAAAAACAACGCCCAGGCGCCGGTTTGCGCGGCGTAACCGTGGAAACTTTCGGGCCGAGGCGTTGCGGCGGCGGCGGGTTCGACTGGAACTCCGATGACGGCCAGGTTCGGGTCGGGGTTGATCACGAAGACCTCTGAGCGAACTGCGAGATCGCCGTCGACGGTATTGATGGTTGGGTCGGCGATCACGGTGGTGCAGGCACAGGCATAGGCACCCGCGAGTAAAATGGTTCTCCAGCTTTTCATGATGATGACGTCTTTTCTAAAATACCGGGCGTTCGGTCTGGGGAACTCCTGTCTCTATCACAAGTTTGCGGAAGCCCGCCAGTGGAAAGACCAGTATTTTCGAGAAACAGGGCGAACTCCGATCTTTACAGATGCCGCGGGATGCGGGAATGATTTCGCTCCCGTTTTCCCCGCCCTGAACCGAATGCAACTCCGCTCAAAAATCCGATGAAAACCGTGGGCATCGGTCTGGCCGGTCTCGGCAATGTGGGCGCGGGTGTTTACAAGCATCTGGCGCAGAATCGCGTGTTGCTGAGGGAGCGTCTCGGGGTGGAGTTTGTCGTTCGTAAAGTCGCGGCGCGCGATTGGAAGAAGGTGCGCGAAGTTTGCGTTCCAGTCGAGTTGCAGTCGACTCAGCCGATGGATTTGATCGCCGACCCGACGGTGGATGTGGTGGTGGAATTGATGGGCGGAATCGAGACGGCGTTTGCGTTTGTAATGGCGGCGATCGAGGCGGGCAAGATCGTGGTGACGGGCAACAAGGCGTTGCTGGCAGAGCGCGGGAAGGAAATTTTCGCGGCAGCGGAGGCGAAGAAAGTGCCGATTTTTTACGAGGCATCTGTGGCTGGCGGAATCCCGATCATCAAGACGGTGCGCGAGGCGTTTGTGGGGAATCACATTCTTTCGATGCACGGGATTATTAATGGGACGAGCAATTACATTCTGACTCGGATGTCCGAGGCGGGATTGGATTTTCCCGAGGCACTCGCGGAGGCGCAGGCGCTGGGTTATGCGGAGGCGGATCCGGCGCTCGATGTGAATGGCTGGGACGCGGCGCACAAGGCGATCATTCTGGCGTCGCTGGCGTATGGTTTTTGGGTCGAGTCCGATCGGATTCACGTCGAGGGCGTGGAGAAGGTGACAAAGGAGGACATCGCGTTTGCCTGCAAGCTGGGCTACACGATCAAATTGCTGGGCGTGATTCAGGCGGGAATCGGCGAACGGGTCGATGTGCGCGTGCATCCGACGTTGATCCCGAAGACGCACGTGCTCGCGTCGGTGAATGGGGTTTTTAATGCGATTGCGGTTCGTGGCGATGTGGTCGGCGATACGTTGTTTTATGGGCGCGGGGCGGGTCAGGATCCGACGACGAGTTCGGTGATCAGCGATCTGGCCGAGGCGGCGCTGGCGTTGCAGGCTCCGCGGAATTTTTTCGGGTTCACGGCGCATGGGATTTATGGCGATCTCCTGCCGTTCGAGGAGGTGGTGGCGTCGTTTTACCTGCGGCTCCAAGTCGAGGATCGTCCGGGCGTGCTGGGTCAGGTGGCGAACATTTTCGGCAAACACGAGATCGGGATTTCGTCGGTCATTCAGCCGGAAACATATGAAGGCGAAACGATTCCGCTGGTGCTGATGATTCATCTGGCAACCGAAGGCCGCATGCGAAATGCGCTGGCCGAGATCGAGGCGCTGGATTGCGTGAAAGCCCCGGGAGCGTTACTGCATGTGGAGACGTTTGCGTGATTTTTTTCCTGATAGCGCTGTAACTCCGCTCACTTTTTTATGAAGTCCATTCTCCATGATCGCGGGGTGATTTCCCGGTATCGCCAATTTCTTCCAGTGTCGGATGCGACGCCGATCGTTTCGCTGAACGAGGGTTCCACTCCGCTGATTTATTCGCCGAAGCTGAGCGAGCGGCTGGAGAGCGAGGTCTATATTAAATACGAGGGCCTGAATCCGACCGGCTCCTTCAAGGATCGCGGGATGACGATGGCGATCTCGAAGGCGGCGGAAGCCGGTGCGCAGGCGGTGATTTGCGCCTCGACGGGCAACACTTCAGCGGCGGCGGCGGCCTATGCCGCACGAGCGGACTTGAAGTGCATTGTGCTGCTGCCGGCGGGCAAAATCGCAATGGGGAAACTGGTTCAGGCCTTCATGTATGGCGCGGAAGTGATCGCGATCGAGGGGAATTTCGACGACGCCTTGCGTCTGGTTCGGGAAGTGGGTGAGTTGGGTCAGGTCGCTATCGTCAACTCGATCAATCCGCATCGGATCGAGGGTCAAAAGACGGGCGCGTTTGAGATCATCGAAGAGCTCGGCGATGCACCGGACTGGCATATTTTGCCCGTTGGAAATGCGGGAAATATCACCGCGTATTGGATGGGCTACCGGGAATTTCTGGCCAATGGCAAATCGACCAAGCTGCCGCGCGTTTCCGGCTTCCAGGCGGCGGGATCGGCACCCGTGTATCACAAATGCGTCATCGATCACCCGGAAACCTTGGCAACTGCAATCCGTATCGGCAACCCGGCGAGTTGGAAGGGTGCGAATACGGCGATTTTGGATTCCGGAGGCAGCATCGACATCGTCACCGACGAGGAAATTTTAGCAGCGCAAAAATGGCTGGCGTCGAACGAAGGGATTTTCGTCGAGCCAGCCAGTGCGGCGTCGATTGCGGGGTTGATGAAATGCATCGGGCCGGATCGCTGCGCCGTTTGCCCGCGGCCGCAAATTGCGCCCGGCAGCAAGATTGTCTGCGTCGTCACAGGTCACGGTTTGAAAGATCCCGACACGGCTTTGAAACAATGCCCGCCCATTCGTCAGGTGCGCGCCGATCTTTCGGAAATCATGGCCGCCATCGGCTAGAATTCACTCGAACTCCGCTGGAAATTTCCCTGAACCTCATCCATATAACTGCAACTCGAATGAAAAAACACCTGCTCCTCAAACTCAGTGCGCTTCTCGCGCTCATCCTCTTGCCCGCGTGCACGACCACCGCGCCGCATGGCAAATACACCGTCACCGCTTACAAGCCGCATAATCCGGACAAAGTCGTGATGAAATTATCCCTCGCAACACAGAACATTTACGTGGAGGAAGGCGACCGCCTCCTCATGGCCGTGCAAGGTTGCGTTGGCAAACCCGGCGCAACCACGCCGACGGGCAATTTTCACATCACGGACAAGATCAAAAACAAGCGTCGCGTGAGCGAGCCAGATGCCGGTTATCCGATGGCTTACTGGTGCGAGTTTTTGCCAGCTTACGGTTTCCACGAAGGTTTCGTGCATCCGTATCCCCGCACCCACGGATGCGTGCGTTTGCATCGTGAAGCGGCCGCCCGTTTGTTCGCTCTCGTGAAGGTCGGCACGCCCGTGACCATCGCGCGTTCCTTGCCGGAAGATCAAACCTACGGCAAGAAAGTGCTGAAGCTCGACCAGAGCAAAGATCCCGATCCACCACGTTCTTACATGCTGTCCTCCGCTTGGTTCAAGGACCCTGCCGGACCGCTTCTGATTTCTGAATAATGTCTAACCCCACTGCAATTCGCCCGGCTCGGGTGAACCTGCGCACGCCCGATGTGATGGCGGCGGTGCAGGCGCAGGTGGAGACGCATTATCGCAGCGAGATCGTTGATCGTCTGCGGGCGAACGGCGGCACGCTGACCGTTGGTGAAACAACAGTGATGCTAGCGAAACAGTTTGGCTTTTGCTACGGCGTCGAGCGAGCGATTGATCTGGCTTACGCGGCGCGAAAAGTGTTCGCGGACAGGGATTTATTCATTCTCGGCGAGATTATCCACAATCCCGAGGTGAATGAACAGATTCGGTCGTTTGGCATCAAAAATCTGATTGGGAAAAACCGCGAAGCGGAGATCGATCTGCTCAAGCCGGAAGACGTGGTCATCGTTCCCGCGTTCGGCGCGGAAGTCGCGACGGTCGACAAGATCAAGGCGAAGGGCTGTGAGATCGTCGATACGACTTGCGGCGACGTCATGAGCGTCTGGAAACGCGTCCGGCAGAATGCGAATGATTCGGTCACCTCGATCATTCACGGCAAGGCGCAGCACGAGGAAACGCTAGCCACCAGCTCCCATGCGATGGGCAAAACGGGGAACGGTCATTATCTAGTTGTCCTGACGCTGGAAGAGACGGATTACGTCTGCGATTACATCCGGCGCGGTGGCGATAAAGCGGCGTTTTTAGAGAAATTCAAGGGCGCGTATTCACCGGGATTTGACCCGGACTTGCATCTGAAATCGGTCGGCGTGGCCAACCAGACGACGATGTTGCGCGGCGAGACGGAGGAAGTGCAGCGGCGTGTGAAAAAAGCTGTCGCAGATAGGGATGGAACTCCGTTGGAAAACCCAAACTTCCGGTTCTTTGACACGATTTGTGGAGCGACTCAGGAGCGGCAGGATGCCTTGAATCACCTGCTCAATGAGCCGCTGAATTTGTTGCTCGTGGTCGGCGGTTACAATAGCTCGAACACGTCTCATCTCGCGGAGATCGGTCAGGAAAAATTGCCGACGTATTTCATTCGCAACTCCACCCGGCTGACTTCGGCGAACGAAATTGTCCATTTCGATTTGCACGCACACGCCGAAATCACCTCGCCCAACTGGCTGCCGCAGGGTCCGCTGAAAGTCGGAATCACGGCCGGCGCCTCGTGCCCGAATAATTTGATCGAGGAAACGATTCTGCGGCTCTTCGAGCTGCGCGGGGTGGACAACGCGACGCTGCTCGGCCACAGCTAAATTTTTCATCCGTGTTAGAGCGCTATCTGATCGTTGATGGCCATTCGGTGATTTTCGGCTGGCCCGATTTACGAGCGAAACACCAGCGAAATACGGCGTTGGCGCGGGATGAACTGGTCAAGCTGCTGACCGATTATCAGGATTCATCGGAGGTGAATGTCGTGCTGGTTTTTGACGGTCAGGGGAGCAAAGTCAGCGAGCACACGGAGGCGGGCGGCATCCAGATTTTCTATTCGCGGGCGAATCAGACCGCCGACGCGATTATCGAGCGGCTGGTCGCGAAATACGGGACGAAATATCACCTGACGATTGCGACGAGCGATCGGGCGATCCAGCAGACGGCAATTAGTTTTGAGGGGAGTTTCATCGATATCGAGGAGTTGAAAGCACTACTCGAAGACACCGCCCGCGCCCTCGCCAAGGAATTGAAAAAGCGCAACAAACGCTAGAGCCCGCTCAAAATCCCGCGCACCCTTGCCGCCACCTCCGGCCAATGGTTCCGCCCCAGATCGCATTCCCAGATGCGCAACACCCGCCAGCCGCGTTCCTGCAACGTCGCCGTCACCGTGGCATCGCGCTCCCGGTTCTTCGCCAGCTTCTTCCCCCAAAACTCGGTATTCGTCGCGGGGCTCGGCGCGTGCTTCGGCTTCGGGCAACCGTCCACCACCGCCCAGGGAGAAATTCGAGAATCTAATCCGTAAGTGGCTTGAAATCCGGTGTGGACATCGGCTCTACTCCCTGCGGTGCCCGTCCGCTGTAATCAATCAAAATTCTTTGGTTGAGCGGAGCTTGGTTTAGATTGATCCGGCCTACCTTGGCGGTGAGTTCCGGAGCAAAAG